>DASRJA010000301.1:0-5095 GCA_035649695.1 Mycobacterium sp. | reverse complement strand
ACCCTCGACCGCGAACCGGACGGCGGCCACCCCTCCCGGTGGCACGGTCATCATCGTGCACTCGATGGGTTCTGGCGTCACCCATGTTTCGTGGCGTTCGCGAACATCGTTGAGCTCGACGCCGAGGCCGTCAGCGAGACTTCTGACCTGACCACCCCAAAGCGACGCTAGGACTCCGGGCTGGAACATGATCGGCGTGTGATCGGGCGTGGTGCCGAATCCCATGCTGACACCGGTGAATTCGGCGTCGTCGTAGCTGCCGTAATCGAAGATCTCCTGCACGGTGATGGCGGTGGCCCGCGCCGACAGGCTCAGCGCGGTGTGCACCAGCGTGTCACCGGAGAAGCCGGGGTCGATGCCGTTGATGTACAGCGAGGTGTCGCCCGCTTTGCAGGCCTTCTCCAGCGGGTCGCGCAGCCAGTCGTCGGCCTGCTCGGGCGCGACCAGCCAGACCATTGAGGTGCCAACAACATTGGTGCCCGCCGCCAGGAACCGGGAGATCTCGTCGATGGCCTCAGTCGGGCGCATCTCGGCCTGTGACGTGTACACCACACAGTCGGCCCCCAACGCGACCAGCGCGTCGATGTCGTCGGTGGCCACCACCCCTGTCGGTGTCGTGAACCCACACAGTTCAGCGGCGTCGCGGCCCACCTTCTCAGCGCCACTGGCGTGCACGCCGACCAGTTCCAAGTCGGGGCGCTCTATCAGCGTACGCAGCGCGTGGCGGCCCACGTTGCCGGTGGAGAACTGGATGACTCGTCGCACGCGTGTCCCCTAGAGCAGATCGGTGATGGTTTTGAGGCCGGCTTCGTACAGCACGCCGGGCAGCATGCCGCCGTCGATCTCAATGGTGGTGCCGTTGATGAAATCGGCTGCGCCGCTGCATAAGAACACGCATGCTCGGCCGACTTCGGCGGGCTTGCCCGCGCGCTTGAGTGGAACGTTGCGGAAATACTGGGCGCCGTCCGGGTCGTCCTTGGGCAGCACGAAGCTGCGGAAGTTTTCGGTCATGGTCGGGCCGAGGGCCAGCGCGTTGACGCGGACGCGTGGCCCCCACTCCTCGGCCAGCGAACGGGTCAGGTGGTTCAGGCCGGCCTTGGCCGCACCGTAGGACACCAGCGTCGGTGACCCTGCGGGGTGGCCGGCGCCGCTGGAGATGTTGATGATCGAGCCGGTGCCGTCTTGTCCGCGCATCTGCCGATACACCCGAATGGCAAACCATAGCGGGCTGATCAGATTCATCTGTATTGCGAACGAGTGAAACAGCACCGTGCGCTCAAAGTCGTCGTCACTGCGCGGTGCGCCCTGAATCTGCGCGACGAGCGCGGGCACGTCCTCGACGTTCGGGGTGGGCACCGTGCCGCCGGCGTTGTTGACAAGGATGTCGATGCGGCCGTACGTCTCGGCCACCTGCGAGACCAGTGCGTCGACGGAGCGGTAATCACCTTGGTCGCAAACCAATTGGGCGGACCACGGCACCCATTCAGGTTCGACGCCGGGTAGCCCGTCAAGTTTGGAACGCGAGCAGCCGATGACCGTGGCGCCCGCGCGCAGCAGTTCGTGCGCGATGCCGACGCCGACTCCCCTGCTGGTGCCGGTGACGACCGCGATCTTGCCGTCGAGTGCGCCCATGTCAGAACGCCGGTATGCCGTCGCGATGTGGATGCAGTGCGCCCAGCGGCGAGGTCAACGGCAGATGCAGCGCGTCGACGACACCCGGGGCGGCGTCGCATACCCACGGGATGGCGTTGACGGCGCGCATGCCGGTGGCGAGCAGGCCTTGATCGCTGGAGCTTTCGCCGTCGCGGAAGCCGACCTCGAATTCGGCGTCGAAGCTCGGTTCACCGTCGACGATGACGCGCCACGTGCCGTCGATGCCGCCGGTGCGGCTCTTCGGCCAGTCCGGTGCGAGGTCGTCGGCCATCCGGTCGACGTGCTCGATGGTGATCACCTCCTGGCCATCGACGACGCCGATGCATTTCGCGTAGGTGGCGCCGACGGTGCCGGCTTCGATGACGCCGCAGGCGGTTTCGAGCGGCCGTGGGGTGGGCAGGAATTCGCAGGACTCTCTGATCTCGTCGAGCTGGACACCCAATGCATCGGCCACCATGGTCACCGCGGCGCCCCAGCCCCACGTCAGGACGCCGGGGCTTTTCAGGCCGCCCTGGTAGTCCAGCGGTTGGCCGAATCCGAACAGCTCGCGCATGTCGAATTCGACCGGGTATCGCGAGTAGTCGGTGATCTCGATGCCGCGCACGGAGTACACCTTGTGCGACATCGTCATCAGCGCGATCGGGAACAGGTCGCAGCCGAAGCCCGGTTCGATGCCGGAGGAGAAGATCGAGCTCGAACCGGCCTGCGCCGCTTGGCGAATCGCGTCGAGATAGCGTTCCGACAGCGACCCGCGCTCGTACACCAGGCCTGGGAGTGACGTGGTGACGATGTTCTTGCCCGCGGCGAGGATGCGGCAGAGGTCGGCCAGCGCCTCTTTCGGTCGCGAGCCGGCGGGCGCCGCGTAGACGACGCAGTCCGCGTCGCCGTCCAGGACAGCCGTCTCATCGCGGCTGGCGGCCACGCCGATCGGTGCGATCCCGGCCAGCGTGCCGATGTCCTCGCCGTCCTTGCTCGCCGAATGCACCCAGGCGCCTACCAGCTCGTAATTGGGCCGGTCGACGATCGTGCGGATCGCGAATCGCCCGACGCCACCGGTCGCCCACACCGCCACTTTGTAGGTCTGCACGCGCAAACCATAAACCACTCAATGTTTTTGCGGGGCCGTTTCCGTCAGTCTCGCTGCGGCCCGCCCACCACCACGCCCGCGGCCCGTTCGATCGGCTTGATGGCCGCGGTGAAGTCTGACTCCGGGCCGAGCTCGCGGTTCACCGTTTCCCACAGTCGCGCCACCGCCTCGGCGACTTCCATTGACACGCCGAGTGCTTTGGCCTCCGCGACGTACAAGCGCACGTCTTTCACCATCAGCCCTGTGGCGAAGCCGTAGTCGAAGGTGCGCGGGAGGATTGAGCGCGGGAACTTGTCACGGCTGGCGTTGGTGCCGCCAGACCCGGCGTTGAGGACTTCGACCATCGTCGCCGCGTCCAGGCCTGCTTTGACGCCCATCGCAACCGCCTCGCACGTCGCGATGAGGCCGGTGGCCGCCAACAAATTGTTGACGAGTTTCATCGTCTGCGCCGAGCCGGGCTTGTCGCCCAGATAGAACGCTCGGCCAATCGCTTCGTACACCGGCGTCAGCAGCTCGAAGTCGTCTCGCGGTGCGGACACCATCACCGCAAGCGTCCCCGAGTTGGCACCGCTGACCCCGCCGCTGACCGGGCTGTCGATCGCGACGATTCCGCGCCGGGCGAGCAGGACATGCACCTCGATCGCGGTCTGCCGACCCACCGTCGAGAAGTCGACGAACCGCTTGATTCGCGAACCCTCAGCGACGGCAGTCGCAACGTCACGGGAAGCCTGCGGCGACGGAAGGCTGGCCATCACCGTTTCCGCATTGTCGGCGACATCCCGAGCGGACGCCGCGGCCCGCGCTCCGACGAGGGTTTCCACCACCTCGGCACGCGTGTCGAACGCGACGACATTGTGGCCGGCCGCCACCATGCGTCTTGCGATGGGAAATCCCATGTGGCCCAAGCCGATAAACCCGATGTCCACGACAGCTAGCCCTCGTCCAGTTCGGCGAATGTCTGGCGGGCGATGCGGAAGCTGTCGACGGCAGCGGGAACACCGGCGTAGACCGCCACCTGCATGAAGACTTCGCGGATTTCATCGCGCGTCACGCCGTTGGTCAGCGCGCCCCTGATATGTGTGCGTAGCTCCTGCGGCCGGTTGAGTAGCGAGATCATGGCCAGATTCAGCATGCTGCGAGTCTTGAGGGGCAATTCCTCGCGCCCCCACACCGCGCCCCAGCAGTACTCGGTTACCAGATCCTGGAACGGCTTGTTGAAGTCATCCGCATCCGCCGTCGCCGCATTTACATATGCCTCGCCGAGCACCGCCGCCCGGACTTCGCGCCCCTTGTCATAAGTGTTCTGATCCAACGTGTTTCCTCGATTCTTCTCGAGGAGGGATCGTACGTCAGGCCAGGATGGTGACGGCTGAGTTAGGCCATCTGCTTGTGGTCGGGCATTCCGCCGGTTGTCTCGAACACCACTCGCTTGCCGATCTCGACGGCGTGGTCGGCGAAGCGTTCGTAGAAGCGGCCCAGCAGCGCCACATCGACCGCGGAACACACGCCGTCCTGCCACTTCTGGTCAATCAGCAGTGTGAAGAGGTGGCGATGCTCTGCGTCGACGGCATCATCCTGATCCTGCAGTCGGGCCGCCTTGTCGGGATCGCCTGAACTCAGCACCTCCTGCGCAGTCCGGGCCAATTCGACTGCCCGTCGGCCCATTTCCGCGAATGAGGCGCGAACATCGTCGGGTAGAGCGCATTCCGGATGCCGCAGCCGCGAGATGCTGGCGACGTGCACGGCCAGCGCACCCATCCGCTCGATATCGGCGCCAACGTGGATCGCGCCCACGATCGTCCGCAAGTCGCCGGCGACCGGTTGCTGCAGGGCGAGCAGTTTGATCGCGCAGGCCTCGGCGCGCTTGCTCATCGCCACGATGTGCTCGTGGTCGGCGATGACTTGCTCTGCCACCGAGAGATCCGCACCCAGCAGTGCCTGAGTCGCGTGCTCCATTGCGTCGGCCGCCCGCCCACACATCTCGCCGACCTGGGCGGACAATGAGGATAATTCCTCGTAATATGTCGTCCGCATGATTCTGAAACCTCCGCTGCTGGGCACCAGCCGGCTGCTAGCCAGCACTACCTGGTACCCGCGCGCGATCCAGTCTAATCCGCCGCGCATCAGTGACCTTGCTGAGACCCGAACTGAGACCGGTTGTCGTTGCGGGGGAACTGGTCGCGCGGTTGATAGGTCGGCGTGGCGGTGACGGTCTCGGTGGCCGTCGCGACCGACGTCTGAACCGAGGTCTGGACCGTCGTCGCAATATCCGTCTCGGTGTTGGTGACCGTGCTGGGCGCGACAGTGACGGTGTCAACCGAGGCTGCACCGCCGCCGCCCGAGCCGCCCGACGAA
>DASRJA010000300.1:0-2670 GCA_035649695.1 Mycobacterium sp. | reverse complement strand
CCCGGGCAACATGGGCACCGTGCCGCCGCTTCCCGGTTACAACGCCGCGCTGCGCAGGATCACCGCCGAGCACGGCGCACTGCTGATCCTCGACGAAGTGATGACCGGCTTCCGGGTCAGCCGATCCGGTTGGTACGGCATCGATCCCGTCGACGCCGACCTGTTCACCTTCGGCAAGGTGATGAGCGGCGGGCTGCCCGCAGCCGCGTTCGGCGGCCGCGCCGAGGTGATGGAGCGCCTCGCGCCGCTAGGCCCGGTGTATCAGGCGGGCACTCTGTCTGGGAACCCGGTCGCCATGGCCGCCGGACTGGCGACGCTGCGGACTGCCGACGACACCGCATACGCCGCGCTTGACGCGAACGCCAACCGGCTGGCTGCGCTCCTCGTCACGGCGTTGACGGAAGCCGGTGTGGCACATCAGGTTCAGCGCGCCGGCAACATGCTCAGCGTGTTCTTTACCGACGAGCCGGTGCACGATTTCGCGGCCGCCCGCGCGAGCGAGACGTGGCGCTTCCCATCCTTCTTCCACGCGCTGCTCGACGCCGGGGTCTACCCCCCGCCGAGTGCGTTCGAAACCTGGTTCGTCTCAACCGTTCTGGACGATGAGGCCTTCGAACGGATCGCCGACGCCCTACCTGGCGCCGCGCGCGCCGCCGCGGAGGCGAAGAAGCCGGCATGACCGAGAAGACGATCGTGCATGTGATGCGGCACGGCGAAGTGCACAACCCGGACAAGATCTTGTACGGCCGACTGCCCGATTACCACCTGTCCGAGCGTGGCCGCGCGCAAGCGCAGGCAGTAGCCGACTGGCTGGCGCAGCGCGACGTCGTCTATGTGGTCGCCTCGCCGCTGGAGCGCGCACAGGAGACCGCGGAGCCGCTCGCGACGCGACTCGGTCTCCCGATCGACACCGACGAAGACCTGATCGAGTCGATGAACATCTTTCAGGGTCAACGTGTCTCGCCCGGCGACGGGGCGCTGCGCGACCCGCGCAACTGGTGGTATCTGCGGAATCCACGGACTCCGTCGTGGGGCGAACCATATAAGGAGATCGCGGCGCGGATGACGGCGGCATTGCACCGGGCGCGGATCAAGGCGGCGGGTCATGAGGCGTTGTGCGTCAGCCATCAGCTGCCGGTCGAAACGCTCCGACGGGCGATGACGGGTGCCAGTCTGCATCACTTCCCGACCAGACGCATGTGCAACCTAGCCTCGCTGACGTCCTTCTACTTCCATGGCGACTCCTATGTCGGCTGGGGATACTCGGAGCTGGCCGGGCAGTGAAGCGGCTGGTGGCCCTGGCAAGCGCGGCGATCGTCGCGCTCGCTGGTTGCTCCACCGGTGACGACGCCGTCGCGCAGGGCGGCACCTTCGAGTTCGTGGCACCCGGCGGTAAGACCGACATCTTTTATGATCCACCCGAAAGTCGTGGCCGCCCAGGCCAGTTGACCGGCCCGGAGCTGATGGACCCCGCCAAGACGATTTCGCTCGACGATTTCGCCGGCAAGGTCGTGGTGATCAATGTGTGGGGGCAATGGTGCGGACCGTGTCGCACCGAGATCACTCAGCTGCAGAAGGTGTACGACGCCACACGTAAGCAGGGCGTCGCATTTCTTGGCATCGACGTCCGCGACAACAACCGCGACGCCGCGAAAGATTTCATCGTCGACCGCAGGGTCACGTTTCCGTCGATCTACGACCCGCCGATGCGCACCATGATCGCGTTCGGCGGCAAGTACCCCACCACCGTCATCCCGTCCACCGTGGTGCTCGACCGCCAGCACCGGGTCGCCGCGGTGTTCCTTCGTGAACTGCTCGCCGAGGATCTGCAGCCGGTCGTGGAAAGGCTTGCGGCCGAGCCGGAGCCGAAGACATGACGGGGTTCGCCGAGATCGCCGCCGCCGGACCGGTACTGCTCGCGATCGGCGTATCCGTGCTGGCCGGACTGGTTTCGTTCGCCTCGCCGTGTGTGGTGCCACTGGTGCCGGGCTATCTCTCCTACCTCGCGGCGGTCGTCGGTGTGGAAGAACAGCCGGGACATGTTGCGGTGCGCACCGCGCGGCTGCGAGTTGCCGGCGCGGCGCTGTTGTTCGTCGCGGGCTTCACGGCCGTCTTCGTGCTCGGCACCGTTGCGGTCCTCGGCATGACGACGACGCTGATCGCCAATCAGCTTCTACTGCAACGCATCGGGGGCGTGATCACGATCCTGATGGGGTTGGTGTTCGTCGGCTTCATCCCGGCGCTGCAGCGCGAGGCCCGCTTCACGCCGCGGCAGATCTCGACTCTCGGTGGTGCACCGCTGCTGGGCGCGGTCTTCGGACTGGGCTGGACACCGTGCCTGGGCCCGACGCTGACCGGGGTGATCGCGGTGGCGTCGGCGACCGACGGCGCGACGGTGGCCCGCGGTGTCGCGCTGGTCGTCGCGTACTGCCTGGGGTTGGGAATTCCGTTCGTGTTGCTGGCCTTTGGCTCAGCGCGCGCGGTGCAGGGCCTTGGCTGGCTGCGGCGGCACACCCGCGACATCCAGATCTTCGGTGGCGTGCTGCTGATCCTCGTGGGCGCCGCGCTGGTGACCGGGCTGTGGAACGACTTCGTGTCCTGGGTGCGCGACGTGTTCGTCAGCGGCGTGACGCTGCCGATATGACGAACGTTTCCCCGCGAGCAGACGCA
>DASRJA010000299.1:0-25922 GCA_035649695.1 Mycobacterium sp. | reverse complement strand
TGCTTCGGCGGAACGCTGGGGCCGGGGTTGGCCTCCTCTAGCTTCGCTTCGTGGTCTATCCAGCACTCGCCGGTCCGCTCGTCGTAGTCGCCTCCGTAGAAGACGCAGCAGACGCCGATGTCGTCCGGATGATCCGCTGCGCACTCCCAGAAATCGTCGCTGACGGGCGCCGCATTCGCGTTCGCGGCGAGTCCGATGGCCAGGCCGGCCGTCATCGCGGCGGTGGCCAGAAGTCCTTTGATGTTCATGCCGCTAAGCCTGATGCGAAGCGGTCAACGCCAAAACGGGGTGGACTCCCGCCTCTCGGTCATTCGCTTGCGGGTTGCCGGCGCTGCCACCGATAGGGGCTTAGGGGCCGCTTCGTGCGGCGGACATCATCCGTGCTGCTCGAGCAGAAAGTCCAGCACCACCGGCGCGTACTCGTCCGGATGCGTCATATGTGGCACATGCCCGATATCAGACAGCAGCCTCCTTCGGGCGTTAGGAAGCAGGATCGCGAGCCGTTCGACGATCGGCGCGAAGAACGCCGGGCTGTCCGGGCTGTGCGTGAGGAGGATAGGGGTCTTGAGTTGTCGCAAAGATTCCAGATCGGCGCCAAGCGCGTCGCCGTCGCGCAGCTCACCGAGGAACGTCGGTGCGTGCTTGACGAACATCTGCTGCAGAGGCGGCGGAAGCTCCGACCACGCCCCAGGTCCGAAAGCCACTCGTTCGACGAAGTACTCCGCAGCGTCGGCGTAGTCCCCTCGCTCGAGACGCTGCCGCACTTCGCCAAGCTTTCTTCGCTCCTCGTCGGCGATCGGCTTGCCATCGTCGTCTGCTTCGAGCACTCCCAACATAGGGGGCTCGTGGCAGACCATCCTCGCGAGGCGTTCTGGGTGGGCGGCCGCCATTCGCAGGGCTATACATGCCCCGTAGGAGTTGCCAACGAGATGCGCGCGACCGTCTGCCAACTCGTCGATCACCGCAACGACGTCGGCGACGTCGTCATGCACCGTTCCGATATCGGGCGACGCGCTGCTTTCGCCGTGGCCGCGCCGGTCATAACTGATCACACGGAAGGACTCCGCCAACGCGGGGATTACGAGCCCCCACGTCTGGCGTTCGCCCCATGAGCCGTGAATCAGCACGAGCGGTTCGCCGTCGCCGCTCACGTCATAGGTCAGCGGAGTGCCGTCGGCGCCTTTGACTTCCATGGCGACCCCCCGGGGTTGCGTGGCCATGTGACGTCAAACTACGCCGTGGGCCCACCTGTTTACGCCGGTGAGCGGGAATCCTACTTGTAGGTGTGCTGCGGACCTTGCGCCTTCTTGTACAACGCTTTCAGCATCCGGTCGCGGAACGCAGCGTTGTCGATCAGCTTGATACCTGCATTCGCGAGCCGCGGCTGGCCGAGCAGCTTGTGGAAGTAGCGGCCGCGCCGGTACTCCTTGCCCCACGCCGCTTCCATCCTCTGCGCGTAGTTGGTGAAGTCGTCGGGACCGCCGTTCTGCAGTGCCGCGATCGCGCATTCGCCTGCGGCCAAACCGGATTCGAGTGCCTTGGAGATACCCGCGCCCGACGCCGGCTTGCCCGCCCCCAACGAGTCGCCCGTGAACAGCACGCCCGGTCGCCACGGCGGCCACGCGGTGAAGCCCATCGGCAGCCGCCACGCCCGCACGCTCTTGTTCTTCTTCAGCTCTTCGATCGGTGGCAGCTCCCAATCACGCGGCAGCGTTCGCAGGAACTCGCCCAAGAACTGCGTCGCGTTGATCGACTGCCAGTTCTTGTAGCTGTTCACGTAGCCCAGGCCGATGTTGAACCGCCCGCCGCCCATCGGGAACACCCAGCCGTAGCCCGGGAGCTGGTCGCCCTGGAACTCCAGCTTCAAATAGATGTCGAGGCTGTCGGAATCCGGCCGGTTGGCGTGCATCTCCGAGCGGATCGCGATCGCCGAGTAGCCGTTGTACTCCGAATCGATCTTCAGCGCCCGCTTGATGGGGGAGTACGCGCCATCGGCGGCGATCACCGCGTCGCCGTACACCTTCTCGCCGCTCTTCAGCGTCACACCCACGACTCGACCGTTCTCGATGATCGGCGCGGTCACCTCGGCCGATTGCCGCACCTCGGCCCCCGCCGACTCCGCGTGCTTGAGCAACAGCGTGTCCAGCTCGGTGCGGCTGACGGTGTGGCCGTGGTCGGGCATGCCGGGCCGCTTGGGGAACGACAGCTCCCACTGGCTCGGGCTGAACACCGTGACCCGGTTGACGCGGTGAAACTGGGCGACCTCGCTGGCCAAACCCATCTTCTGCAGATAGCTGGTGGCGCGCGCGGTCAGGCCGTCGCCGCACGGCTTGTCCCGCGGGAACTCGGCCTTGTCCAGGACCACAACCTTGGCGCCGGTTTGCGCGGCCTGCCACGCGGCGGCCGAGCCCGATGGCCCGCCACCCGCGATGACCAGGTCGTATCGCTGCGTCATACGTCTCTCTCGTTCATGGGATGTCGCACGAATATTACCCAGGGTGACGGGTCGGTTCCTGGCAAGCAAATTCGCCTGGCCAGCGCCGCAAAACTCCGTGTTGCGAGGCGGTCTGAGCAGGTCAGCGACGTCCGGGCGGTACAGTAATCGGGTGCGACGAGGGTCGAGGTCACGTTCCAGCAGCGAGCCGGGTGTCAAAGTGGACGCCCGCAGCGAGCGCTGGCGCGAGCATCGCAAGAAGGTGCGGTCGGAGATCGTCGACGCCGCGTTCAGGGCGATCGACCAGCTCGGACCGGAATTGAGCCTGCGTGAGATCGCCGAAGAGGCCGGCACCGCGAAGCCGAAGATTTACCGGCATTTCACCGACAAGTCAGACCTGTTCCAGGCGGTCGGCGAGCGGCTGCGGGACATGTTGTGGGCGGCGATCTTCCCGTCCATCAATCTGTCCAGCGACCCGGCGCGCGAGGTGATCCGCCGCAGTGTCGAGCAGTATGTCCGGCTGGTCGACGAGCACCCGAACGTCCTGCGCTTCCTGATCCAGGGCCGCTTCGCCGAGCAGAGCGAGTCGACGATGCGCGCGCTCAACGAAGGCCGCGAGATCACGTTGGCGATGGCCAACATGTTCGACAACGAGCTGCGGGACATGGAGCTCGACGCCGCGGCGCTCGAACTCGCCGCCTACTCCGCGTTCGGGTCTATCGCCTCGGCCACCGACTGGTGGTTGGGCACCGAGCCGGACAGCCCACGCCGGATGCCGCCCGACGAGTTCGTCGCGCACCTGACGACGATCATGGTCGGCTCCATCAATGGCACCTGTGAACTGCTCGGCATCAAGATCGATCCTGACCTGCCGCTGCATGAGGGCGTGCGCCGCCGCGAACACGTCGCCTGAGTAGCCTCAGGCCCCCACGACGAACGCGTCGATCGGCTCCGCGTGCCCCCGCAGGTTCAGCACGCGCCGCGGCATTTTCGTCATGAGGTCATCGGACACGCCCGCAGCGACGAGCAACTCCCCGCCCGCAGCGTGTTGTTGCATCCGCGCCGAGATGTTCACCGGATCACCAAGTGCGGTGAAGTCGACGACCGAGCCCCCGACGTTGCCCACGTAGGCGACGCCCGCATTGACCGCCACGCCCACCTCGAGCGAAGGGCCCGCGTTGGTGCCGTAACCGACCGCTTTGAGTAAATCCATTCCTGCTTGGACGGCGCGGCGTCGGTACTGGGGGCCGCTGATGCCACGGACAAAGAAAGCCATGACTTCATCGCCGATGAGTTTGTCGATCACCGCGTCATGGCGAAGAAGGGTCTGCGTCGCCGTGACGTAGAACCGGTTGAGCAACGAGGCGAAGTCTGACGCGGCGCCGCGCTGGCCCAGCGCTGTCGAGCCCCGAACATCGGCGAACAGGACCGCGACGTCAACCTCAGCGCCGCCTGGGGGCAGCGCATCACAACACCGACTGCACAGGTTGGGATTTTTGCGCGAGGGGCTGAAGCCGGCAGCGGCGAGCACGCGTCCGGCGGGGCCGCCAAACGGGTTGTTGCACACCTTGCAGCGCGGCGCGGAGGGCAGATAGCGAAATAGGCGTCGCGCCCTCACCAACGACGCATGACCGTCCGTTAGCACCTTTTCCCAGGGATCACGGTCGATCGCCGGGGCGGTATCGCGTGGAATGTTGACGGTGACCATGTGGAAATGGTTGACCGACATCTATTTCGGTGCATGAGGCATCCGCCTCAACTTCATCCGGCCCGAAGACGTGGCGGCTGCCCAAGCCGGCGATAAGGCCCGAATTTGAGGCATGTGCCCCATGTGCGGTCCCAGCTCCGGGGCCGAACATTGCGGCGTGACAGAAATCTGACCGGTTTCCCGGATGGAACCGATCACCAAGATTGGAGAAGTTCATGACCACAACGCATACCGCTGTCGACAACGGCGTCAACGTAGAAGCGCTGCTCGGTGCCCGTGAGGCCTTGGCCGACACACCCGAGATCGCCCAGTTCCGATGGCGGACAACGGTTTCCTGGGTGGGCGGCACCCATAGTCGCTCGAGCGTGGACCCCTTCTACGGGTTCGGCGAGGAGCAACAGCACAAGACGACGTTTACCTATGACGTCGACCATCCGCTCGCGTTCGCCGCACAGGACAATGGCATCACCCCGGTCGAGTACGTGTTGGTCGCCCTGGGCGGCTGCCTTACCGCCGGCATCGCATCGATCGCGCAGCAGCGCGGGATTCAGTTGCGTTCGGTGAAGGCAACCATCGAGGCCGACCACGACATCCACGGAATTCTTGGTGCTGATCCCCACATCCGCAACGGCTTCAGCGGCGTCAGGGTGAGCTACAAGATCGACGCCGACGCTACTCCCGACCAAGTGAAAGCCCTTGTCGCGCAATCACAGAAACGCTCGGCCGTCTACGACATTCTGACCAACCCCACCCACGTCACCGTCGAACTGTCCTGACCGGGCGACGTTTCAACAGGAGGCCCACCATGCTGAAGACAACCACCATCGTGGTGGGTGCCGGGCACTGCGGACTGGCCATGAGTCGCTGCCTCGCCGACCGTTCGATCGACCACGTCGTACTGGAACGCGGTGAGGTGGCGCACTCCTGGCGCACACAGCGGTGGGACTCGCTGCGATTGCTCACCCCGAACTGGATGACCCGGCTGCCGGGTTATGCGTACCAAGGCGACGACCCCGACGGGTACCTTGCGGCACCCGACGTCGTGGAGCTGATCGCGAACTACGCGAAGGAATCGGCTGCGCCCGTGCGAGCCAACACCACTGTGACATCGGTGGCGCAGGACGAGCGAGGCTACCTCGTCCAGACCGACCAGGAGTTGTGGCACGCGCGGTCGGTCGTGCTCGCCCCTGGCGCAAGCACCGTTCCCAATGTGCCTGCGCTACAGGGCAGCGTGCCCGTCGGCATCACCACCCTGACCCCCGTGGACTACCGCAATCCGAGCCAGCTGCCCGACGGCGGGGTTCTCGTCGTCGGCGCCTCGGCAAGCGGGATCCAGATTGCCGCGGAGGTGCACCGCTCCGGTCGGCACGTCACGCTCGCCGTCGGGGAACACGTCCGAATGCCGCGCACCTATCGAGGCAAGGACATCTTGTGGTGGATGGATGCGGCGGGACTGCTGGACGAGCGCTACGACGAGATTCCCGACCTAATCCGAGCGCGCAACCTGCCGTCGATGCAACTCATCGGTTCACCCGACAAAGCCACAGTCGACTTGAATTCGCTGAGTCAGCTCGGCGTGCAGCTGGTCGGACGGTTGGTGGGCATTAGAGACGGGATCGCGCAATTCTCTGGCTCGTTGCCGAACATGGTCGCGCTTGCCGACCTCAAGCTCGAAAGGCTGCTCGACACCATCGACGGATGGGCGACCGCGACGGGCTTCGACACTGATGGTCCGCCGCGACGGTTCGCAGCGACCGCCGTTCCCACCCACGCGCCACTGACACTCGACCTGAGCTCGGGTGCCATCCGAACGATCCTCTGGGCGACCGGGTTTCGCCCGGACCTGTCCTGGCTCGACGTCGGAGTGTTCGACAGAAAGGGCCATGTCCGCCACGACGGCGGCATTACCGCCAGCCCCGGCCTGTACCTGATGGGGATGCCATTTCTGCGCCGCCGGAAGTCGACCTTGATTGACGGCGCGGCCGCAGACGCGGCAGACCTGAGCGGACACCTTGCCCACTACCTCGACGCGAACTGAGGAGCATCTCATGGATCACCACTACGACGCGATCGTCGTCGGCGGCCGGTGTTCCGGTGCGGCCACCGCGATGCTCCTGGCCCGCGGCGGCATGCGTGTGCTCGTCATTGAGGCGTCCCGGCCGGGCACCGACACCTTGTCCACCCATGCGCTGATGCGCGGCGGCGTGCTGCAGCTGCACCGCTGGGGTCTGCTCGACAGGGTCGTCGACGCCGGCACCCCCGCCATCGTTTCGACCGAGTTCGCGTACGGCGACGACATCGAGACCGTCGACATCCGCCCGAGCGGTGGCATATCCGCGCTGTACGCCCCGCGCAGAACTGTCCTCGACGCGCTGCTGCTCGAGGCCGCCCACGCGGCAGGCGTCGAGGTTTGCACGTCGGCGCGGGTGACGCGCCTGCTCACCGACGGCGGCAGAGTGCGCGGCATCGAGGGCATCGAGCGCGGGACCGGAACTCGTTTTCGCGCCATCGCGCCGCTGACCATCGGGGCCGACGGGCGAAACTCAACGATCGCGAAGGGCGTCGACGCGCCATTCCGCCGCCGCGGCACAGCGTCCAGCGCGATCCTCTACCGCTACTTCCCAGGCCTCCCGCGCGACCGCTATCACTGGGCTTACCGACCGGGAGTCACCGCAGGCGTGGTGCCGACGAGCGACGGGTTGGCGTGCGTTTGGGTGGGCACTGCGAGCGCCGAGTTCGCCCAACGGCGATCCGCCAGCCTCGACGCCGCCTTCTGGTCGCTGCTGACCGAGGCCGCCCCCGAGGTGGCTCGGGCGATCGGCGATGCACCACCCGTCGGCACGCTGCGCGGCTTTCCCGGCCAGCCCGGCTGGATTCGCGGCTCCGCAGGCCCAGGTTGGGCGTTGGTCGGCGACGCAGCATATTTCAAGGACCCGATCACCGCACACGGCATCACCGACGCCTTGCGCGACGCGGAACTGCTCGCCCGCGCGGTCCTCGACGCACCCCGTGGCGGGCGCGCACAGCTCAACACCCTCCACGACTACGAGCGCACCCGAGACCGACTATCTGTGCCGCTGTTCGACATCACCGAGCGCATTGCGAGCTACAGCTGGGATATGGAAGAGCTGCGCGGGCGCCTTCGCGAGCTGAACCAGGCCATGCGCTCAGAAGTCGACGCGCTGCTCGTGCTCGACGAGATGTCCGCCGCCTGAATGGAATTGGGCAATGATGCTGTCACGGACCAACCAGCAACGCGCACTCATCGCGCTTGTGGAGGTGTTCGGCCTGAGTGTCTGGTTCTCGGCCACCGCAGTCGTGCCCACGCTGCGATCAGAATGGGGTATCGGAGCGACGGCGGCGGTCTGGCTGACCGCGTCGGTGCAACTCGGATTCGTTGCCGGGGCGATCACCTCGACAGTTTTCAACCTCGCCGACCGCACCACACCGCAGAACCTGCTCGCTGCAAGCGCCCTTGGCGCAGCGGCCTGCACAGCGGCACTGGCCTTCTTTGCCACCGGTCTCGGTGCGGCAGTCCCGCTGAGATTCCTCACCGGGATGCTCCTCGCCGGCGTGTATCCGGTGGGGATGAAGCTGATGGCTTCATGGTCCGCATCCACCGATCGAGGCCGCACGTTCGGGGTCCTGCTCGCCGCACTTACCGTCGGCTCCGCACTGCCCCACCTCATCAGTGGCCTCGGACCACTGCCCTGGAGAACAGTGCTGCTGGCCGCGGCGGCACTGACCGCGACTGGCGCCGTCCTCGCCTCAGCGGTGGTTCGGCCCGGCCCACATCTGGGCGCCCGCGCGAGCACCCCAAACCCGCGCTACGCGCTGGCACTACTCGCCGAGCGCGGACCGCGGCTGGTCAGTCTCGGCTACTTCGGGCACATGTGGGAGCTCTACGCCCTCTGGACGTGGCTGCCGATGTTCGTCAGGGCCGGCCAGGGCGCGCGAGGCGACGCGGTCACGGCGTCGAATGGATTCATCGCGTTCGTCGCCATCGGAGTCGCCGGGGCTGTCGGATGCCTTCTGGGCGGCTGGGCATCAGACCGCTTTGGTCGCCCCCCAGCGGCGGTGGCAGCCCTGGTGACCAGCGGAACCTGCTGCATCGCGTCGCCGATATTCTTCGCCGCCCCCACACTCGTTCTCGTCGTCTTTCTGTTGGTGTGGGGTGCTTCCGTCATCGCAGACTCGGGCGTCTTCTCCACCGCTCTCAGCGAGACAACGGACACCCGGTTCGTCGGCACCGCTCTGACCGCGCAGACCGCAATCGGTTTCCTGTTGACCGTCGTCACCATTCAATTCGTGCCCGTCGTCGCAGACCTCGTCGGTTGGCAATACGCGTTCCTGTTTCTTGCACCCGGCCCCCTGATCGGTGCCGTCGCGATGTCGGCCCTCGACGATCCTCAACACCACCTACTCAAGGAGGAAAACCATGACCACCAGCTCTACCCACACGACGCCGTTCGTAGGTCAGACAGCGCAGCTCTCACGCACTGTCGGTGACAACGACATCGCCCTATTCACAGAGATCAGCGGTGACCGCAACCCTTTGCACTATGACGAAGACGCAGCCAAGGCGTCCCGTTTCGGGGAAATCGTCGTCCAAGGCGGGGTCACCAGCGCAATCCTGAATGCCGTTGTGGCGGAAGAGTTGCCGGGTCCGGGCACGGTGTTCCTGAATGTCAACTGGGCGTTCAAGGCGCCGGTGCGCTGCGGTGACACCATCACGGGCCGCGTCGAAGTCATCTCGGCGCGCACCGACAAACCGATCACGGAACTGCGGACGACCGTCACCCGTGACGACGGAACTGTCGTCCTGGACGGAACCGCGGTGTGCTACACGATGGATATCGGCCCCAGGACCGAGCGGTGACATCCGACCGCGGGGCCGCCGCGGCGTTGAATGTCCGACGACATGCGCGCCTGCCTCGGGCGCATGTAACGGGGCCTGCACCTTATCGTTTGCGTCAATATGCTCACGTTCAGGTGCAGAATAAGGTCGTGCACCCGACCCGGACGCTGCACGGCTCGAAAAAAGGCCTGCGCAGAGCCGAGTTACTGGCGGCAATATCGTTGGCGATCGACCTCGGTCTGGGGCAGCCGATGGAGCACATGCTTCGGTCGTCATTGATCGCGACGCGCATCGCAGAGCGTATGGGCCTCGACGACCAACAGCGGGCGACGGTCTACTACGCCAACCTGGTCGGTTGGATCGGTTGTCACGCCGACTCCCATGAGCTTTCGGCGCTGTTTGGCGACGACATCGCCTTCCGCGCGGACACCTACGGGGTGGACATGACCGGGCTACCGTTCCTGCGCCTCATGATCAGTCACGTGGGGCGTGGCTTACCAGGATGGGAGCGTGGCATCCGCTCGGCCTCTTTTCTGCTCACCGCACGTAACCAGGTCGGCAAGCTGATCCAGTCGCACTGCACTTCTGCCGGGGTTCTCTCCGATCGGATGGGCCTGGACCGGCAGGTTGGGGAGGCGCTGGCGTATATCTTCGAGCGCTGGGATGGCCGCGGGATGCCGAACGGCGTTCGTGGGGAGGATATTCCGGTCGAAATCCGCATCGTTCGCCTGGCCGATGTCGTCGAGGTGCACCTGCGGACGGGTGGCCTGGGACGGGCGCTCGAGGTTGTCCGTTCCCGTCGAGGCACGCAATTCAGCCCGGAGGTCGCTGAGGTGTTCGAGCGTGACGCCGCCGCGATCGTCGACGGGCTGCTCGAAATGGATGTTTGGGCTGAGGCTTTGGCGCAGGCGCCGGATCGTGGCCGCATTCTCGACGGTGACGAGCTCGACGAGTTACTCAGGGCTATGGCAGATTTCGTTGATCTCAAGTGTCCGTGTTCTCCCGGCTACTCCCGTAGCGTGGCCGATCTCGTGACCGCCGCGGCCCGGCACCTGCGGATGCCGGCGGCGGACATCACCTGGCTCTACCGTGCGGGCCTCGTGCACGGCCTCGGCAGACTAGGGGTGTCCAACCAGATTTGGGAAAAGAAGGCGTCGCTTAGTACCGCTGAGTGGGAGCGAGTACGGATGTACCCGTATCTCACCGGACGGATACTGAGCAGGGTCGGCGGCCTGGAGTCGGTGGTGTCCCTCGCTACCAAACACGAGGAGCGGATCGATGGTTCGGGCTTTCCCCGAGGACTCGCCGGCGCGGAATTGACTGCACAGGACCGTCTGCTCGCCGCGGCGGTGGCTTATCAACAACTGCTCGAGCCGCGTCCACTTCGAGCCGCCCTCGATCCACCCGCTGCCGCGAGCCAGCTGCGCCAAGAGGCGAGCGCCGGACGTCTTGACGCCGACTCGGTGGAAGCGGTGTTGGCGGCAGCCGGGCATCGGGTTTCGCGGCGGACATCTTGGTCGGCGGGGCTTACCGCCCGGGAGGTCGAGGTCTTGCGACTTGTCGCGCAGGGCCGGTCGAACCGTGAAATTGCCGCCGAGCTGGTCATCGCCGAGAAGACCGCGCGCAACCACGTCGAGCGCGTCTATGCAAAATTGGGTGTCAACAACCGTACCCAAGCGAGTCTCGCGGCAATCGATCGCGGCCTGATGGGCAGCCGGGTCGACACCGCCGCGGGATCATAAAGAGCCGCAACGACTCTGAGATCCTCCCGCCGTAGCGGAAGCTGAGATTGAGGCAAACGCCTCATGTGCAACGCCGGCGGCGGACCGATGATCAGGTCATGACGAAGCCAGTTCACAGACCAGGGAGGTTGTCCGTCATGACCGAATTAACCTACGCACCAACGACAATCGAGGAGAGCTCGCTCCCCACCGATCAGGCACCTAAGGCTCCGGTCGGCGGGCGGGTCGATGCAGTCAACGTGAGCCGCCAGGTCGGTGCGCGGCACATCCTGCAGGAGCTGTCGCTGTCAATCGAACCAGGCGAGCTGGTTGCCATCGCCGGCGGCAGTGGAGCAGGAAAGACCACATTGCTCGAGATTCTCGCGGGACTGCAACCGCCGTCTGCCGGGAAAGTTCGGCACGACGGCTTCGTTCTTGGTGCCCGATTCGGCGCCGAATCACGCATCGGCTACGTGCCTCAGGACGACATCATCCACCTCGAGATGCCCCTGCGCCGCACGCTGCGCTACGCGGCGCGGCTACGGCTGCCCGCGGGCACACCGGCGGCTGAGGCGGACAGGGTGGTCGAAGAGACCATGCGTGACCTCGACCTAGCTGACCGGGCCGAGGTGCCGGTCCGTGCGCTGTCCGGCGGCCAGCGGAAGCGGGCCAGTATCGCCGTGGAGTTACTGACCCGGCCGCACCTGTTCTTCCTCGACGAACCGACGTCCGGGCTCGATCCGTCGACCGCGGCCGACGTGATGCGCCTGTTGCGTCGGCTCAGCGAGCGCGGAGTCACAGTCGTCCTCACGACCCATGAACCGGAAGGCATCGACCGGTGTGACCGGGTGGTATTCCTGGCTCGCGACGGCCACCTCGCCTTCACCGGCAGCCCCATCGAGGCTCGGCGGTACTTCGGGGTGGAAAATCTCGCCGAGGTGTACGACCGGCTGGCTGGCGAGGGCACCCCTGCGATCTGGGCGCAGCGATTCGCGAACAGCCTCGGGAAACCGGAAGCTCAACCTGGTGCGGGTTTGCCGCCCATCCCGGCTGCCCGTTCAAACATCAAGCGCACCAGCATGATCCGACAGTGGTGGCTACTCACACGTCGCAATGTTGATGTGCTGTTTCGCAATCGGCTGACCCTGGCGGTCTTGCTCGGTTCACCGGTGCTCGTCACCGTGATGATGGCGACGCTGTTCAAGCGCGGCGCGTTCGACCCGGGTGGCGCAGCCGACGTTGGCCCGGCGCAGATCGTGTTCTGGATCGCATTCGACGGGTTCTTCTTCGGCCTCACATACGGCCTGCTCCAGATCGTCGGGGAGATGGCCGTCTTCCGGCGGGAGCGCCTGGCCGGGCTCAGTGTGGGCGCCTACGTGGCATCCAAGGTCGCAGCGCTGCTTCCGGTGCTTGCCGGAGTGAGCGCGGTGCTTCTTGGTGTGCTGCGGGTGCTAGGTCGGCTCCCCGCCGTCGGGTGGGACGTGTACGCCTTCCTGTTCGCAACGATTGTGATCGAGGCGACCTCGGCACTGGCCCTCGGCCTGCTCGCCTCGGCCGCCGTGCACAACGCCGCGCAGGCCGCCCTCGCTCTGCCGATGCTTTGCTTCCCGCAGGTTCTGTTCGGTGGCGCCATCATCCCCGTTGACAAGATGGCCATTGCGGGACGCCTGATGAGCTTCGGCCTATCCAACCGTCACGCATTCGAGGCACTGGGGCGTGGCCTGGATCTCGACCGGTACACCGCCACGTTGCCGGCCATGTCCGCCTACCGCGACACCTTCCACGGAGGCACCGGCGCCAGCCTCGTTGCGCTCGGCGCGTTTGCCGTCGTCCTCACGCTGGCCACGGTGTGGGTGCTGGACCGGAGGTCTCGGCCTGGCGCACATCGGCGATGACGGCCTAGCCCGGTGGGCCCGCGGGATGTTTAACGAGATTCCGCGGGCCTTGCCGTGCGCCGGCGGAGGACTTTCGGATCTAGGCGATACCGCGGGTACGGGGTACTTTGGTCCCCGTGACCGTTGCCGATCAGCTGACCGAAAGCACCGCCAAGCAGGAACCGGTCCATACCCGCGCGCTGATTATCGGCACGGGCTTCTCCGGTCTGGGGATGGCCATCGCACTGCAGCGGCAGGGCGTCGACTTCGTCATCTTGGAGAAGGCCGACGAAGTCGGCGGCACCTGGCGGGATAACACCTATCCGGACTGTGCCTGCGACGTGCCGTCCCACCTCTATTCGTTCTCCTTCGAGCCGAAGGCGACGTGGAGCAAGCTGTTCTCGCCCCAACCGGAGATCTGGGACTACCTCAAGGGCGTCACCGACAAGTACGGCCTGCGGCGCTACATCGTGTTCAACTCGCGCGCCGCCCGCGCGCACTGGGATGACACCGAATACCGATGGCACGTGTTCACCGACACCGGGCAGGAGTACATCGCGCAGTTCCTCATCTCCGGTGCCGGCGCGCTGCACATTCCGCGCCTTCCTGACATCGAAGGGCTCGCCGATTTCCAAGGCCCCGCTTTCCATTCCGCGCAGTGGGACCACGATGTCGACCTCGCCGGCAAGCGTGTGGCGGTGATCGGCACCGGCGCGAGCGCCATCCAGATCGTGCCGGGCATCATCGGCGAAGTCGCGGAACTTCAGCTCTACCAACGGACGCCGCCCTGGGTCGTGCCCCGGCCGAACGAGCCGTTCCCGGACTGGGTGAAGACTGCATTCACCTACGTTCCGGGGTTGCGTCTGGGGGTGCGGACCGGCATCTACTGGTTCCTCGAGGGACTCGGGTACGCGATGACGAAACAGCCTGGCCTTCTGCGTGCGGTCGAAGCGGTGGGCAAGTGGAATATCCGCCACCACGTCGCCGACAAGGACCTGCGCCGCCGCCTGACGCCGACATATCGCGCCGGCTGCAAGCGAATCCTGTACTCGCCCAACTACTATCAGGCCGTCGCCGACCCGAAGACGAAGCTGATCACCGACCGGATCACGCGTATCACCCCGACCGGCATCGTCACTGCCGACGGCACCGAACATGCCGTCGACGTGATCGTTTGGGCCACCGGGTTCCACGTCATCGACTCCTACACCTACTTCGACATCAAGGGCGCAGAGGGTGAAGACCTCGTCGATCGCTGGAATCGCGACGGGCTGGCGGCACACCGTGGCATCGCGGTCGCAGGCATGCCGAACCTGTTCTTTCTGCTCGGGCCCAACACCGCACTGGGGCACACGTCGGTGGTCATCATGATCGAATCGCAGATCCGCTACGTGGCAAAGGCGATCGCCGCGGTCGACAAGTACGGGGCGCAGGCGCTGGCGCCAAGCGCTGCCGCCCAGCAGCGGTACAACGACGAACTGCAGCGCGACCTGGCGGACTCGGTATGGAACACCGGCGGTTGCCGCAGCTGGTATCTCGACGAGCACGGAGTCAACCGAACCCTGTGGAGCGGTATGACGTGGCAGTACTGGCGTGCGACCCGGTCGCTGAACGCTTCGGAGTACGTATTCCTTGGCGTCGGGCACGACACGCCAACACAAGATGTCGCGGTTCCGACCGTTGTCGCACCCCAGGGGTAGTGTCGGGGTAGCCGATTCGGCAAACCTACTTCTGCGGCGAAATGGGGTTCTGGTGTCCGAGGGAATGAAGCTGATTGACCGTGTGTCGGCGATCAACTGGAACCGCCTGCAGGACGAAAAAGACGCCGAGGTGTGGGACCGGTTGACCGGTAATTTCTGGTTGCCAGAGAAGGTGCCGGTATCCAACGACATCCCGTCCTGGAACACGCTGACCGCCCACGAGAAGCAGATGACCATGCGCGTCTTCACCGGCCTGACGCTGCTGGACACCATCCAGGGCACTGTCGGCGCGGTCAGCCTGATCCCCGATGCGCTGACCCCGCACGAGGAAGCCGTCTACACCAACATCGCGTTCATGGAGTCGGTGCACGCGCGCAGCTACAGCAACATCTTCTCTACGCTGTGCTCCACCGCGGAGATCGACGATGCGTTCCGCTGGTCGGAGGAGAACCCGAACCTTCAGCGCAAGGCCGAGATCGTCATGCAGTACTACAAGGGCGACGAGCCGCTGAAGCGCAAGGTGGCCTCGACGCTGCTGGAGAGCTTCCTGTTCTACTCGGGCTTCTACCTACCGATGTACTGGTCCAGCCGAGCCAAGCTGACCAACACCGCCGACATGATCCGGCTGATCATTCGCGACGAGGCCGTGCACGGCTACTACATCGGCTACAAGTACCAGAAGGGGCTGGCGCTTGAGGATGAGGCCAGGAGGCAAGAGCTCAAGGACTACACCTACGAGCTGCTGTTCGAGCTCTACGACAACGAGGTCGAATACACCCAAGACCTTTACGACGAAGTCGGGCTGAGCGAGGACGTCAAGAAGTTCTTGCGCTACAACGCGAACAAGGCGCTGATGAACCTCGGCTACGAGGCGTTGTTCCCGCGCGACGAGACCGATGTGAACCCGGCGATCCTGTCGGCACTGTCACCGAATGCCGACGAGAACCACGACTTCTTCTCGGGTTCGGGTTCGTCGTACGTGATCGGTAAGGCCGTCAACACCGAAGACGAAGACTGGGACTTCTAGACTCGCAGGTCAATGCCCTTATTGGAGGCTCGACTCGCCGGACGAGTTACCGGTCAGCGGTTAGCGGTCAGTAGGCTCACCCCCCGTGCCCACATTTTGCCCACACTTTCCCGAGGGCGAGCATTGTGCAAGGAGGCCGCGACAGCTTCCAGATCGTCGTCGAAGAGGTCGGCGTAGACGTCCAACGTCATCGCCGCCGATGCGTGACCGAGCACCTTTTGAACTGCTTTGACGTTCGCCCCGGCTGACACCGCGAGGCTGGCTGAGGTGTGCCGGAGGTCGTGCGGCGTGACGTGCGGAACGCCGGATTCAGCGACGGCCTTTATGAACCATCCCGACGTCGAGTGCGAGCGCTTCAGGTGCCCGCCGCCGTCGCCGAAGAGTAGGTCGTCGCGGCCCCGGCCCTCGCCTTGACGCGCCAGGCAAGCGCGCAGGAATTTGGGCATTGGCACGGTGCGCTGCTTGTGCGCCTTCGGAGTGCCGCTCCCTCACCCGGAATGGATGAGGGAGCCTTTGTTATTTGGCTAAGTGCGTGAGGACGTCGGTCCAGTTGTCACGGCAGATGAGACGACGCCGTCGACAATCCGTTCTGCGCCTCGCTGGGCGCGATCCCCGTAACGGCGCTCACCAGTGGCGTCGTGAAAGCTTGGGGCGCTAGTCAACCATCCCGCAGCAATCGGCCCGCCACCAGGAGAGCGGGTGGCGGGCCGATTGGAGAACTTCACTTGAAGCCGACTCCGGTCAGCCTCGTCTAGCGGAGATACGCACACTCGCTGGCCCCTCGAGGCATGTGCAGTGAGTGTTCAGCGGTGGCCAACGTGGTACTTGTTTGCGGAATCAACCACAATGCCTGGGTTTGCCAGCTATCATTTTCCGCCTGGAGCACTTCTACCCCCGCCTGGCTGGTAGGTAGTGCCACCAGTAAGGGGGCACAATGATGAGGGAAACGCGAGCCGCAGTCATCGCGGCTGCAGCTACTTGCTTGACGCTCGCCGCACCGGCGTATGGCGACCCAGACCCGCATATACCCGTGATCGCGGCTTTGCTGCCCCATATAGCAGTACCGACCGTAGCGGCAGTGACGGTGCCGCCGACGCCCAGTCCAGCCACGGTTTGGACGGTCAGCCCGACATGGGGGATGATGGCAACGCAGCTTCAAGGATCCCTATGCCAGAGTCCGAGGACCTGCACCGAGATCCACTACCCGCCGTTCACCAATATCCCGCAGGGCGTAAGCGACCTTAACGACGCCATCATCGATTCAACATCGGACCCGACGGTGCCCACGACGATCGTGTTTGGCTACAGCGAAGGCGCTGAGGTGGCCGAGCAGTGGGTGAAACAACACGCTGGCGATCCGACCGCGCCCGACCCGGGCGACCTGACCTTTGTGCTGATCGGAAATCCGACCCGGGCCTATGGCGGCAACCTGGTAGAGACCGCCGGGGGGGCTGGCAATCCCACTGCCGAGGCGTGGCCGCAAAGCCAATACCAGGTGATCGACATCGCCCGTGAGTACGAAGGTACCGCCGACTACCCCAACAACCCGTCAAGTCCCTACTATCTGCTGGCCGTCGTTAATGCTTGGGCCGGATGGTGGTTCATGCACGACACCTACTCGACCGTCGACATGAATGATCCCGCCAACGCTGTTTGGACGGTGGGCAACACCACTTACGTTCTTGTGCCGACGGAGAACCTCCCGCTGCTGGAGGGGCTGCGGGGGCTGGGGCTAACCGCGCTGGCCAATTCACTCAACACGCAGCTAAAAGCCCAGGTGGACCACGCCTACAACCGCCCCGTGCCCTTCCCCACAACCGCCCAGCCAGCACCTGCAGCGATCACTCCTACCGCCGCTTCCGCATTTTCTGCTCCGGTCATCTCCGACCCGACGGTGGCGCCCCAGAACACCACTGTGCCTGTGAAACCGCCCCCGGCGCGGGCGGTGACCACACCTTCCATCGATCCCACGTTGTCTGCTTCGATTATCTCCGACCCGACGGTGATGCTCCAGAACACCACGGTGCCTCTAAGGCCAGCGCCGCCCGCACAAACCGAGATTGCGCCATCGTCCACCGCTCCGGAGAACGCCAACGGCAAGGGCCGGGTCGTCGCCGACACCGCAACCACGACAACACCTGCTGATCCCACCAACGTGTTGGGCGCGGTGAGGACGATCACTCCGCCAGCCGCGCAGCGGGGCCTCGACAATGCCAGCGCAGCCAAGCAATCCACCACCGCGCCGACCAC
Source organism: Mycobacterium sp. (assembly GCA_035649695.1). Taxonomy (GTDB): domain Bacteria; phylum Actinomycetota; class Actinomycetes; order Mycobacteriales; family Mycobacteriaceae; genus Mycobacterium. Next base: position 8,350 of record DASRJA010000299.1, on the reverse strand, counting down.
TCACACCACGGCGACGTCCACCACAAGTAACGAGAACAAGGCTGTAACCGGTAAGGCGGGTGGGAATCAAAGTAGAACCACGTCGGAAATCGCCCGTCCGACGCCCGCTGAGGCCGCGGCACATTAACACCGAGGCCATCGGCTGGTTACGGTGGGACCGCGACCGCACTGGTGTGTCCTCCGCCGCCGTGTCCCAGGCATGCGACATGGCCGACGAGGAGATGATTGCGTCCTAGCTCGTGTCCGTTCGGGCATCGGCTCGGCGGCCTGGTCATCCAGCACCTATCTGTGGTCTGTACGAGGCCGCTCAGCATGATCACAAACCTAAAAGGGAACACATCGCGTGCAGCGAATATGGGTTTGTACCCGCTCATCCTGTTTCGCAGGGCGCCCTCGTGACGATTCGGTTGCTCTGGGCACTTAAAACAATCTCCGGCGATGAATCGCTCGGGTCAGTCAGCGAACCTCCGCAGCGCAGCGTGACGCTGTTGGCGTTGCCGCTTATGTCAGTGGTACTGCCGCCGTCTGCGGTGACGTTGTTGAACGCTCCTCGCGCCACGGCGGAACTGTTATTGGTTGCAGTCACTCGGTTGAAGAACCCGACAGTGCCAGCGGTGCTGCCGTCTCGCGCGATGCTGGTATTTCCAATACCGAACGGAAGGGTGCCTGCGTTGCTGTTGTTGTCGGCGATCGCCGTGTCCAGTAATCCGAAGGTCCCAGCGAAGCTGCCGTTGCTGGCGATGGCTACACTTCCGGGCCCGAACGCGCCGGCCTGGCTGCCGTTGGACGCAATGGCCAGGCCGAGGAACCCTGATTCTGCGGTACTGCCGCCGGTCTGCACCACCTTGATTCCGCTCACCGAGATCGACAGGTCACCATTGGTGGTTTGCTGGGCGGTGCTCGTGTCCGCCCATGCGGTTGCTGTCCCGACGCCGACCGCCAGGAGGGGAGCGCCAGCGCATAGCGTTACGGCTCCCAACACTGTTTTCTTCATCGGAGCTTTCCTTTCACTGTCACGCCATGCATGGCGTCCTTCGGGGCGATTGAAGTCTCGGCATGAATGAGTGAGCCTCCTTTTCTGTCCCGCAGCAACGATCCTCGCGGGCTACCGGTGAGTCGCAATCAGTAGTCGACTACTGAACTTTGGCCAGGCCACCACAACGACCACTGGAACCGGCGGTGGGCGGCGTGACCACGTGGGCGCGATGTCGCTCGGCCTCGTCGGCCGCGGCATGAGTGCGGCGGCGAGCTGGCGGGGCTGCGGTTAGGGCGTCGTCGAGCAGGACATGGCGGTCCATCACGGCGCTGTCGTGGCGCTGGACGCCGGTCACACAAGCCATTTCGGAAAATTCGATGGGGCTCGGCTGTCAGAATCCATGAGGAAGAAGTGCCAGGGGAGGCGATCCGGGTGGACAGCTTAGACATGATTCTCATTCACGGCAGCGGGTCAACCGGGGAACAGTTGGCTGTCCTACGTGACAACTTCCAGCAGTGCGGCTGGAACGTTCATGTCCCGACGCTGCGCCACCACGACGCAACCGTCGGGAACCAGGCCGAGTTGGTGGCCGGGGTCAGCCTGCGTGACTACGCCGATGATGTTGCCCAGCTTGCAGGTAACCTCAACCGACCATTGATCGGAGGATTTTCAATGGGTGGGCTGATCGCCCAACTCGTGGCGTCACGAGTGGCGCACCGGGGCCTTTTCTGTGTGGCGCCCGCCCCCGGTCCGGGCATGTTGGCCCCATTGCGGGAGGCCCTCGTCTTGGGGCGTCATTTCGTCGAGGCCACCCCATGGCGCAAGCCCATCGCGCCGAGTAGCTGGGAGGACTTTCGCCGATGTGTCGCCAACGAGCAGGACGAAACAGCAGCCCGGAAGCTGCACAACAACCAGGTATTCGAATCGGGGCGCGTATTCGCAGAGGTGTATCTGCCCCACCTCGACCATGGTCACGCTGCACGCGTCGACTACCAGGCGGAGACCGGACCAGTGCTTGTGATCGGCGGAAGTAAGGACCGCATCGTATCCACCAACGTTTGCCGGCAAACCGCCGCACACTACCCTCACGGCCAGTACGTAGAGATCGACGGCGCCGACCACATGCTTGTTGCGGGGCGATTCGTTGCTACCGTGCTGCACCACCTCCACGAATGGATAGCTGATAACCAGCTGACCGCCGACCAGCACCTAACCCAACCCTAGTTTCGCCAGTCATCAACTAGAAGCGCAGTGAACCTCTCTTCCATGCGACAGTTGCGTCTAGAAAGGTGCCTACGGCACCTTTAACATGGCGCTCTCAGCGGCGGTGCTGCTGCTTCTGAGCTGACGGTACAAAAGGGTGTCCTACCCGCGGATTTGTGATTCGAGTCGATGCACGACCCTCAATGCAATCTCGCGGCAAGCTCTAGGTCGGCGCTAACCGGCCGTTGCGCTCGCGGTGCTTGCAGCCGGGCCAGCAGCACGGGCGGCGCACGCCTTCCTCCAGCTCCTCCTGCGTGCGGCGGATGCGGCGCTCTCGCGTCTTGTCCTGCTTGGCGTCCTCGACCCAGCAGATGAACTCGTTGCGCGCCAACGGCGTGATGTCTTTCCACGCGGCTAGTGCTGTGGTGTTGCTGATCAGCGCCGTGCGCAGGTCTGCAGGCAACTTGTGCACCACCCCACCTGGCACTGTCGGGCTGCTCATGTGGCCAGAGTCTAGACCGTGGCGACGATCAGTTGTTCGGCGCTCGGCGGACGCAGGCCGTCGGTGCGCCCGGCGAAGTAGCGTGCGGTCAGGTCGTCCGGACTGACGTGCTGCACCGCGGAAAAGCCTGCAGCGCGGCACATGTCAGTCATCTCGTCGGGTGCGTAGTGACTGATGAAGGGTGTGCCCGACCCTGCCGCGGCCGCTTCGACGGATTCCTGCATCTGGCGTTCGGAGGCGTCGACCAGGTCTAGCGGCAGCATGAACGTCATCGCCAGTACCGACCCGCCGGACCACGCCGCGACCTGACGAAGCGTCGCTTCCGTCGCCTCCTTCGTCAGATACATGCTGACGCCGGTCGACGAGACCACCGCTGGACGATCCGCATCGAAGCCGTTGGCCCTCAACGCATCCGGAAACGCCTCGCCGCGCTCGAAGTCGACCGGGACGAACTGCAGGTTCTCGCTGGGCGGATAGCCAATCTCCGTGAGCCTGCGCCGTTTCCATTCCTGCGTACCGGGCTGGTCCACCTCGAAGATCCGCATCGCCACGCGTGGGTGGCGTTGCGCGAAGGTGTCCAGGCCGGCGCCAAGAATGACGTACTGGCCGACGCCGGCCGCCGCGTGCGCGGCGACGAGGTCGTCAAGATATCGAGCGCGCGCCACAATCGACGCTCGAAAAGCGCGCGTGCCGTCGGGGTGCATGTCGCCGCGCGACCGCCAGTCCGGATCGGGATCGGCAAGCCGCAGGCCGATGGTGTCGTCGAGCACGAGTGGCGCAGCGTCGAGTTCGACGTGCAGGGCTCGCCACAGGGCGGTGCGGACCGCGGTGCTGTCGGGTGCTGATGTTGCGTGGGTCATTTGGCCGGCGCCTGCAGCTTCCACTCGCGGCCGTCGGGGTCGCGAACCGTCATCAGCCTTGTGCCCCAATGGGTGTCCTCCCATTCGTCGACGACTTCGACGGAGCCATCGAGTTCGAACGCGTCGGCACCGGCCACGCCCAGCACGATATGCCGTCGGGTTGGCTCGGTCTCGGGAACCTCGGCGATGAACAGGTAGGGGCTGCCACCGCGGCGCAGTTGGCCCGAGTTGTGGTCCGTCGCGAACTCGATCTCATAACCGAGGCCCTGAAAGAACTTCGCCGACTTGCCCCAGTTGTGGGTCTCCAGGAATACAGCCTCGATGCCCTCGGTCGCCATTCAGCTCTCCTTCGTCGATTGCTTGTCGTGGGTGTCGAGGTACGTCCGCAGCGCATCAGCCACCAGCGCCGAGAGGGAGGATTCCGTCTCGATCGCATGGTGTTTGACCCGCCTGATCAAACTGACCGGCAGGTAGACGTTGAACTGCTTGACGTCCTCGTCGCCCACGTGGACCAGGCTAGCATGCTAGTAATCTAGCGACACGGCGCGGCGGTGAGAAGACGCAAAAGGCCCCGAACACGCGGCGTGTCGGGGCCCTCTGCGTCTTCGCGCTATGAGGTCTCCGCCCGCTCGTGCGAGTCCTCGATGACCGTGCGGCCGATCTCGGCGTAGGCCTCCGGTTTGGCGTACCGCATCCACACGGCGTACGCCAGGCCGATGACGAAGACCGCCAGAATGATGTACGGGCCGGCCTTGAACACCAGCGAGTTGGCCGCATAGCCCGCGGCGAATGCCCGGTTGTCCCACAGCAGCCACACCACGTACAACATCGCCACACCGCCGATCAGCGGAGCGATCAGCGTGGTGATCACGTTGCCCGGGTGGGTCTTTCGCGCCCAGAAGTACGAGATCACCGCCGCCGAGCAGATGGCCTGCACGAGCAGGATTGCCGCCGTGCCGATCAGCGCCAGCAGCCCATAGATGTTCGTGTAGGGCACCAGCGAGGGGGTGTCCACCGGAACACCGTTGGCGTCGGGCACCTGCACCGCGGTGAATCCCGCGAACATCAGCACAATCACCAACGTGATCACAGCCTGTGTCGCCGAAGCGATGTGGGGCGAACCATGCCTGGCGTGAGTCGCGCCGACGGTGGAACGCACGGCGCTAGACGGGATTTCGCGGCCCAGCGCGTAGAGGTAGCGCGACGCCGCGTTGTGGAACGCCAGCGCGCACGCGAACGATCCGATGACCAGCAGGATCTTGTACACGTCGAGCAGGAATGAGCCGAGGTTGGCTTCCACCAGCCCGAAGAACAGGTCAAGCGGCGAGGCGCTGATCGACGTCTCGACCGAGGTCTTTGCGCCGTTGCCCGCCAGCACCATCGCCGAGATGAATGTGTAGAACAGGCCCAGCCCGATCACCGCGATCAGCGTCGCCCGGGGGATGATCTTCTTCGGATTGCGCGACTCCTCGCCGTAAACGGCCGTCGTCTCGAAGCCGACCCACGACCAGAACGCGAAGAACAATCCGATCGCCATCGACCCGGCCGCGGCCGCCGTGCCGAACGCGCCCGCGGGCAGGCTCTCGAATGCGTTGTTCAGCAACACGGTTTGGTTCAGCATGAACCCGTCCGGCCCGCCGCCCTTGACGATCACCGAAAACGCAACGGCCAACAGCACGAGCACCTCGGACACCAGGGTGACGCCGAGCACCGCCGCAGTCAGGCTGATGTGGAAGTGGCACAACGCCGCGATGATCAGGATCGCACCGATCGCGAACACCAGCCACGGGATGTTCACTCCCACAATGGTGTTCACCGCGTCATTCGCGAAGTACGCGCAGCCGCCGATCAATGAACCCTCGAAGATCACATAGGCGAACGTCGCCAGCAGGCCGCTCGCCATACCCCAGATCTGGCCGAGACCGTGCGAGATGAAGCCATAGAACGCGCCAGTGGTGGTGATGTGCTTCGCCATCGCGACATAGCCGAGCGCAAAGAGCGTCAGCGCGATGGTCGCGAACAGGAAGCCTGCCGGTGCGCCCAGTCCGTTGCCGAAGCCCACCGCGATCGGCACGTTGCCGGTCATCGCGGTGATCGGTGCGGCGTTGGCCACGGCCATGAAGATGACCGCGACGATGCCGATGGCGCCCTTCTTCAGGCCGGCCGACGGTGCGGCGGCGGGTTCGACGGCTGCGGATTCAGTGGTCACCGCGGGCCTCCTGGTTCGGATCGGAGTGCGTAAAGGGCCTGCGATGCCGCAGTCCGCAGAGAGCCTCGCACTCTTAGGTCGACTCGACAACCGGAGGACACACGGCGTTAACAATCAAACGAGCGGTGAATGACCGAGGAACTGTGTCGCCCGATGGTGGCTTCCGTTCGAAGCAGCCAGGACACTGAGCGTCGTGACCACCACCTCGCTTCTGGCCTCGATTCTGAACTGGCTACGCGCCGGCTATCCCGAAGGTGTGCCCGGCCCCGATCGGGTGCCGCTGCTGGCGCTGCTGCGCGCCACTCCTTTGACGGAAGACCAGATCAAAGAGGTGGTGCGCAACATCACCGCCGACGGCTCGACGGCCCTGGCTGATGGCGAGATTGGTGAGGACGAGATCGCCGCGTTCATCAAGGACGTCTCGCATCACGACGCCGGTCCGGAGAACGTCCAGCGGGTCGCCGCCAAGCTGGCCGCGGCCGGGTGGCCGCTGGCCGGCATTGACGACGCCGCGATTTAAAAGGACAGCGCTGCTGCTGTCGATGTCGTCACCGCAGTGACTCCGTGTCGATGACGAAGCGATAGCGCACGTCGCTTGCGAGCACGCGCTCGTACGCCTCGTTGATGTAATCCGGTGCGATGACCTCGATTTCGGGGCGCACGTCGTGCTCGGCGCAGAAGTCCAGCATCTCCTGGGTCTCGGCGATACCGCCGATCATCGATCCGGACAGGCTGCGGCGGCCACCGGCGAGCGGGAAAGCAGGAACGGCCATCGGATGCTCGGGGATGCCCAGTTCGACCAGCGTGCCGTCCACTGCGAGCAGGTTCAGGTAATCGCCCATATTCAAGTTGGCCGACACCGTGTTCAGGATGAGGTCGAAGTGGCCGGCCTGCTTGGAGAAGGTGTCAGGGTCGCTGGTCGCGTAGTACTCGTCGGCGCCCAGGCGCAGACCGTCCTCCATCTTCTTCAGCGACTGGCTCAGCACCGTCACGTGGGCGCCCATCGCCTTGGCGAGCTTCACGCCCATGTGGCCGAGGCCCCCGAGGCCGATGATGGCAACCTCCTTGTCGGGACCCGCATTCCAGTGCCGCAGCGGCGAATACAGCGTGATGCCCGCGCACAGCAGCGGTGCGGCGGCGTCCAGCGGGAGGCTGTCGGGGATGCGCAGTACGTAGTTCTCGTCGACGACGATCGCGCCGCTGTAGCCGCCGTAGGTTGGCTCGCCGTCCTTGAGGAAGGCGTTGTAGGTGCCGACCATGCCGCCGCCGGTGCAGTACTGCTCAAGACCGGCTTTGCAGTTGTCGCATTCGCGACAGGAGTCGACGAAGCAGCCGACACCGACGCGGTCGCCGACCTTGTACTTGGTCACCTCGGAGCCGACCGCGGTGACGATGCCGGCGATTTCATGGCCGGGCACCACCGGATAGTTCGGCTGGCCCCATTCAGCCTTGACGGTATGGATGTCGGAGTGACAGATGCCCGCGAAGTGAATGTCGAACGCGACGTCGTTTGGGCCTACGTCGCGGCGGTTGATCGTGGTCTTGGCCAGCGGCTCGGTAGCCGAAGTGGCAGCGTAGGCGGAAACGGTCGTCGTCATATAGATCCTCTTTGTCGTCTTTATGGCATGCGCCACCAAGGTCAGCGAAGAAGCTGATTGGATTTGCCGCTACGGTGCGGCTCACTCGGGACTAACGGCACAGGTGCCTGCCGTCATTCCCGGTTGGAGCTGTGAATTGCAGCCTAAAGGCCTGGGGCGCGGTATGCCCCGTTGAACGAGAGCCGGTCGTAGTGAGCCACGCCGGCGCGCGTGTACGGGTCTCGGTCGACGATGTCCTGTGCGTCCTCCGCGCTCATGTCGGCGGTGATCAGCATGCCGCCGGACCCGTCTTCCTGACGGCCGGCGAGCAGCAAGCGGCCCGCGTCGATCTCGGCCTCCAGAAATTTCAGGTGAGCGGGCCGGGTCTGCTCGACGACGTCGGGCGGTTGCAGGTACGTCGACTTCAAGACGTGGATCACGGTGATGACGTTAGTTGATCGGGGCGTTGACCCACTTCAGGTCGGCCAGCATGCCCCGCGCGGCGACGATGCCCTCGCCGGTCTGCCATACCTCGTTGTTGACGGCGAACACCCGGTTGTCGCGGTTGGCCGACAACTTTCGCCAGGCATCGCTGGTAAGCACCGTCGGCGCGCGATCCTTTGCCGCGGGCGAAGCGAACGAGATGTAGACGATGTCGCCGTCGGCGATGGAGAAGTCGGGGGAGTTCTCCATGTCGGTGTCGGTGATTCCGATCTCGACATAGGGCTTGTCGATAAACCGTTGTGCCGCAGGGCGATCCACGCCCACAGCGGCCAACACGCTGCCGGGGAAGGTGTCTGGCCCGTACACCCTCATGGTCGTGTCGGTCAGCTGTACCACCGACGCCTGGAAGTGGGTGGCGTCGTTGTCGGCGCCGGTCTTGTCGGCGTCCTTTTCGAACCCGTCGATCAGGCCGTTGGCGGCGTCCAGCCGACCGGTCGCCGCGCCGACCGTGCGCAAGTTGTCCTCCCATTTCGCCCCGGGCGGACCGGTGAACACCGTCGGCGCGATCGCGGTCAGCTC
>DASRJA010000298.1:0-7150 GCA_035649695.1 Mycobacterium sp. | reverse complement strand
CGCGCCGAAATCACAACGCGGGGTCGGCCCGCAGCCCGGGTATGACGTAGCGGCGCACGTACGTCGCGACCGCGTCGGCATCACGGGGTTCGAGCGTGTCGCCGGGAACTGTGGCGAGCGAAAGCACGACGCGCGCCACCCATTCCGACGCCTCGGCGATGTCGGTGGCGGGGTGGATCTCGCCACGGTCACGCGCGGCGATCAGGTAGCGCGACCAGAAGTCGGCCAGATCGGGGATGAGCCCCTGAACCCCCGCGCCTGCGCATGCCGCGAACTCCTCGGGCTCATCCGTTCGCAGCTTCATCAGCAGCGCGCCGGGGTCGTCGTAGGCGGTGCGGGCGTTGCTGATGCCCAAGGCCATCTGGCGAGCCAGGCCGTCGACCTGCTCGAGCATGGCGTGCGCCTCGGACCAGTACGCATCGTTGAGGCGCACGATCGCAGCGCCCAACAGCGACACCTTGTCGGGGAAATGCCGGTACAACCACCCTCGCGACACTCCGGCGACCTCGGCCACCTCCGACACTGTCGTGGACCGAATTCCCTTGGCGCGCATACAGACTTCCGCGGCGTCTATCAACCGATCGCGGACGTTCTTGGTGGCGGTAACGCTCGTCACCACAGCATTGTGCCACTGTAGACACATTTGCGGATGTGTTCACTGGCGGGAATAGCCGCCACCTGGCACGCGTTTAGGCTGCTGGCGGTTGAGCTGGCATAATGGACCGCTGACCCCTCGGTTCCGGTTCACGCCGATACCTCCGAATCGCGGAGGGGCGACCCGGGGCCACGAACGAAGAGGAAACCATGAAGACGGGTATTCACCCTGACTACGTCGAGACGACGGTGCACTGCGGCTGTGGTGCCACGTTCACCACGCGCAGCACGAAGAAGAGCGGACAGATCCACGTCGAGGTCTGCTCGCAATGCCACCCGTTCTATACCGGCAAGCAGAAGATCCTCGACAGCGGCGGCCGCGTGGCCCGCTTCGAGAAGCGCTACGGCAAGCGCAAGGCTGCCGAGAAAAGCACAGACGACAAATAGCTGGCTTCCCGACGCCCGATCTGACGCGCGAGCGCAGGCCGGGCGTCGGTTTGCGTTTCAGGCACGATTGTCGGGAAGGAGGGCGACATGACGGACACCGCGCCGGCGATTGAGGCGTTGCTGACCGAACATGCCGACCTCGAGCGGCAACTCTCCGACCCGAATCTGCACGCCGACCCGGCTGCCGCCCGTAAGGTCGGCCGACGCTTCGCACGGATCTCACCGATCGTTGCCACGTTCCGCAAGCTGGAGGCCGCTCGCGGCGACCTGGAGGCCGCGCGCGAACTCGGCGCTGACGATGAATCGTTCGCGGCCGAGGTCCCCGGCCTCGAGGCCACGGTCTGCGAGCTCGAAACTCAGCTGACCGACCTTCTCGCCCCGCGGGATCCGCACGATGGTGACGACATCGTGCTCGAGGTCAAGTCGGGGGAGGGCGGCGAGGAATCCGCGCTGTTCGCCGCCGACCTTGCCCGCATGTACATCCGCTACGCCGAGCGTCATGGCTGGACCGTCACGGTGCTCGACGAGACCTTCTCGGACCTGGGCGGCTACAAGGACGCGACGCTGTCGATCGCGGCGAAGGGAACCCCGGCCGACGGTGTCTGGTCGCGGCTGAAATTCGAGGGCGGTGTGCACCGCGTACAGCGTGTCCCGGTCACCGAGTCGCAGGGCCGTGTGCACACCTCGGCGGCGGGCGTGCTCGTGTACCCCGAACCCGAAGAGGTCGAGGAAGTCCAGATCGACGAGTCCGATCTGCGCATCGACGTCTACCGGTCGTCGGGTAAGGGCGGCCAGGGCGTCAACACCACCGACTCCGCCGTGCGCATTACCCACCTGCCCACCGGCATCGTCGTGACGTGCCAGAACGAGCGCTCTCAGCTGCAGAACAAGGCCCGCGCCCTGCAGGTGCTCGCGGCGCGGCTGCAGGCGCTCGCCGAGGAGCAGGCGCAGGCCGACGCGTCGGCCGATCGCGCCAGCCAGATCCGCACCGTCGACCGCAGTGAGCGCATCCGCACGTACAACTTCCCGGAGAACCGGATCGCCGATCACCGGATCAACTTCAAGGCGCACAACCTCGACCAGGTGCTCGACGGCGATCTCGACGCGCTGTTCGACGCGTTGGCCGTCGCCGACAAGCAAGCCAGGCTGCAACAGGCATGAGCTTGCGTCAGGTGATCGACGCCGCCGAGTTGGCGCTGGCCGAGGCCGGAGTCGGATCACCGCGCACGGACGCCGAACTGCTGGCCGCCTACGCGGCGGACACCGACCGCGGTCGGCTGGCCTTCGTCGACACCGGACCTGACTTTCACGAACGCTTCGATGAGCTGGTCGCCCAGCGCGCAAAGCGGATACCGCTGCAACACCTCACGGGTACCGCGGCATTCGGTCCCGTCACCGTCCACGTCGGCCCCGGGGTCTTCATCCCACGGCCCGAAACCGAGGCAGTGTTGGAATGGGCTGTCGCGCAGCCACTCTCGGCGCGGCCCGTCATCGTCGACCTGTGCACCGGCTCGGGGGCGCTGGCGCTCGCGCTGTCCAAGACCTGGCCCGACGCCCGCGTCATCGCCGTCGACGACTCCCCGGATGCCCTGCGCTACGCCCGACGCAACACCGCCGGGACTCCGGTCGAACTCATTCAAGCCGATGTCACCGCTCCGGGCCTACTCGCAGAACTCGACGGCCAGGTGGACCTCATCATCGCCAACCCGCCCTACATTCCCGACGGTGCGGCGCTGGAACCCGAAGTGGCCGAACATGATCCGCCGCACGCACTGTTCGGAGGGCCCGACGGCATGGCGGTCATCGATCGCATTGTCGAGCTGGCCGCAGGGCTGCTGCGCGACGGTGGCCGCTGCGCGATCGAGCACGACGACACCACATCGGCGCGCACGGTCGAAGCGTTCACCCGCACAGGGCGTTTCGCCGACGTCACCGCACGACAGGACCTGACCGGGCGGCCACGGTTTGTGACGGCACGGAGGACGCTATGACAGAGGTGTTCGACTGCACCGATCCGGGGCAGCGGGAGACGGGTATCGCGTCGGCGATCAGTGCGCTCAAAGGCGGTCGGCTCGTCGTGCTGCCCACCGACACCGTCTACGGCATCGGCGCGGACGCCTTCGACAACGACGCCGTCGTCGCCCTGCTGTCGGCCAAAGGGCGCGGCCGCGATATGCCCGTCCCCGTGCTGGTCGGGTCATGGCACACCATCGACGGCCTCGTGTATACGGTGCCGCACACTGCACGCGAGCTCATCCAGGCGTTCTGGCCCGGCGCGCTCAGTCTCGTGGTGCGCCAGGCCCCGTCGCTGCAATGGGACCTCGGCGACGCACACGGCACGGTGATGTTGCGCATGCCGCTGCACCCGGTCGCGATCGAACTGCTGCGCGAGGTCGGGCCGATGGCCGTGTCGAGCGCCAACATCTCCGGCCGTCCCGCCGCGGTCACCGTCGACGACGCCCGCAATCAACTCGGCGACCTAGTCGAGGTGTACCTCGACGGCGGACCGTCGGAACAGCAGGCGGCCTCGACGATCGTCGACCTCACGGGCGCCCACCCGCAGGTGCTGCGGCAGGGTCCGGTCACGCTGGAGGCCATCGCGAAGGTGCTCGGCGTGGAACCCGAGTCGCTCACGGAGTGATCTCAGCGTGGAGCAGTACGGTGCGACGGTGGTCTACGCGGCAGACGGCCTGCTGGCTCTCAACGATCGCGGCGCTGGCGTGCCGCTGCGTGAGCTTGCGCTCGTCGGTCTGACCGCCGCGATCATCACCTACTTCGCGACCGGCTGGGTCAGGGTGCTTGCCAGGCGGGTCGGCGCGGTCGCCTATCCCCGCGAGCGCGATGTCCACCTGCAGCCGATACCGCGCATGGGTGGTCTGGCGATGTACGTCGGCGTGGTGGCCGCCGTCCTGTTGGCGTCGCAACTGCCGGCGCTGACCCGCGGCTTCGTGTATTCGTCGGGCATGCCCGCGGTCGTCGTCGCGGGTGGACTGATCATGTTCATCGGGCTGATCGACGACAAGTGGGGCCTGGACGCATTGACGAAGTTCGCCGGCCAGATCACCGCCGCGAGCGTGCTTGTCACGATGGGCGTCGCGTGGAGCGTGCTCTACATCCCGATCGGCGGCGTCGGCACCATCGTGCTCGACCAGGTGTCGTCGATCCTGCTCACGCTGGCGCTGACGGTCGCGATCGTCAACGCGATGAACTTCGTCGACGGCCTCGACGGGTTGGCTGCCGGGCTCGGGCTGATCACCGCGTCGGCCATCTGCATCTTCTCCGTGGGTCTGCTGCGTGACCACGGCGGCGACGTCCTCTTCTATCCGCCCGCGGTGATCTCGGTTGTGCTGGCCGGCGCGTGCCTCGGCTTCCTGCCGCACAACTTTCACCCGGCCAAGATCTTCATGGGCGATTCAGGCTCGATGCTGATTGGGCTGATGCTCGCCGCGGCGTCCACCACCGCGGCAGGCCCGATCTCGCAGACCGCCTACGGCGCACGAGACGTGTTCGCTCTGATGTCGCCGTTCCTGTTGGTCGTCGCGGTGATGTTCGTGCCGGCGCTCGACATGCTCCTCGCGGTGATTCGCCGGACTCGGGCGGGCGTGCACTTCTCGACGCCAGACAAGATGCATCTGCATCACCGGTTGCTGCAGATCGGTCATTCGCACCGGCGAGTGGTGCTGCTTGTGTATCTGTGGGTCGGCATCATCGCGCTGGGCGCGGCGAGCACGATCTTCTTCGATCCCCGCTACACCGGAGCCGTCATGCTCGCCGCGATTGTGGTCGCGATCGTGGTGACTCTGATCCCGCTTCTGCGCCGCCGCGAGGACCGCTTCGAGGAAATGTACGACGAAAAGTAGTAGACCCCCTTTTCTGCCCTTAACCATGTGTTAGGGTGCTGCTAGAACCCGAAAAAACCTCGCGGGTTGCCGGCCCCCGGGCCATCGGTTCACCGCCGATCGGCACGGAACAACGACCGACAAAGGGAGCTACCCCTTGGGTGATTCCAGCGAGCCCTTCGCCCTCCGATACGCTCGGGGCGCCACGCACGCCAATCATCGGGATAGCTCTCGTGACCGCGGGATTGAGGTGAAGCAGTGACGACGCCAGCCCAAGACGCGCCGTTGGTGTTTCCGTCCGTTGCTTTCAGGCCGATGCGCCTGCTTGCAATCTGTGTGGTGCTTACCGGCCTGGCAACTCTGGCCGCCGGACTGCTCGGCCACGTGATGGTCGGCATCTTCTTCGGTATCGGCCTCGTGCTCGGTTTGCTCAACGCACTGCTCGTGCAGCGGTCGGTGGATGCCATTACCGCCGACGCTCATCCGCTGAAGCGAAAGATGGCGCTCAACTCCGCCACCCGCCTGTTGGTGATGACGGTGATCGGGCTGACGATCGCGTTCATCTTCCGGCCGCAGGGGCTCGGCGTGGTGTTCGGCATGGCCCTGTTCCAGGTGGTGTTGGTGATCTCCACCGCGCTGCCGGTGATGAAGAAATTGAGGGCCGGTGCCGCTGACGGACTCGAAGGGGAGGCCACACAGCAATGACCGAGACGTTCCTCGCCGAAGCCGCCATAGAGGTCGGTCACCACGAGACCGCCAAGTGGTTCGGGCTGACGGTCAACACCGACACGGTGCTGGCGACCGCGATCGCTGCGGTGATCGTGATTGGGCTGGCATTCTTCTTGCGCGCCAAGGTCACATCAACGGGCGTGCCCGGCGGTGTTCAGCTGTTCTGGGAAGCGATCACGACCCAGCTGCGCGGTCAGATCGAGACCGCAATCGGCATGAAGATCGCCCCGTTCGTGTTGCCGCTTGCCGTCACGTTGTTCGTCTTCATCTTGGTTGCGAACTGGCTGTCGGTGTTGCCGCTGCAGTACACCGATTCCAGCGGTGCGATACACGAGCTGCTCAAGCCGCCCGCATCCGACATCAACTTCGTGCTGGCGCTCGCGCTGTTTGTGTTCATCTGCTACCACGCGGCGGGCGTCTGGCGCCGCGGCATCATCGGCCATCCAGTGAAGCTGCTCAAGGGCCACGTGACACTCATGGCGCCGATCAACATCATCGAGGAGATCGCGAAGCCGATCTCGTTGTCGCTCCGACTCTTCGGCAACATCTTCGCGGGCGGCATCCTGGTGGCGCTGATCGCGCTGTTCCCGCCCTACATCCTGTGGCTGCCGAACGCGATCTGGAAGAGCTTCGACTTGTTCGTCGGCGCGATCCAGGCGTTTATCTTCGCGCTGCTGACGATCTTGTACTTCAGCCAGTCGATGGAACTGGACGAGGACCACCACTAATGCCCGCGAACTTGTCACAAATCCTGGTAGGACGGCCTACCAGTTATCAAGGAGGATAAGGAATGGATCCCACTATCGCTGCCGGCGCGCTCATCGGCGGTGGACTGATCATGGCCGGCGGTGCAATCGGCGCCGGTATCGGTGACGGTATTGCGGGTAACGCGCTGATCGCCGGCATCGCCCGTCAGCCGGAGGCGCAGGGCCGACTGTTCACACCGTTCTTCATCACGGTTGGTCTGGTCGAGGCCGCGTACTTCATCAACCTGGCGTTCATGGCGCTGTTCGTGTTCGCCACCCCGGTTGGCTAATGCCCACCATGGCTGACCCGAACGTCGTCCTTCTGGCGGCTGAGGAAGGTGGGGGAGGCACCAGCAACTTCCTCATCCCCAACGGCACCTTCTTCGTCGTGCTGATCATCTTCTTGATCGTGCTCGGCGTGATTGGCAAGTGGGTTGTCCCGCCTGTCTCGAAGGTGCTGAACGAACGCGACGCGATGGTGAAGCGGACCGTCGAAGACAGCCGCAAGGCAGCAGACCAGTTCACCGCCGCCGACGAGGACTACAGGTCCGAGATGGCCAAGGCGCGCGGCGAGGCGTCGAAACTTCGTGACGGTGCGCGAGTCGAAGGACGAAAGGTCTTGGAGGACATGCGGGGCCGGGCCTCCGATGAGGTGTCGTCAACGCTGCAACAGGCTGACTCGGCGTTGAAGGACCAGGCCCTCGCAATCCAGACGGACCTGCGGTCGTCGGTCGACACGTTGTCCACGACCTTGGCCAGTCGGGTGCTCGGCGTCGAAATCAACGCGGCCACAAC
>DASRJA010000297.1:0-4963 GCA_035649695.1 Mycobacterium sp. | reverse complement strand
TTGGCGATGCTGCGGGCCAAGGCGTCGATGTAGCTCTTGAGGTCGCTGCGCGCCACCGTTCGGTTGACGATGCCGTACGCGGCCGCCTCCTCGCCGGTGAAGTCACGGGCCGACAGCAGTACTTCCAGGGCGCGGGCCGGCCCGATCTGCATCGCCAGGCGGGTGGTGCCGCCTCCGGCCGGGAGGATTCCACCGCTGGTTTCGGGTAGTCCGAACGTGCTCTCCGGAGAAGCGAATCGCATGTCGGTGGCTAGCAGGAATTCCAAGCCGACTCCGCGGCATATGCCGTCCACGACACCGATCGTCACTTGCCTCAGGGTTTGCCAGGTCGTGGTCAAGGCCTGGACAGCGTTGATGTCGTCGTAGCGACTCTGCGGCACGTCCGGATCTCCGCTGATTACCCGGGTGAGGTCATGCAAGTCGAAGTGCGCCATGAAGAACTCGGGGTCAGAGCTGCCAATCACCACGACGGCGGTCTCGGGGTCAAAAGCCAAAGACCCTGCTAGGTCGAATAGTTCGCCAACCATCTGTACATTCATCAGGTTCAACGGCGGATTGTTGAAGTCAACGTAAAGGATGCGATCGTCGCGGCGGAGGTTGAGAGTTTGGTACGTCATGGTTGATTCCTCTGTTTGAAAGTTGGTTGGCTAGGAGCTGAGGATGGTGACGGCGGCAACGGCCTCCTCACCGGCGTAGAGGCCGCCGCCGTTTTCGGCGAGAGCAACACGCGCACCGTGGACCTGACGAGGTCCGCAGTCACCGCGCAGCTGGTGCACGAGCTCGTAGATCTGGGCAAGACCCGATGCGCCCATCGGATGCCCCTTGGACTCCAGACCGCCGGAGGGGTTGACCGGTAGCCGGCCACCGAGCGTGGTCTCTCCCGTTTCGGCAAGCTTTCCGCCGGCACCGATTTCGCAGAACCCGAGCATTTCGGTCTGCAGAAGCTCGCCGAACGCCGAGGCGTCGTGGACCTCGGCCACCGCGATGTCCTCGGGTCCGAGACCGGCCTGCTCGTAGGCCTGCTGTGCGGTCCACCGGCTCACCGAACGGTCCCATGCATGCACAGGCCGGTCCGTTCCGGTGCCCAGCGCACACGCCAGCACACGAATACCGCGGCTGCCCTGCCGCAGCCGGCGCGCCCCAGCGGCGTTGCACACTACTGCCGCCGCCGCCCCGTCGGTAAGGGGCGAGCACATCGGTACCGTCAATGGCCCCGCAACCGGTCGTGCGGCCAGGATTTCTTGGGCGGAGAGGGCAGTACGGAAGTGAGCCAACGGATTATGCACCGCGTGGGCGTGATTCTTCTCCGCGATGATCGCCAGCTGATGCTGAGTTGTGCCGAACTCATCCATGTGGGCGTGCGCCAACGCGGCGTAGTAGTCCATGAACAGACTGTGGGTGTCGGTGCTGGCCGGCGGTTGACCGCCCAGCTGCGTGAGCAGCGCCCGGACGCCCTCGCGGTCGTGGACGTCGACTCCGCCGTCGAACACCGCCAACGATTTGCGTTTGTCGCCGACGTTCAACTTCTCTACGCCCACCGCCAACGCCACGTCCGCGGCTCCCGACCTCACGTGCATGGCCGCCTGATGCAGTGCCGAAGCGCCGGTGGCGCAGGCATTTTCGACGTTGACCATCGGGATACGTTCAAAGCCCATCGAGCGAAGCGCCATCTGTCCGGGCACTACGACTTGACCCTCGAGGATGTCCTGACAAGTGTTGCCGAAGTACGCGGCCTGCACGTCACGCAGCTCGGCTCCAGCGTCGGCCAGCGCCGAATTCACCGCCTCCCGAGTGAGGTCCTTGATCGATGCGTCGGAGCGTACGCCGAAGGTTGTCATGCCCACCCCGACGATCCACACAGGTGTTTCGGTCACGACACCGACTCCTCGGTGAGCCGCGCCAGCCCGTAGGACTCCAGCGCCCCCAGGAGTTCTCGGTGGCCCAGCAGTTCGGCCGGCGACCGGAACCCGACGCCGTTGAAGTTGTTGCCCAGCAGGCGTAAAG
This sequence comes from Mycobacterium sp., assembly GCA_035649695.1. Lineage (GTDB taxonomy): Bacteria > Actinomycetota > Actinomycetes > Mycobacteriales > Mycobacteriaceae > Mycobacterium. The sequence continues at coordinate 2,959 of DASRJA010000297.1, read as the reverse complement.
CGGCATACGCCTGAATGAGCCCGGTCATCTGATAGCCGGCGGTTCCATGAATGACCGCGCGTGCGGTCACATTGTTGCCGCGGCCGGTGCACCAGTCGATGGAGCGGTGCACCTGCCGGTTCTCTCTAGGCGGCGTCGTCGGGGTCATGCCGGCGGCTACCCGGTCGAGCACTGGGTACAGCTTCTCCTCGGGCATCCACTGGAAGACAACTTTGAACATCCGCTCGGCGGCACGCACACGCTGCGGAATGTCGCGGGCCTGGTTTTGCATCGCCACCAGCATGCGGCAGTTGCGAACTCGACGATCGTCACGGAAGAACACCGGCATCGCGGTTCCGCCCCAATTCAGCCCCGGGACAACATAACCCGTCCCCGGTACCACGACATCCTGCTCGTAGATGCCGTCGTACTTCTTGAGGACGTTGTCCTCTAGGTAGAAAGCGTCGGTGCGGATCACGTCGAAGATCGACTGGGTCGAGCCGACGGTGGGGACGGCGTTGACGTACTCGCCCAACTCCAGGGTGTCGATGCCGGGTGTCTCGAGCACGATGCGCGCCGCGATGTCGGGCAGCGCGTACTGAATGGACGCCGCGGTCGATGCCGCGAGTCCAGCTGCGGCGAATTTCGGACCCCAGTCGTCGAGCACCGATAGGTGGTGTTGCTGCTCGCCGGCTGTGTCGAGGTAGTGGCAACCCGCATTCAGCGCGGCCGCCAGCACCGGGGGCGCATAGCGCAGGAAGGGGCCGACCATATTGCAGACGACCTTGCGGCCGTCGAACAGTGCCTCCAACGAGGCCGGGGAGCCGTCGACGGCTGCGATCTCGTAATCGGCGGTCTCGATACCGGGTACAGAGTTCATGACTTCTTGCAGCTTGGCCTTGTTCCGGCCGGCCGCCACGAAGGGGATGCTGTACTCGCGCAAGAACTCGGCCACTAGACGGCCGGTGTATCCGCTGGCTCCATAGATGACAACTGGGCGGGGATCGCTCACGGCTGCTCCTTTGCTCGTCTCCGTGTGATGTGTTGGCCATCACTTTCGCGACGGTGGCTGGGTCGCCGCTTGCACGACAGCGCAGACATCTTTGACTGATGGCGCCAGCGGGCCATTCCGCCTGACGGCACACGCGCTTGTCACGCACCTGTGGCGCATCTGTACTGAGCTTCTCGCCAACGGAGGTGACAAGCGCTAATGACAGCGACGGCGACGTGGTCTACCCACGTTTCATCCCGTAGGACGGACGATGACACCGGAGGCGGTGGGTTGTCCGACCTCCACATCGCTTGGACGCTGTCGACTCCCCCGAGTCGACAGCACCTGGACGTGTCGGCGCGATACCGCAAACTGGAGGCGCTGACGATCGGCGAGTTTCGCACCACCCCGCTGAAGGGTCGCCGTCCACCGCAGTGTGTATCCGAGACACCGTCGGTCGGCGTGCTCATGAATCTCGCAGGCCATCTGATGTGTCGATACGCCGAGGGAGACCAATTCATCCTGGAGCCCGGTCATCTAGCCATCTGGGACAGCGAAACCGCCCACGAATTCGAAGCCCTCGAAGCCCACCACGAGCTATACGTGCTGCTGCCTCGCGAGCGTGTCCCCGCCGGGCTGGCCAGGGCCGCGCAGCGACCGGCATTATCCGCACCCGCGGGGCCCGGGTCGGGTCTGCTGGCGATCGCCGCCCAGCAGTTGCGCGCCATCACCCGTGAGCTCGACCGGCTTTCCGATGCCGGACTCGCGATCGCCTGTCAGGCGTTATTCGACGTACTCGACAGCGCACTGAGTCCCCCGGTACAACAACCGTCAACCAACGCCGCGCTCCTGATCAAAGTGAAGCAGTACATCGAAGATCACCTCGACGACGCCCAGCTGAGCCCGTCAGGAATCGCAGCAGCACATGCCATCTCGGTGCGCAGTCTGCATCTTCTGTTCGCCGACACCGGCACAACGGTCAGCCGCTGGATCCGTGATCGCCGGTTGAAAATCTGTTACCGCGAGCTTTCCCGCGCCGGCCACAAGGACACCGTGACCAACGTGGCGTTTCGCTGGGGATTCAACGACTCAGCGCACTTCAGCCGCACATTCAAAGAAGCCTTCGGCGTCACCCCCAGCAGCATCCTCACCGGTACGAAATCCCGGTATTCACATGCCCGATAGGCCAGAGCGTCGCAGCCGCCCGGCGACCGACCCAACGAAGAGAGCGCGCATGACAACGCGACACGACGTGGCGTTCACCTCGGCGGGCATCACGTGCCAGGCATGGCTGTATCTGCCGCCCTCCCCCGAACCTCCACCGATCGTCGTGATGGCCCACGGATTCGGCGGCATCCGCCAAATGCGACTGGACGCCTACGCCGACCGATTCACCCGAGCCGGCTACGCATGCCTCGTCTTCGACTATCGACATTTCGGCGCCAGCGGCGGTCAGCCTCGGCAGCTTCTCAACATCAAGCGCCAATTGGCAGACTGGGCGGCCGCGATCAGATTCGCGCGCGCCCGCGACGATGTCGACGGTTCTCGAATCATTTTGTGGGGAACGTCATTTAGCGGCGGTTACGTAATCACAACCGCGGCTCGCCACACCGGCATCACCGCTGTGATCGCGCAGTGCCCGTTCACCGACGGGATGACCTCAGTGCTGGCGATGCCCCGAACAACCGCGCTGAAGGTCGGCGGCCGCGCACTCATCGACCTGGCAGCGGCCAAGCTCGGCAAGGATCCCGCGCTGATGCCCGTCGTCGGCCCGCCCGGTTCCACCGCAGTCATGACGGCCCCTGACGCGTTGCCCGCCATGCAAGCGATGGTCCCAGACGGTGTGCCGTGGCGTAACGAGGTGGCTGCGCGCGTGGCGCTTGACGTGCTGACCTATCGCCCAGGCCGCGCCGCCGCCCGCGTGCAATGTCCGATCCTGTTCTGCATCTGCCAGGCAGATACCGTCACACCCGCTGACACGACGCTGCG
>DASRJA010000296.1:0-2290 GCA_035649695.1 Mycobacterium sp. | reverse complement strand
TCATCCTCGGCCAGGTTGTGTATCACCCCACTGGCCAGCGCGACGCTCGGCCCGCCGAGGTCTTCCTTCGAAATGTCCTCGCCCGTCGACTCTTTGACCACCGGCGGGCCTGCGGTGAAGATCGCGCCCTGTCGACTCATGATGGTGAAGTCGCACACCGGTGCCACCAGTGCACCGTGTCCTGCCGAGGGGCCAAGCAAGCCCCCGACCATCGGCACCTTGCCGGAGCACTGCGCCTGCGCCAGCAGGTCGGTGGGGGTGCGCCCGTAATGCTCACCGCTGGGCCGGAAGCCTGCGCCTTCCAGAAGCATCACCAGTGGAATCCTGTCGCGCAACGCGAGCTCGGCCAGCCGGTAGCGCTTGGCGTTTCCGCCCGGCCCGATGCTGCCCGCCAGCGTCGTGAAGTCCTCTGCGCCGACCATCACCGGTGAACCGTTGATGAGGCCGGACCCGGCGACGATGCCGTCGGCCGCGATGTCACCGCCGACGAGCGTTCCGAACTCTCGGAACGAGTCCTTGTCGAGAAGGTGCTCAAGGCGTGCGCGGGCATCGAGCTTGCCCTTGCCGTGGTGCTTGACGAGCCGTTCCGTCCCGCCCATCGCATGCGCGTGTCGACGTCGGCGGGACAGCTCGTCGAGCGTCTCTCCCCAGTCCTCGGCCTTTGTCATGGGCCACTCCTGTCGTCAGAAGGCGATCGTCGCACCGGCATGTTCACGTTGACCATACTGAAGCGCTTACTGTAGCGTCTGCGGGCATGGGTAGCGACGTCGGCCTGAAGGTCGACGCGGCCGTGTCCAGCCAGCTCACGAACGTCGCGCAGGCGGCGGCCAAGCTCGAGCGGCGAGGCTACGACTGCTGCTGGACAGCCGAGATCAACCACGATCCCTTCCTGCCGTTGGTGCTGGCGGCCGAGCACACCACACGGATCGAACTGGGCACCAGCATCGCCGTGGCATTCGCCCGCAATCCCATGACAGTCGCCAACGTCGGGTGGGATCTGCAGGAGTACTCGGACGGCCGATTCATCCTCGGTCTCGGCTCGCAAGTGCAGGCCCACATCGAGAAGCGGTTCAGCATGCCGTGGAGTCAACCGGTGCGGCGGATGCGCGAGTTCGTGCTGGCGCTGCACGAGATCTGGGGGTGCTGGCGCGACGGCACGAAGCTGCGCTTCGAGGGCGACTTCTACACCCACAAGCTGATGACGCCGATGTTCACGCCCGAGCCGCAACCACACCCGTTTCCGAAGGTGTTTGTCGCCGCGGTCGGCGAGGTGATGACGGAGATGTGCGGCGAGGTCGCCGACGGCCTGCTCGCGCACGCTTTCACCACAAAGCGGTACTTCGAAGAGGTGACCATCCCTGCGCTACGGCGGGGCATGGAGCGGTCCGGGCGCCAGCGCAGCGACTTCCAGCTGTCCGCTCCGATCTTCGTGGTGACGGGGGAGACCGAAGGCGAATTGTCGGCGGGCGCCGCCGGCACGCGAAAGCAGATCGCCTTCTACGGTTCGACACCCGCGTACCGCAAGGTGCTCGAGCTGCACGGCTGGGGAGACCTGCACACCGAACTGCACCGGCTAAGCCTTCAGGGCGAGTGGGACGTCATGGGGTCGCTCATCGACGACGAGATCCTCGAGGCGTTCGCGGTTGTCGCTCCTCTCGATGAGGTGGCGAGCAAGATCCGCGACCGGTGTGACGGTGTGATCGACCGCGTGCTGGTCGGTTTCCCATCCTCTGTGCCGGAGGCCACCGTCGTTGCCGTGCTGGACGAGCTGCGCGGCCAACCTGTGAGGAGTCGCCCGTGACCGCGCCGACGATGGACGAAGCAGCCAGGGTGTTCGCCGACCCGCTGGCGTACACCGACGAGGCGAAACTGCATGCGGCCCTGATGCATTTGCGCACCCACGCCCCGGTCGCGTGGGTGGACGTGCCGTCGTACCGGCCGTTCTGGGCCATCACCAAGCACGCCGACATCATGGCGATCGAGCGCGACAACACGTCGTTCACCAACTCGCCGCGGCCGGTGCTCATGACAGAGGAAGCCGACGAGCAACAGGCTGCAATCGGAATCAGCACGCTGATCCACATGGACGACCCCCAACACCGCGTGGTGCGGGCGATCGGCGCCGACTGGTTCCGCCCGAAGGCCATGCGGGCGTTGAAGGTTCGCGTCGACGAACTCGCCAAGCGTTTCGTCGACAACATGATGGAATCCGATGAATGCGACTTCGTCCAAGAGGTCGCGGTCAACTATCCGCTGTACGTCATCATGTCGATGCTTGGCCTTCCCGAAG
>DASRJA010000295.1:0-11623 GCA_035649695.1 Mycobacterium sp. | reverse complement strand
CTGGGACGACGCCTATTTCCCATCACGACCGCCCCCGCCGGGTGAAGAGGACCCACCACCGTTCTGAGCGGGACCGTTACGTGCGCTTCCGCAGCTGCCGCTGAGCCACGACGCTGACTGCCACGACGGCGCACAGCACGAGCGCGATGAGCAAGGCTTGGAGCCCCCACGACCGCGAGAATGTTGACGGTATGCGAGCCGGCGTCGCTGACGCATTCGAAATGCGGGCCGCGGTGCTCCATGTTGTGCGAACCACTGCACACGATCCGGCTCATCCACAGTGCGCTCGAAGGGAGGGCTAGCGTCAGCACCCACGCGGCGCCAACCACAGGGCCGATCAGCGCGACGACCCACCAGAAGGCATTCCCCAGATCGAGCTTGCCGGGGCCGCCGCTACGGTGCCGTCGACGCTGTCCTTGACGTTCGTCCGCAATGCGAAACTCCGGATCTTCCCGATCCACCAGCAAATGGTCCCACGCCCGAACCGCTGTTGGCCCTCGTTCCTCGCTAATCCCGTGCTGTCGGGCTCGATCCGCCGGCCTCCCATGCGGGCAGCGCGCCCACCGCCGACCAGTCCAGGCTGCCGCCGCCGTTGGCGAGCAGTGTCAGGAAGCGATCCCGCAAGAGGCTGGCGATCGGCAATGGCGTCTGCAGTGTTTCACCGGCTGCGAGTACCAGGCGGATGTCCTTGAGCCCGAGTTCGGCTGCGAAACCAGCCGGCTCGAATTCCTCCCGGGCGATGAGGCCACCGTACGTCTTGTATATCGGCGCACCGAACAACGTCGACGTAAGGATCTCGAGGTAGTCGTTCTTGTCGACACCTGCCTTGGCCACCAAAGCCATGGCCTCGCCGAGCGATTCGATCACCGACGCGATCAGAAAGTTACCGCTCAGTTTCACCAGATTGGCCGCCGTCGGTTCCTCTGACACCACGAACGTCCGTTGACCGATCGCGTCGAACACCGGCGAAAGGGGTTGCAGCGCCGCGACAGCGCCTGCCGCGACCACGAAAAGCTTTGCGGCTGCGGCTGCTTCGGGCCTGCCGAACACCGGCGCCGCCACAAACTGCTGACCCGCCTCAGCATGCGCCGCCGTCAGCCGCTCCGATAACGCGACGCTGATCGTGCTCGACGAGACGTGAGTCGCGCCCGGCCGCAGCGACGCGATGATGCCGTGGTCCCCGAACGCGACCGCTGCGACCGCGTCGTCGTTGGCCAGCATCGTGACGACGACGTCGCCGCCGCACGTCTCCGCCACCGACTTCGCCGGCTTCGCGCCCTGTTTCGCCAGCGCTGCAACCTTGTCCTGCGACCGGTTGTACGCCGTCACTTCGTGCCCCGCCTTCAGCAGGTTCGCGGCCATGCCTGCGCCCATGTTTCCCAGCCCGATAAAGCCAATCTTCATGACGTCCAGGATGCCGCGTGCGCCTGTGAGCTATTGGGTCATCTGCGGGCAGTACGCGCCGACAGCAATGGATGTGAACGCCTGGAGGTTCTTGAGTTCGCGGTCTTGACTGTTCGGGTAGTGCCGCAGGGCGTCGGAGCGCCCGACGTGAGACACGGCTTCCTGTGCCGTACCGCCGCGTTCCAGAAGTGCGCACGTCGAGTGAGCGAGGTCGATGGCGGCCGAGTCGGAAATAATCGGCACTGTGCGCTTCTGGAGCGCATTCAGGAAACCCTCATCGGTCTGCTGGCCGCTGGGGCCGGGCGCCGCCTGCTGCGCCGGTGCCGGCGCTTGTGCGGCCTGCTGCAGTTTGGCGGTCATGTCGTCGCAATATGTTCGCGCCGAAAGGGTGATGAAGCTGATGCTGGCGTCCTGCGACCACTTGGTAACGCTCTCACGGTTCCGGGATCGGCCTGAGCGGGCGCAGCCAGGCCAACGGAGTAACCCACGGCGACGGTGACGGCTGCGACCAGGCGTCGAATGCTCATCTGCCCCTCCTGTCACGTCCCGACCCATACGGCACAGTACGCGAGCAAAGAGGACCTCAGCCCAAAACCTCCGCATTCACCTCGGCAGCACGGCGAACCGCATTCACAATGCCCTGGTAACCGGTGCAGCGACAGAAATTCCCTGACAGGCCTTCGCGGATCTCCTCGTCGGTGGGCTTCGGGTTGTCCCGCAGCAGCGCGGTGATCGACACGACGAACCCCGGCGTGCAGAACCCGCATTGCAACCCATGGCATTCGCGCAGCGCGGACTGCACGGGTGAGAGCTCGCCGTCCTCGGATGCGATGCCCTCGACCGTCGTCACCTCACACCCGTCCGCCTGTACGGCGAACATCAGGCACGAGCGCACCGCCTGCCCATCGACGAGCACCGTGCACGCCCCACACGCGCCGTGCTCACAGCCCAGATGCGTGCCCGTCAGGCCGCACCTCTCGCGAAGGTAATCCGCCAGTGTGAGTCGTGGTTCCACGGATGCTTGGGTGGGCCGTCCGTTGACTGACACCTGCACTGGCCACTCATGCATTGCTTGCCTCCGCGGTTGCAGATTTCCACGCTCGGGCCACCATCGTGGCGCCGACCCCGGCTCGATAGGTGGCGGACCCTTGCAGGTCGGCCGGGATCTCGGCGAGTGCGCTGATCGCCAGTTGGCCGATCTCGTCTGCGGTGATCTCGTCGACCGAACGCCCAATAACGGCCTCTTCGGCAGGCGAACCGCGCAGCGGCGTCGACCCCAGGCCGAGAAGCCCTATGCCGCAACGGCTTACACGCGAATCGTCATCCAGCTCGACGGCGACCGCAGCACCGGCAATCGCGAAATCCCCATGCCTGCGGGCGAACTCTTCGACCGCGAACCCAGACCGCGCGCCCCACACCGGGAACCGCACTGCAGTGAGGATCTCATCGGTCGCCATCGAGTTTTCCCACAGGCCGGTGAAGAACTCCTTCGCCGGGATATCGCGGGTGCCCCGCGGCGACACGGCTTCCATCTGCGCATCGAGCGCCAGCGCCACCGCGGCGTACTCCGCCGCCGGATCGGCATGGGCGATCGCACCGCCCAGCGTGCCGCGGGTGCGGATCTGGAAGTGGCCGATGTACGGGGTCGCCAGCGTCAGCAGTGGCACCGAATCGGCCACCTCGTCGTCCATCCCCACGAATGCGTGTGGGGTGGCCGCTCCGATGCGGATTTCACCGTCACACAAGTCGATACCGACAAGCTCGTCGATCCGGGAGATGTCGACGAGGTTGTCGAAGTGCGTGAGGCGCATCGCCAGCATGGGCACCAAACTCTGCCCGCCGGCGAGGATCTTCGCATCATCGCCAAACTCGGCGAGCAGATCCACGGCCTCCTCGACGGCGTCGGGGCGGTGATAGGCGAACGCGGCAGCCTTCATGACTGGCGGTTCCTGCGCCCCAACAGGAAGCCGATGGCCGCACCTGCCACCAGCGCGACCAGCGCGGGCGCGGCTCGCTTGGCCATCGGCATCGCCACCACCTTGAGCAGGTCGACGGAATCACCAGCAGCGGCTCCCGCTGTGGGTTCGCTTGCGGTGCTCGTGGTTTGAGCCGCCGGCGCGCCGCCGAGCAAGTCCGCTTCCAGCGCCTTGGCGAACTGTCCGATCAGGTTGCCTGCGACATCGGCGAGGACGCCGCGGCCGAACTGGGCCGCCTTGCCGGAGATCGTCAGGTCTGTGGTGATCACCACGCTGGTCGCGTCGCCCTCGTCCTTGAGCTGCGCGGTGACGACGGCGGCTGCGTTCCCGTTGCCCCGGGTCTCCTTGCCGTTGGCCCTGAGCACCATGCGGTGAGCGGTTGCGTCCTTCTCCTGAAAAGCGGCTTCGCCCTTGTAGGACACCGTGATTGGGCCGACCTTGACCTTGACCGCGCCGGTGAACTCGTCACCGTCGACGGACAGCAGGGTGGCGCCGGGCAGGCAGGGCGCCACACGTTCGACGTCGGTGAGGAACTCCCAGGTCTTGGCCGCGGGGACCGCAACCCGGAATTCATTGTTGAGCTCCACGGTTAGTGGTCCTTTCGTGCTTGTTCGATCAATTCGACGATCGCAGCCGGCGATGCCGGCAACCGCGTCAGCGTCACACCGAGCGGCGCCAACGCGTCATTGATCGCGTTGATCACCGCGGGCGTCGAGCCGATGGCGCCTCCCTCGCCGACGCCCTTGTAGCCGCCAACACCAGGCCCCGGGATCTCGATGTGGCCATATTCGATTGGCGGTACATCGGTGGCCGTCGGCAGCAGATAGTCGACAAACGTTGACGCGAGCGGATTTCCGTCGTCGTCATACACCATGTTCTCCAGCAGCGCGCCGCCGATACCCTGGACGGTGCCGCCCGCGATCTGACCCTCAACCACATTGGGGTTGATCATCGCGCCGACGTCCTCGCTGACGATGTAGCGCGTCAGCGTGACCTGGCCCGTCGTGACGTCGACCTCGCAGGTGCAAGCGTGGGTGGCGTTCGCCCAGTGGATCGGTGCCTGCGATGTGAACCGCGCCGTCGCCTCCAGCGTCGGCGGCATGCCCGGTGGCAGCTGCTGAGGTTCGTAATACGAGCGGTAGGCGATGTCGGCGAAAGTCACGCTCTTCGACGGGTCTTCGCGTACGGAGGCCACCGAGCCGCCGAGCTCGATCGCGTCCTCGTCGACGCCGAGTCGGGCCGCGGCCATCGCCACAATCTGCTTGCGCAGCATCGTGCCCGCCTCGTTGACGGCGCCCGCCGTCATCGGACCGCTGCGGCTGCCCTGCGTGCCCGCGCCATACGGCGTCACCGCCGTATCGCCCTGAATCGTGGAGACATCGTCGATGTTGGCGCCCAGCGCGTCGGCAGTCAGCTGCACAACCGTCGTTTCGAGGCTGTTGCCGGTCGACCCGCCGTTCACGTAAACGTTGATCTTGCCGGTCGGCTCCATCCGAATGGTCGCGCCTTCGGTGGCGAGGTGGCCCGTCGCCGCGCCCGTCGGTTCGATGTACGCCGAGAAGCCGAGGCCGAGATAGCGACCCTGTTCAAGGGCTTCTCGTTGTTCGCGACGGAAACCTTCGTGGTCGAGGATCTTCACGGCCTGCTCGAGGCTGTCCGCAGGCGCGACGTGGTCGTAGGGCATGCCGTTGGGATTGAAGTAGGGCATCTCGTCGCCGCGCAGGATGTTGCGGCGGCGCAGCTCGACGGGGTCCATGCCGATCTTGCGCGCCGCGATATCGAGAAGGATTTCGCGCGTGAGGGTTTCGTACTGCCACGGGCCGCGGTAGGCGGCCAGGCCCGCGGTGTTCGAGAACACCGTCTTGTAGTTGAAGCTGGCCTTGGGGACGCGATACGGCCCTGGGAAGAACATGCCGACGGCCGCGGTGGTCAGCACCGGGTAGGGCGTCGGGTATGCGCCGATGTCGTATATGAAGTCGATGTCGGCCGCGAGGATGTTGCCCTCGTCGTCGAACGCCATTCTGGCCTTGCCGTCGACATGTCGCGCTTGGCCTGCCGACATCAGGTTCTCGCGCCTGTCCTCAATCCATTTCAGCGCGAACGGCACCTTGCGCGCGGCCAGCAGGATGCACATGTCTTCGCGCATCGGGACGACCTTCTGGCCGAACCCACCGCCGGTGTCGCGCATGATGACCCGCACGCCCTGCGCCGGGATGCCCAACAGTCGCGCGGCGAACGCCCGTAGCTCGTGCGGCGTCTGGGTGGACGCCCACACCGTCAGTTCCTCCGACGACGCCTCCCACTCGACCACCATGCCGCGTGTCTCCATCGGCACCGGCGCGTAGATCTGTTGGTACACATGGGCTTCCGCGACATGCGCGGCCGAGGAGAAGGTCTCCTCGTCGGGCGGCGCGCCACTCAGTCCGCCTGCGACGTTGTCCGGATACGCCTCATGGACGACCACATCAGCGCCGGCAGCTCGGGTGAAGTCGGCGATGGCGGGCAGCGGTTCGTAATCGACATCGACCATTTCGACCGCGTCCTCGGCGATGTACCGGCTCTCGGCGACGACGAGCGCAAGGGGGTCGCCGACGAACTTCACCTCACCCTCGGCTAGCGGGGGGCGTGGCGTGTCCGGGATGTCCTTGCCCGCGACCGCGTGCCAGGCCTCCTTGACGTCCGGGTTCAAATCGTTCGCCGTGAACACGGCGTGCACCCCGGGCAGGGCCAGGGCCGCGCCCGCATCGATGGCCTTGATCTTCGCGTGCGCGAACGGGCTGCGCACGAAGCAGGCGTGCAGCATGCCGGGCCTGGAAACGTCGTCGACGAAGGTGCCTCGGCCGGTGAGAAGGCGGTTGTCCTCGATGCGAGGGACGCGGGTGCCCGCGTATCGGGTGGCAACCGTATCTGTCACGCCATCACTCCCCTCGAACGGCTGAGAGTCACGTTATCGCATCTGAGAGCGACATTTCCACCTCATTTGTCTCATCTAATCAATCGTGGTGGATACGGCCGTTGACCTCGGTCAATGGCCTGCCGCCGCCGCCCCAGCGACGCGCGATGATCTCCGCAGCGATCGACACCGCGGTCTCCTCGGGCGTGCGCGCGCCCAGGTCGAGGCCGATCGGGCTGAACAGCCGGCTCAGCTCGGCGTCGGTCAGGCCGACCTCGCGCAGCCGGTTCATCCGGTCGTCGTGGGTGCGCCGCGATCCCATCACCCCGATGTAGTCGACCTCGGGCAACCGCAGCGCGACCTGCAGCGCCGGAACATCGAACTTGGGGTCGTGGGTCAGCACGCAGATCGCGGTCCGGGAGTCGATCGCGCCCTGCTCGGCCTGCGCGGTGAGGTAGCGGTCGGGCCAGTCGGCGACGACCTCGTCGGCGTCCGGGAAGCGGGCCGGCGTCGCGAAGACGGGCCTCGCGTCGCAAACGGTGACCCGGTAGCCGAGAAACGCGCCCTGCCGGGCGAGGGCCGAGGCGAAGTCGATCGCGCCGAAGATCAGCATCCGCGGCCGCGGTGCGTGGCTCGCGACGAACACCTCCATGCCGGTTTCCTGACGCTGGCCGTCGGAGCCGTAGCTGAGCACCGTGGTGCGACCCGCGGCGAGCAGCCCCCGAGCGTCGTCGGCGACGGCGGCGTCGGCACGCTCACTTCCCAGTGACCCCTCGACGGCGTGCAGGCCGATGACCAGCCTGCGTCCGAGCCAATCGGAGTCGGGATGCGCGATGACCGTGGCGATCGCGGTCGGGCGATGCGCTGCGATGTCGTCGGCGATGCTCTGCAGCTGCGGAAAAGTGTTGCGGGACACCGGCTCTGCGAAGATGTCGATGATCCCGCCGCAGGTGAGTCCGACGGCGAAGGCATCGTCGTCGGATATCCCGTAGCGCTGCAGTTCGGGTCGCCCGCTTGCGACCACCTCGTTGGCCAGTTCGTAGACAGCCGCCTCGACGCAGCCACCGGACACCGAACCCGCGACCGTGCCGTTGGGAGCGACGACCATGGTGGCGCCGGGCGGACGCGGCGCGGACTTGATCGTGCGAACGACGGTGGCGACGCCCGCTGTCTCGCCGGCCTGCCAGACCGTCAGCAGCTCGTCCAGGACGTCACGCACATTCAAAGTCTAGGCACATGGCGCCGTCGGCTGTGCGAGTGCTTAGCGTTGAGTCAGGCCTCGTCGAACTCGACAGGCAACTCTGCAGGACCGCTGATGGCCACCAACGGCTTCCACGGTGCGGGGCCTGCGCGACGCAGGTTGCGCATCCGCCGGGCCATCACGATCAGGGCTTCGGCGATCTCGCGTCGAGCGAGGTTCGCGCCGAGGCAGTAGTGCGCACCCGCGCCGAATGACTGCATCGGCGGCGCGCCCTCGCGCGTGATGTCGAGCCGATCCGGGTCGTCGTATACCGCGGGGTCGCGATTGGCGGCGGCGGTGTTGACCCAGACGAATGTGTCTGCCGGGATGACGATGCCCTCGTATTCGACGTCTTCGGTCGTCATCCGCATCACACCGAAGACCACCGGGTAGACGCGCATCAGCTCTTCGACTGCCTTCATCGCCAGCTCGGGATGCTCGGCGAGCATGTCCCACTGATCCGGGTGATCGCAGAGCACATCAATGGCGGCGGCCACCTGGTTGCGGGTGGTGTCGGTGCCCGCCATGAGGATGCCCCCGGCAAGCATGCGTAGTTCGGCCATCGTCAGGCGGTCGCCCTCGTCCTCGGCTCGGATCAGTTCCGAGATCAGGTCGTCCGTGGGCGTATTGCGGCGCTCGGCGACCATCGCGTCGACGTAGTCGTCGAGTTCGCCCCAGGCCGCCAGTATTTGGGGTTCGTACTCGGCGGCCTTCCAGGTGAAGGTCTTGAAGAACTCGTCGGCCCATTCCGAGAACAGCTGCCAGTCCTGTCGAGGGGCGCCGAGCAGTTCGCAGATGACCGGAACCGGATATGGGCGCGCGATGTCGGCGACGATCTCAGAGCTTCCGACGGCCATCAGTGGATCGGTCAACTGCGTGATGATGTCGGTGATCGTCGTGTCCAGCCGGGCGACCGCTCGCGGCGTGAATGCCTTGGACACCAGTCGGCGCAGACGAGCGTGGTCCTCGCCGTTGACACTCAGAAGTGACGCGCTCACCCTGTCCCACAACGGCCCCGACGTGATGCCTTGGGCCTCGAGGCCCATCCCGGGTGGCGGGGACATCCGGTGATCACGCAACGCGGTGTGCGCCAGCTCGTATCTCAAGATTTCGGGCCCGTGCGCGCCCATGGCGATCGGGGATTCTTCGCGCGCTTGCTTGAGGGCCGCGTGCGCGGCCTCTGGGGTGGGCGCGTCCTCGTAGGAAACAGAGGGCAGGTCGGCTTCGAAAACGGTCGGGGATGTGACGGTGGCGGCGCTCATGCTGGCCTCCTTTCGGGACGCCTTAAGCGTCTGGCCGCGCGATCCAGGCCGATAGCGTAGATACGTACTCGCTTTTCAGGAGGTGTTTGCATGTGCATACGCATCGCGGCTTTCGTGACCGCACTGTGCACTGCCATCGGTGCTGCCGGCACTGCATGGGGGTCGCCGGCGGTGCCTCCGGTATCGGACGCCGCGCGGGGTGCGGGACTGGTTGACGTGCGGACCGTCGTGCCCGACGCGGTCGTCGATCTGCGGTACGCGACCCCGAACAACTTCGTCGGCGTGCCGCTGTATCCCGCCGACGCCCGCTGCCTGGTGCACGAATCGATGGCGCCCGGGCTCGCCGCCGCCGCTGCCGTGCTGCGGCCGAGGGGCGAACGGCTTGTGTTCTGGGACTGCTATCGGCCGCATGACGTGCAGGTACGAATGTTCGAGGCGGTGCCCGATCCGAACTGGGTGGCGCGGCCCGGGCCCTACTCGCGCAGCCACGAAGCCGGCCGATCCGTCGACGTGACGATCGCCAACGATCAGGGACTCGTCGACATGGGCACGGACTTCGACGACTTCACCCCGCGCGCCCTCGCCTACGCGACCGAGGGCGTCAGCCCCGCCGCGCAGGCCAACCGTGCGCGACTGCGGGATGCGATGAACGCGGGCGGACTGACGGTATACAAGGGCGAGTGGTGGCACTTCGACACCACCGACGCGTACGAGAAGCGCCCGATTCTCAATGCGGGTGTGAATTAGGTGGTTCGATCGTCGGATGCGGACAACGATCGCGGCCTTGTGCCTCGTCGCGGTGGCCATCGCGCCGGCCTGCAGTCGTAACAAGCCGCCCAACTCGCTGTTCGACGGCGCGGGCTACCACGTGCGCGAAGACAAGGTCTACTACCTGACCGCTTTCCCCGGCAAGGCATCCGAAATAGCAGGCGCAGATGCCGCGTCCTTCAAGGCGTTTGACACCACCTACGCGAAGGACAACTTCAACGCATACTTCGACGGCAGCCCGATATCTGGCGCCGACGCAACGACTTTCGACGTGCTCGACCGCGACGGCTTTGCGAAGGACCGCAATCACGTCTACCAACTCGACCGACCGATCAGCGACGATCCGGTCCACTTCGAGCTGCTCGAAGGCGGTCTGTCGAAGGACAGCTCCGCCGTGTACTGGACCGACGGCGATGTGCTGTCAGACGATCCCGCGCATTTCGCGATCGTCTCGAACACCGACCACTACCTGTTCACCAAGGACAGTCGAACGGTGCACGTCAACGGAGACCCAGTTGCCGACGCGGATCCGGCGACGTTCCGGGTGCTGCATGAGGCCTACGCGCAGGACGCTACGCACGTCTTCTATTTCTCCGACCCGATCGTCGGCGCCGACGCGGGATCGTTTCGTGCGCTCGCAGGGCCGTATGCAAGCGACATCCGCAACGTCTACTGGATGGGCAAGGTGATCGACGGTGCCGACCCGGTCACGTTCCGCGTGCTGAATGCGCCCTTCGAGTGTTCAGCCGACGCCGGGCGCGCCTACTACCGGCAAACCGTCATCGCCAACGCGGAGCCGCGCACATTCCCGCCGGGCCGTGAGGTCACGAACTGCAGCGAAACATCGATCTCGTTTGCGGAGTCCTAGCTATTCCTCCGCGTCCACAGGCAGTACCCGCTCATCTCTATCGAGAAGAGCCGCGGCACCACCTGGAATGAAAGCGGTTGTCCTTGAGGACTTTCCGCGACCTGTGGCGGAGCGGTGACGCCCGGTTCGAGAACCGCTCGCTGCTCGGCGCGACAACTGCTGTTCGCATTCTGTGGTACCGCGGTCCAGTCGCCCGATGCGACACTGGGATTTCGCTGGCCTTCTCCGTGCAGCGTCATGGCGGGCCCGACGCTCAACCATCGGTCGTTCGGTGGCGGGGGAGACGTCACGGTCTGCCATTGACCGTTGTGGCATACCAGCGGCATCTTCGCATTCGCCGGCCAGGTCATTACATTCGCGACATCCGATGAGCAGGGTGTATCAGCTTGCGGCGCAGGAGGATCTGCGGAGGCGACGGCCGCCGTCAACAGCGCGCCCGTCAGCGTGCTGACCGCTATCGCGACTTTGCGCACCGGCCTAGACCTTGGTGAGGTCAGTGCGCATCAACATGACGTTGTAGCGATCCCACAACGACAGGTTCCAGTACAGGTCGCTACCGGTGCCCATGGTCGACGGCGACCACGGGTGCATCATCGGCGCGTAGATTCCGCCGGTCTGCTGGGGCATCAACACCTTTGCGGCTGACCACGTGCCCTGCGGCGTGTCCGACGTGCGCATCACGATGTTGTTGAACTGATCTCCGTAGAGCACGACGTACTTCTTCAGATACTTGTTGTACTGAACCGACATCTCGCTGACTTGGTTGCCGGCGTTGGCAACGCCGCAGGCGCCCGTGTCCTGCCCGAAGACAGGGGTGGCCTTGCTGGGATCGTTCCTGTACCACCCTGCCGGCGTCGCGCCCCATCCGAACCACCCGCCGGCAGTGCCCTTGCTGTAGTACTCGTACCTGCTGAGGTTGAGGATGTCCCGCTCGGGGACGCGCGACAGGTACGCGGCGCCTTGGCGGCCGTTCGGCGTGCCGTACATGTAGACGTATCCATCGCCGGGTCGGACGAACGCCGACTGCTGGAAGTTTTGGTTACCGCTCCAGGGCTGGTTGTATCGGACGGTTGAAGGAGCGACGGTCCAGTTCTCCCCGTTGTCCGTCGAGTATGCGAGCGCCGAGTAATTGGTCGTCCACTGGCCGGGCGCACCCCACTGGACGACCAATTACTCGGCGCTCGCATACTCGACGGACAACGGGGAGAACTG
>DASRJA010000294.1:0-2991 GCA_035649695.1 Mycobacterium sp. | reverse complement strand
TCATCGCCACCGAGAAATGGGTCACCCGCACCGCGGCGGCATTGGGTGGGGCCGCACTGGTGCTGGCGCTCGGGATCAGCGACGCTGAAGCGGCCTTCTTCTCCGGCGAGACCGGCGTCGACTGGAACGTCGTCTTCCTGCTCCTCGGCATGATGATCATCGTCGGCGTGATGCGCGAGACCGGGGTCTTCGAGTACCTGGCGATCTGGGCGGCCAAGCGGGCCCGCGGGCGGCCCTTCCCCCTCATGGTTCTGCTGATCCTGATCACCGCGGGCGCGTCGGCGCTGCTGGACAACGTCACCACGGTGCTGTTGATCGCACCGGTCTCCATCCTGCTGTGCAGGCGGCTGGGGCTCCCGGTGGTGCCCTACCTGCTGGCCGAGGTGTTCGCCTCGAACATCGGCGGCACAGCCACCCTGGTCGGCGACCCGCCGAACATCATCATCGGCAGCCGCGGCGGCCTGACCTACAACGACTTCCTCCTGCACCTGACCCCGATCGTGACACTGCTGCTGATCGTGTTCGTCGGACTGTGCCGATGGTTGTTCCGCGACGCGTTCCGCCACGACCCGCAGCGGGCCGCCTCCGTCATGGCTCTGCGCGAGCGCGACGCCATCAACGACGGCCGGCTGCTCATCGTCAGCGGCGCGGTCATGGCGCTGGTAACCGCCGCGTTCGTCCTGCACACCGTGCTGCACCTCGAACCATCGGTGGTCGCCATCGTCGGCGGGTTGCTGCTGCTGGCCGCATCACGACTCGACCCCAAGGACGTCGCCAAAGACGTCGAATGGCCCACTCTCGTCTTCTTCACCGGCCTGTTCGTCATGGTCGGCGGCTTGGTCGCCACCGGCGTCATCGACCGCATCGCCCACGCAGCCGCCGACGCCGTACAAGGCAAGCTGTTCCTCACCTCGATGGTCCTGTTATGGGGCTCCGCCGTGCTGTCGGCCATCGTCGACAACATCCCTTACGTGGCCACCATGAGCCCCATCGTCGCCGAACTCGTCGCCGCCAACGGCGGCGGCCCTGACTCCCAAGTGCTGTGGTGGTCCCTCGCCCTCGGCGGCGACCTCGGCGGCAACGCCACCGCCATCGGCGCCTCCGCCAACGTCGTCATCCTCGGCATGGCCGAACGCGCCGGACGACGCATCAGCTTCTGGGAGTTCACCAAATACGGCCTCGTCGTCACCGCGATCACCGTCGCCTTGTGCGTGCCATACCTGTGGCTGCGCTACTTCGCCTTCGGATAGCCGCCCCGCAGGAGACCTCGACCCGCCTCAACCTGGTCGCGGCCTTGGTGATGGGCCGCCGTCCCAAGGTGGCGGCCCATCACGCCGTCGGGTCACCCGATGGTCTGAAGCGTGCGCACAGGCTCGGCGGCAGCCGTAGCCGCCTGTGGCTTGCGGCCGTAGGCGAGCACCCGTGCCAGGACGGGCGGTGCGAACAGCCTCTGCGGTGGCGACATCAGGTTCGCCACCGACAGGAAGGCTTTGGCCACCGCCGGATGCCGGGACGCAGCGACGAACAGCCGGGCGATGTAGCCGTTGAGAAAAGCGGTCTTGCCCGACCGGGCACCGATCACGTGCCCATAGCGCAGATCGGCGCCGACGGCCATGTCCCACGGGACGTTGATGAGCTTGGCCACCTTGGCGTAGAAGCGGCCTGGCAGCCCTTTGCTTCCCTTGACCAGGCAGTCGCGCAGCACGAGCGCCTCGGCGGCGGCAACGGTCATTCCCTGCCCGTAGGCGGGGTTGAATGCGCAGATGGCATCGCCGATGGAGATGAAGCCTTCCGGCAGGTCCCGCATCCGCTCGTAGCGGCGGCGCACGCTTACCGGGAGCCGCATCTTTAGCGGCGGGCCCAGCGGCTCGGCCCGGCTCAGCAGCTCATAGAGTTCGGGCGGCGGCAGGCGCCTGAGGAAGTCCACGAACGCGTCCGGACCCGTAGGCGGGAAGTTGGTGCTCTCGTACCCTACGAGTGTCACCATCCAACGAACCCCGTCGACGGCCACGGCCACGGCGCCTTGCGGGTTGTGCGGCCACGGGTTGAGTACGACACCTGCGAAGTCGGCATCGCCGGGCACCCGGCGATACACGCGGGTCGAATAGCCCGCGACGGCGTCCACTGCCTCCTCGACCGGCTTGGCGTAGCCGATTTCTGAGAGCCAGGTTGGCCCGCGGTTTCCCCGGCCCGTGGCGTCGACGACGAGATCCGCGGGGATCTCCAACGGCTGCCCGCCACGAGGCAGAACCCGCGCGCCGGTCACCTGGCGGCGGTCCTCACTGGTTAGCAGCCCCAGCGCCTCGGTACGATCCTGAATAACCACATTGGACAGCCGGCGGACACGGTCGCGTAGATAGCCTTCGAGCGTCGGCCGGCTTACGCCAAGGCCGAGCAGTCCGGTGTCCTGCCGCGGAAACCGCATGCCATCACCGAACCAGATCAGGTCGCGGCCGAGATCGAGTGGCAACGCGCCCAGCGCGGTGATGTCCGCGGCGAAGTCGTCGAAGAGTTCCTCCAACGCCGCGCGTCCGAAGGCGAGCACGCCGTGCGTGTGCTCCCCATGCGGCACGCCGCGGCGGTTGTCGTGGCCTTCGGGAAGCGCGTCGCGGTCGAAGACGGTGACCTTCTCGAACGACTCGCTGAGCACGCGCGCGGCCAGTAAGCCGGCGATGCTCGATCCGAGCACGACGGCGTGCCCGGATCGGTTCTTGACAGACACGGTTGTTCTCCGTTTCGTCTTTAGGGTTGGCGCCAACGAAGCTACGGGCGCCCAAGCCGGTGATGAAAATGAATATGCGATCCGAAAGTCGATACGTGTGTTCCGTCACGTTGACCCTGACCAGGTATGCCGCGTGGTCTGGTCGGATCGGGGACCACCGCACGATCGCCATTCCTTCTTAACAGCGGAGCTCGCCATCACCGGCGCCGCGCAGCTTCGTATCCTGGCCGAAGGTCATCCGTTCACACCAGACATGCTCCCCGTCATTC
>DASRJA010000293.1:0-2889 GCA_035649695.1 Mycobacterium sp. | reverse complement strand
CGTTGAGCCCGAAGGAGTTGATCTCGAAGCCCGATCGGGTGTAGCCGATGCCCCCGAAAGTCTCCTCGGCCTCGCCGCCGCCGGTGTGGGCGAAATAGGGTTCCGCGGTGAGGAACTGGAGAAGATTCACCGGAACGCGGATTCCGTAGATCGGCCCCGTGCCGTTGTCGTCCTGAACGATCGGGATGCTGGCACCGCCAAAGGCGCCGGCGCCGATCTTGGGTGCAAGGCCAGCAGCCGGACCCGCAAAGAACACGAGCCCCAGGCCGAGCGCAACCCACCCTCGTTGCTTCATTTCATCCCTTGCCTTTTCCTTCCGACTGCCGGGAGTGTTCTTCAACCAACGGGACGGGCCGTGCCCGGAGGGAGTCCCCGCGACTACGTCTCGGTGCTTCGGCCCCCAGAGGGCCGACCCCGGACCGAATCGAGCGGCAGCTAGGCTTGCGAACTTGCAGTTCCCAGCCTCCGACGTCTACACTTTTCCAGATTCAGGCGCGTCACCCAAGCAGCCGCAGCCGTCCCTTTGGGCTGCCACCGGGCTCGCCTCGTTTCCTACTGCGTCTTCTGCCCACTTCTGCAAACGAGGGGGAATCATGCGTGTTCGGCGTCGTCTCGCACCCGCTTTGGTCGGTGCGACTTGGATGACCGTTGCCGCCAGTTCGGCCATGGGTGCCAGTTCGCCCTATGGTCGCGCACCCGGGCTCGACAACCCGGCGTTGCACTCGACCCAGCCATACGTCCAGTCCGGCGAAATCATCGTCAAGTTCCGTGACCGGTTGCCGCAGGACGGCGCCGGCAAGGCCAGCGGTCGCCCGGAACTCGACGCTCTCATGAACCGGCACGCCGTGACCTCGATCGATCGCATCGCGCGCGGCCGGAAGGCCAGTTCGCCCAAGGCCGGCCAGCCGGACATCTCGCGCATCTACACGATCAAGTACGCGGACGGCACGGATGCCATGCAGGTGGCGCGCGAGTTCGCCGCCTTCCCCGAGGTCGAATACGCCGAACCGCGATTCATCTACCAGCTGGACCTGATCCCGAACGATGCGCTGTACGCCTCCGCCCAGGCCACTTACCTCAATACCAGGATGAAGTTCACCTTGGCGTGGGACGTGACCCAGGGCGACGACGGCACCGCGGTGGTCGCCATCTGCGACGGCGGGACCCATTGGAATCACGAAGACTTGATTGCGGGCATCTGGAACAACTCCGACGAAATCCCCGGCAACTTGATGGACGATGACAACAACGGCTTCGTCGACGACGTCCGCGGTTGGAACTTCGCCAACAACAGCAACGATCCGACCGGCCTGGTGGCGACCCCGAACAGCGCCAACCACGGGACTCACACCGCGGGGATCGCTTGCGCCACCACCAACAACGCCCTCGGCATCGCCGGCGCGACCTACAACGCCAAGTACATGCCCATCTGCGTCGCCTCGCCGACCACCGACAACGCCATCGCCTTCGGGTACGACGGCATCATCTACGCGGCGGAGAACGACGCGGACGCGGTGAATTGCAGCTGGGGCGGCCAGGGAGGCGCCTCGGCGTTCGAGCAGGACATCATCAACTTCGCGTACAACAGCGGCACCGTGGTCGTCGCCGCGGCGGGCAACAACAACACCGAGGCGGAGCACTTTCCCTCGGCGTACGCCAACACCTTCGCGGTCGCGAACGTCACCAATACCGACATTCGCAATGGCTCGAGCAACTATGGCTTGTGGGTCGACGTGTCGGCGCAGGGGACCAGCATCCGTAGCACGCTGATCGGCGGCTACGGCAACCTGACCGGCACCTCGATGTCAGCGCCGTTCGCGGCAGCAGCGTGTGCGCTGGTCAGGACCCGTTGGCCCGGGTACTCGACCGAGCAGGTCATGCAACGCGTCCGCGTCACCTCCGACAACATCGACGGCGTGAACTCGTCGACCTACAAGGGCAAGCTCGGCTACGGGCGCATCAATGCCCAGCAAGCGATGCTCAAGAACACGCCGGCGATCTCGGTGACTGCCTTCAATTACACGACTCAAGATGGCGACCAAGTGATCGAGCCAGGCGAAACGATCACGGTCAACACGACCGTGACCAACTGGCTGGCGGGGGCCACCGGGTGCGACTTCAGGCTGCGCGACAACTCGGCGAATATCGTCGTCGGGGACAGCATCCAAGGCTTGGGATCGCTCGACTCGCTGCAGTCGGCCGTCTTGCCGCCGTTCACCTTCTCCGTGTCACCCTCGGCACCGATCCAGCACACGGTGTTGTTCACGCTCGCCATCACCACCACGACGCCGGCCTATACCGACCGCAGCCGCTTCGAGCTGACGGTACTGCCGGTGTTCGCGACCCACGACGCCAACCTCGTCGATTGCAGCGTCACCAGCGTCGGCAAGCTGGGCTTCGCCCTGACCGCGGGCGGCACCGGCAAGGACGGCATCGGTTGGAAGTACGACGGCTCGAACAACTTGTTGTTCGAGGGTGGGCTCCTGATCGGAACTGCGGCAGGCAGCATTTCGGATGGGGCTCGGACCATGGGATCGGCACAGGACGACGACTTCCAAACCGTGCCCAACGGGATTCCGGTCGTCACCGAGCCGGCCACCCCCTTCGCCGAGAAGGGTGTCGCGACCTTCACCGATGCGCTGGCGTCGGTGCCCATCGGCATCAACGTCAAGCAGCAAAGCTACGAGATGCTGTCGCCGAACGAGGACTTCATCATCTTGAGATACCGCATCCGCAACGACAGCGGCTTGATGCGCAGCAACCTGCACGTCGGTTGGTACTGCGACTGGGACATCGATGGCGGCTCCTTCGGCACCAACCGGACCGCCTACGATGCCGGCCGCGGCATGATCTACGCGTGGGATGACGGCGCCGGCCCCAACGCCTATG
>DASRJA010000292.1:0-8149 GCA_035649695.1 Mycobacterium sp. | reverse complement strand
TGGCCACCGCGTTCAGCAGGTATCCGCCGACCTGGGCCGCCTGCTCGGCGGAAAGCCCCGCGTGCCGCAGCAGCGCCAGTGTGTGTTCGGCCAGTGTCAGCCCGGCCTCCGAGGACAACACGCGGTCGGAGACGAGGCCTGCGACCTCGGGATGCGGGCGCAGCGCGTCCGCGAGCGCTTCGAGAACGGACCGCAATTGCTCGGGCCAGGGGTTGTGAGACGGCGCCGGGAGCCGGACGTCGGCGAAGAGGCGTTCGGCGATGCCATCCAGAAGTTCGCCCTTGTCCTTGAAGTGCCAGTACAACGCCATCGGGCTGACTTCGTGATCCTGGGCGAGTCGCCGGATGGTCACAGCGTCGAGGCCCTCCGCGTCGGCCAGCGCGATGGCCCCGTTCACGATGGAATCGCGACTCAGCCGCTCGCGGGCCACGGATCCGCTTCTACGGTTCGCCATGCTGCAACTATATCTTGTACATGGCTACATGTACGCCGTACACCTATCGATCTATAGCATGGGACTGCCGTGTTGTCCCCCGGGACTGAACCCCCGAGGAGACACCGCGGTTGCAATCGCATCCGAGACAGCAGCGAACAGACAGCTCACTGCGTTGGGATTGAAGACGACGGGCGTGAGAACCTCAGCACAGTCCAAAACTGTCTGCTGTCAACGATTCTGAGGAGCGGCGAGTGATCGAGAACACGGGCGACTTCCGAGCTCTGGATCCGTTCTTTCGGATCATTGAGCAAGGCCTTGCGGGATACGTGGACGGTGAGCACTTCTTCGACATGCTGGCCGAGGACGTGGTCTTCGACTTCATCATCACGGTTCCGAACTACCCGCGCCACGTCGTCGGCCGCGCGAACCTCATCGAGCTCTACCGCGGCTACGGCTCAACGTTCTTCCTTGACCGCTGCTACGACCTGCGCGTCCATCACTCGCCGTCAACGTCGTCGGTGGTGCTCGAATACTCCTCCGAGGGAAGGGTTGTCGCCACCGGTCAGCCGTACGGCAACAGATACATCTCCGTGGTCGTCATCAAAGACCGCAAAATCACCGAGTGGCGCGACTACCTGGATCCACTGCGCGTCTTCGCCGCCCTCGAGGGACGCCCCTTCGAGCCCGACGCCTCCGCCGCGACCGATCCATGAGATCGCTGAAAGAAGCTCGGATCAGGCCGAGCTGGAGGCCTTGGCGGCGGCCAGGGTGAGCCGCGCGATGCGTTTGGCAGTCACCCCCGCGGTGCGCGCGGGCTCAGCCGTGTTGGCGGTGGCCAGCGCCCCGTTGTAGAGGACGATGAGCGCGTCGGCCAGCGCCTGGGAGTCGGCCACCCCGGTGGCCACGGCCAGTTCGAGGAAGTACTCACGCAACCAGTCGCGGTACTCCTTGTTTGCCTGCCTCTGGCACTCGCCGGCCGGCGCTTCGGCAGCGGCGTTCTCGAAGGGACAGCCCCGGAACTCGGGAAGCGACACATAATCAGCGATCGCATCGAAAACAGCCAGGATCTTCTCGTCAGGATCTTCAGCGCTGGCCTGTGCTGCCTCGACACGCTGCCGCCATGCTTCGTGGCGGCCACGTAGGTAGGCGGCGACCAGTTCGTCTTTCCCGCCGAAGATGTAGTACAGCGAGCCTTTGGCCACACCCGCCTTCTCGATGACGGCCTCGATTCCGGTGGAGTGGACACCGTCGCGGTAGAACAGCTCATCGGACGCGGCCAGCAGTCGTTCCCGTGCTGACGGCCGTTTCGCTGTCTTCGTCGCCATCGTGTCAGTCTACCAGACAGACTTGTCTGAATCGTCGTCACCGATCGGCCTCGTCTGCAGATTTCCCAGCTGCTCGGTCATCGCACAGATGCAGCTCAGACGCAACATTTGCCTAAGACTTGCTTCTTTAGTCTGACCGGTCTAAATTGGACAGATCAGACAGATCGGTCTAAAGACTCGAGGAGTGGTCATGGCAAGCGCTACCGTGGTTCAGGATCTGGAAGGCAAGGTCGCGCTGGTGACCGGCGCGACGTCGGGGATCGGTAAGGCCGCCGCATTGCAGCTGGCCGCGCAGGGGTCCGCGGTCATCGTGCACGGCCGCGACGTCGGACGTGGCGCCGCGGTGGTCGCGGAGATCGAAAATGCGGGGGGCACAGCACGATTCGTGGGCGCCGACCTGGGCGAACCCGCAGAAGCGCTACGGCTGGCGGAAGAGGGCGGCGACGTCGACATCCTGGTCAACAACGCCGGATTCGCCTGGTTCGGCCCGTCGGCAAAATTGCCGGTCAACACGCTGGATCGGCTGTTTACCGCCAACGTGCACGCCCCTTACCTGCTGGTGTCAGTCCTGGCCCCGAAAATGGTGGCCCGCGGCGACGGCGTGATCATCAACATCGCCAGCAGGGCGGGCACCGTCGGGCAGCCCGACACCGCAGCCTACGGCGCCACCAAAGCCGCACTGGCCTCCCTCGCCCGCTCCTGGGCCGCCGAATACGGGCCTGCCGGGATCCGGGTCAACGCCATCTCACCAGGACCCGTCTACACCAACGCAGCCGATCGCGACGTGTTCGATGCGAGCGCCGAGACAACACTGCTCGGACGGGCCGCCGAGCCGCAGGAGATCGCCGACCTCATCGGCTTCCTGGCTTCGCCCCGCGCCGCGTATATCACCGGCACCAATATCGCCGTCGACGGCGGCCGCGCTGCCGCCCGACAGCACCGCAGTCTAGATGCGGCATGACCATCTCGATGCTGGCGTCCCGTCCCACGAATCACAGGAGACAAGGCCATGACAGTTACCGATGAGCGCAACAGGGAGTTCGTCCTCGAGGCGTTCGATACGTTGTTCAACAAGCGAGATTATGTTGCTGCGGAACGGTTCTGGTCCTCCGACTACATCCAGCACAGCGCTCACATCGAACCGGGCCGAGATGGTCTCTTCGGGCTTGTGAAGGCCTCGCCGCCAGACATGCGCTACGAGAACGGGTTGATCGTCGCCAACGGCGACTACGTCATGCTGCACGGCCGCTTCTCCAATGTCGGTCAACCTGCCGACTGGATCGTCGTCGACGTCGTTCGCCTACAGGACGGCCTGCTCGCCGAACACTGGGACGTCATCCAAGACGAGGCGACGGCCGAGCAGTCCAAGAGCGGGCTGCCCATGTTCGGCGACATCTTCCCGAGCACGGCCTGACACGGAATGCCTTCGCACCACAAACTTTCCGGCGCAACGACAGCGTGGCCGGAGAAACGGACGTCGCACAAGCACGTCCACCACTCGCCACGAAATTTGGAGGATTAACGAATGTCACGACTGAATGGCAAGGTCGCCGTGATCACCGGCGGCAGCAGCGGTATCGGGCTGGCGACGGCGCAGAGGTTCGTCGACGAAGGCGCGTATGTCTTCATCACCGGGCGTCGACAGCGCGAGTTGGACAAGGCCAAGGCTTTGATCGGCGACGGCGTGACTACCGTCGCCATAGATAGCACGAGTGGCGCCGACCTGGACAAGCTGTTCGCGACGGTCCTCGAGGAAGAGGGCGGGCTGGATATCCTCGTGGTGAATTCGGGCCGGGTGGAGCCAGAAGAGTTGGGGAAGATCACTGAGGAGAACTTCGACCGCACCTTCGACCTCAACGCACGGGGATCGCTATTCACGGTGCAGAAGGCACTACCTCTGATGCGCACCGCCGGCTCGGTCATCCTGGTCGGTTCGATCGCGGGCTACATGGGCATTCCTGGCTACAGCACGTACAGCGCCACCAAGGCCGCACTGCGTTCCTACGTGCGGACGTGGACCCGGGAGTTCGGCGACCGCGGCATCCGGTTCAACACGTTGAGCCCGGGGCCGGTAGACACCCCCATCATGGACGGTCAAGCCGACTCGGTGGAGGAAGCGGACGCCATCAAGGCACAGTTCGCCGCGGCCGTACCACTCAATCGTATGGGCCGCCCTGACGAAATCGCCGCGGCGGCTCTGTTCTTGGCCTCCGATGACAGCAGCTTTGTCGCCGGGGCCGAACTGAGCGTCGACGGCGGCATGGCGCAGGTCTAGCGCCGTGTAAAGCGTCGTCACGCGCACGATGTTTAGTCTTGCCAGAAGTCCATGACGAGCTTGCGTCGCCATCGCACGCAAAGACATTCGCCTAAGTTAGGGACGCGGGCCCGCCGGAGCCGTGGCTGATTCGTGCTACACAGGCTGCCATGAGCACGCTTGCAGATCAGACACGTTGGATGGATGCGAGGGATCAAGCTGCGCTCGTCGCGTCGGGGGAACTGTCGCCGGGCGAGCTGCTGGAAGCGGCGATCGAGCGCATTGAACGCATCGATCCGGCCCTCAACGCGGTCGTGATCCGCTGGTTCGACCACGCGCGGGAGACTGCCGCGAGCGCCGATCTCGCCTACGGCCCGTTCCGCGGCGTGCCGTTCCTCATCAAGGATCTCTTCGCCACCTACGCGGGGCAGCGGATCAGCAACGGCAACGTCGCGTTCAAGGAGGCGGATGTCATCGCCGGTGCCGACACGACACTCGTCAGCCGCTACCGCGCGGCCGGGCTCGTGATCGCCGGCCGCACGAATAGCCCCGAGCTCGGCAGCGTGCCGACCACCGAGCCTGTCGCGTGGGGTGCTACGCACAACCCGTGGGACACGACGCGCACGCCCGGTGGATCGAGCGGCGGTGCGGCCGCCGCGGTTGCGTCGGGGATGGTGCCATTCGCCCACGCAAGTGACGGCGGCGGATCGATCCGCATCCCTGCATCGTGTTGCGGCCTTGTCGGGCTCAAGCCGAGTCAGGGTCGCATCACGCTCGGCCCGCTCCGCGACGAGAGCGGACTGGCGGTCGAGCACTGCGTCAGCCGCACCGTTCGTGACACGGCCGCATTGCTCGACGCGACACACGGCCCGGGCATCGGCGACACCGTGATCGCGCCACCGCCTTCACGTCCGTACGTCGAGGAGCTCGGCGCCGACCCGGGTCGGCTGCGCGTCGGCATCCTCGACGACCACCCGCAGGGCGGGCGGGTCGACGCGGAAGTCACCCATGCGGCGCAGGCCGTCGGCAAGCT
The DNA here is from genome assembly GCA_035649695.1 of Mycobacterium sp. GTDB lineage: Bacteria > Actinomycetota > Actinomycetes > Mycobacteriales > Mycobacteriaceae > Mycobacterium. Next base: position 3,101 of record DASRJA010000292.1, on the reverse strand, counting down.
GCTCGAATCGTTGGGTCACCACGTCGAGCCGGCGTGGCCGAAGGCGTTGGGAGACAAGACGTTTGGCTCTATGTTCGGCGCGCTGTGGAGCGCCAACATGGGAATGTCGCTGCGCCGCTTCGAGGAACAGCTCGGTCGCCCCCTGGAGGATCGAGAGTTGGAGCCGATGAACCGGGTCCAGGCCGACTTTGCCAAACGCATCACCGCGGTCGACTACGGGCTCGCGTTGTCAGCCGTCGCCCAATACCGCCGGGCGGTTCAGTCCTGGTGGCACGACGGCTGGGACCTGCTCCTCACGCCGACAGTTGCCGAGGTGCCGATCAAGCTCGGCACCATCGTCAACGACCCCGACAACCCGATGTCGCCGATGCGTCGCGCCGGCGATTTCGTGCCGTTCACTCCCCCGTTCAACACCAGCGGCCAGCCAGCGATCAGCCTGCCGCTGGAGTGGACAGCCGAGGGCTTGCCGGTCGGCGTACAGCTCGTCGCCGCCTACGGTCGCGAAGACGTGCTGATCCGCGTTGCGAGTCAGCTCGAGCAGGCGAAGCCTTGGGCCCACCGCACACCAGAGATCTGAGCCTCGCGAGGAATACCACTATCCGAGGTCGTCATCATTTGTTTGTTGACGACTTCTGGACATACACATCCGTGGAAGCACTAAGCCGGCAGCAATACTGACTACTGGGGCTGTCTGGAAGGCTAGGCATATTGGCTTGTGAGGGCGAGGGCATTCCAGCTTTGCATACCGCGATGCGGGCGAGCTTGCGCGCGGCTACTCCGTTCGAAATGCCGGCCGAGCTGGTCATAGCATGCTCCGATTCGACCCGGACAAATAGAGAAGACGAAGGTGCGTCACCTGAACTGATCGCGTACGACACCAAGATCCGCGAGCTCGAACAGTTATTTCGAACCGCTGTCGCAACCTCGTTGGCGTCGATCCCGATCGCCGATCGCACCAGCCGGTTGAATGGGATCACCGGACACATCGCGGAATCCGTTGTCGCCTCATTGTTGGAGGATTTGGGGTACACCCCGCTCCAGCAAATGATCGGACCGGAGTCAGGCGGACATGGGGTCGACCTTCTGATGGCAACACCAGGCTTTGAGGCTGTTTTCAGCATCGAGGTCAAAGGGACCTTGCAACGAGGCCGTTGGCCCAGGTTGACGCGCGGCGAGATCGCGCAGATGACAGAAGAGTGGCTCGACAAGTCAGACAACCCGGGAATGGCCGACCATGACCTTGCCGGTTCCGACGTGTACGGAGCGGTTGTGTTGGTCAATTTCGCGCGTAGGCAATGGAAGACGGGGGTAACTGCCGATTTCCGGGATGCATACGCGATCACGAATCGGGCGCAGCTCGAAGATGTCACATGGCTCATCGACACCAATTTGGGCACCCCGCCGCTTGCTGAGTTGCCATGACTTTGCGAAGTTGTGCGGGCGGTGGGACTCGAACCCACATGTTCTTTCGAACACGGGCACCTAAAGCCCGCGCGTAAACCAGTTTCGCCACGCCCGCAGCGTGGTCGATCGTACCTAATGCTCACGTGCACGATCTGTCGGCAGCGCCGCATAGTTTGAGGCCATGCGGTCAGCAGAGGAGTTCGACGCCGCGAAGCGACTCATCGCAGCCGGTGTTAACGATTGCGCGATCGCACGTCAACTGGGCATTCCACGGCCGACAATCCGGGACTGGCGGTGCCGTCCCCAGCGCCAGCCGAGGTTGGACGGCGGAACGCCCTGCGGCGTTATTCACGACTTCGCCGCGCTGTCGGCGATTCCGTATTGCTACCTGCTTGCTTGTACCTCGGCGACGGGTGCATCTCACGGGACCGCCGAGTTTGGCGACTGAGAATTGTGCTGGACAAGAAGTATCCGGCGATCATCGATCGATGCCGCGAGGCGATCGACATGCTGATGCCACGTCAGCGGGCGGCGGTTCAGTCTTTACCGAAAGGCTGCGTCGAAGTCTCGCTGTACTCCAAACATTGGCCGTGCCTGCTCCCGCAGCACGGCCCCGGCAAGAAGCACATGCGGCGGATCGCGCTGGAACCTTGGCAGCAAGTACTCGTCGACCAGGCCACCGAGGAATTCATCCTCGGGCTGATCCACAGCGACGGCTGCCGCGTCGTCGCGAACGACCGCGGCGTCATGAGCATCCGCTATCACTTCTCCAACCGATCCGAAGACATCATCGGCCTGTTCACCGCCGCGCTCGACACCCTCGATATCCCGTGGACGCGGTCGACCAAGTACATCGTCTCTATCTACCGAAAAGCGGCGACTGCCCGCCTCGACTCATTTATCGGCCCGAAGGGCCGCGCGGTACCGTTGAACGGTGTCCACTACGCGGCGTAGGAGACCAGCGCTGATCGCGTTGGTCATCGTCGCTGCCGCCGGTTGCCTGGCCCTGGCCTGGTGGCAGTGGACCCGCTTCGAGTCGGCGTCGGGCACCTTCCAGAACCTCGGTTACGCCCTGCAATGGCCGCTGTTCGCCGGGTTCTGCTTCTATGCCTACTACAAGTTCGTCCGCTACGAGGACGCCCCGCCCGAGCCTCGAAACCACGACGCCGTGACCGAGATCCCCTCCGGGATACTGCCCGAAAGACCCAAGCCCGCAACACCTTCCGACGACGACACAACACTCCGCGAGTACAACGCCTACCTCGCCGACCTCGCCAAGCAAGACAAGGAACACCCGACCCCATGACCGAAGCCCCGACCACCCCCGTCGAAACCATTCGCAAGGCCCTGCTCGGCTACCGCGTGATGGCATGGACGACCGGCCTCTGGCTGATCGCCCTCTGCTACGAGATGGTGCTGAAGTACATCGTGCAGGTCGACAACCCGCCGAACTGGATCGCGATCGTCCACGGCTGGGTCTACTTCGTCTACCTGATCTTCACCGCCAACCTCGCCGTCAAGGTGCGCTGGCCCATCGGCAAGACCATCGGCGTGCTGCTAGCAGGCACCATCCCGCTCGTCGGCATCATCGTCGAGCACTTCCAGACCGCCGACATCAAGCAGAAGTTCGGCCTGTAGCCAACTCCCGAAGCACCGGCAACAGCGCGGCCAGCGCCCTGCCCCGATGCGACACCGCG
>DASRJA010000291.1:0-3269 GCA_035649695.1 Mycobacterium sp. | reverse complement strand
GTCGTTGAACGTCTCCTTGGTGGCCTTGTCCTTGACGAGCTCGATGCCGTAGAAGAAGCCTTCGCCGCGGACGTCGCCGACGATCGGCAGGTCGTACAGCTTCTCCAGCGTGGCGCGGAATGCGGGCGCAGTCTCCTTGACATGGTCGTTGATGCCCTCGCGCTCGAAGATGTCGAGGTTGGCCAGCGCCACCGCTGACGACACGGGGTGTCCACCGAACGTGTAGCCGTGGGCGAATGTGGTCTTGCCGTCGTTGAACGGCTCGAACAACCTATCGCTGGCGATCATCGCACCGATCGGCGAGTAGCCGGACGTCAGACCCTTTGCGCACGTGATGATGTCGGGCACATAGCCGAAGTCATCACAGGCGAACATCGATCCGATCCGCCCGTACGCGCAGATCACCTCGTCCGACACCAGCAGCACGTTGTACTCGTCGCAGATCTCCCGGACCCGTTCGAAATACCCTGGGGGCGGCGGGAAGCAGCCGCCCGCGTTCTGCACAGGTTCGAGGAAGACGGCCGCGACGGTGTCGGGTCCCTCGAACTCGATGGCCTCGGCGATGCGGTCCGCGCAGTACTGACCAAACGCCTTGATGTCGTGCTCGTAGGGCGCGGGCGCACGGTAGAAGTTCGTGTTCGGCACGCGGAAGCCACCAGGGGTCAGCGGTTCGAACGGCTCCTTGAACACCGGCAGGCCGGTGATCGCCAGCGCGCCCTGCGGCGTGCCGTGATAGGCGATCGAACGCGAAACCACCTTGTGCTTACCGGGTTTGCCGGTCAACTTGAAGTAGTTCTTGGCCAGCTTCCACGCTGACTCGACCGCCTCGCCGCCACCGGTGGTGAAGAACACCCGGTTGAGATCGCCGGGCGCATAGTTGGCGATGCGCTCCGACAACTCGATCGCCGGGGGTGTGCCGTACGACCACAGCGGGAAGAAGGCCAGTGTCTCGGCCTGCTTGGCCGCCGCCTCCGCGAGCTCCTTGCGGCCGTGGCCGACCTGAACGACGAAAAGGCCTGAGAGGCCGTCGATGTAGCTCTTTCCGTTGTCGTCCCAGATGGTCACGCCCTCGCCGCGGGTGATAATCGGCGGCGTGATGCCCTCGCCGTGGCGGGCGAAGTGGCCCCACAGGTGACGGTTGGCCTTTGCGCCCAGCTCGGATGAAATCTCTTGTGTGATATCGGTAGTTGTCATCTTGTACCCCAATTGTATTGCTGCTTAACGAGTTTCAAGTAAACAAGTGTCTCGGTGGATATCACTCCCGGCAATGCGCGAATTTGGGTATTGAGTAGGTCCAGAAGGTCGTCGTCGTCCTCGCACACGACTTCGACGATGGCGTCGAACGAGCCCGCGGTGAGCACCACGTAGTCGACGGATTCGATGGCGGCCAACTTCTCGGCCACCCGGGTGGTGTCCCCGGTACAGCGGATGCCGATCATCGCCTGGCGGGCGAAGCCCAGCTGCATCGGATCGGTGACCGCCACGATCTGCATGACGCCGGCGTCGACCATACGCTGGACGCGTTGGCGTACCGCGGCCTCGGACAGCCCGACCGCCTTGCCGATACCCGCGTACGACCGGCGGCCGTCCTGCTGCAGCTTCTCGATGATCTGCTTCGACAGCTCGTCAAGTTGGAACGCTGCGCCAGGTCGGGACGTGTTGACGCGGAGCGAGACGGGCGCCATTGAATGCGGTGCACCCGGGTTAGCCATGCCTGTGATTGTGCACGGAATCCGTCGTCACAATCAACCGTAGCTATGAAATCCCTCGTTTGGAGGGCCTCGCGCAGCGGGAATGCGTAGCCTTCGTGTCCCTCGTCGGTTAGCGTTGGCCCATGACTGCGACCGTATCCACCAGCGTGGCAAGCAGCTGGATCGACGGCGCCCCGGTGATCACCGGGGGCGGCCTGCATCAGGTGATCAACCCCGCGACCGGTGAGGCCGTCGCCGATTACGCGCTGGCGACGCCCGCCGATGTGGACCGGGCCGTGGCGTCGGCGCGCGCGGCATTGCCTGCCTGGGCGACGGCGACGCCTGCCGACCGCTCCGCCGTTTTGGCCAGGCTGGCCAAGCTGGCCGACGAGCACGCCGATGAGCTCGTCGCGGAGGAGGTCAGTCAGACCGGTAAACCGGTGCGGCTGGCCACCGAGTTCGACGTGCCGGGCAGCGTCGACAACATCGACTTCTTCGCCGGCGCGGCCCGCCACCTCGAGGGCAAGGCCACCGCGGAGTACTCCGGCGACCACACGTCGAGCATCCGCCGCGAAGCGATCGGCGTGGTCGGCACCATTACGCCGTGGAACTACCCGCTGCAGATGGCGGTGTGGAAGGTGTTGCCCGCCTTAGCCGCTGGCTGCGCCGTCGTCATCAAGCCTTGCGAACTGACCCCGCTGACGACGCTGACGCTGGCCCGGTTGGCCAGCGAGGCGGGGCTGCCCGACGGCGTGTTCAATGTCGTGACAGGGCTTGGTGCTGACACCGGCACCGCGCTGGCCGGGCATCGCGACGTGGACGTGGTGACGTTCACCGGGTCGACGGCTGTCGGCCGCAAGGTGATGGCCGCCGCGGCGGTGTACGGTCACCGCACTCAGCTGGAGCTCGGCGGGAAGGCGCCGTTCGTCGTGTTCGATGACGCCGATCTGGACGCCGCGATCCAGGGCGCGACCGCCGGCTCATTGATCAACACCGGGCAGGACTGCACAGCCGCGACGCGCGCGATCGTGGCGCGTGACCTCTACGACGACTTCGTCGCTGGCGTCGGCGAGCTGTTCGGCAAGGTCGTCGTCGGCGATCCGCAAGACCCCGACACCGACCTCGGCCCACTGATCTCGATGGCGCACCGCGCGAAGGTGGCCGGCATGGTGGAGCGGGCGCCCGGCGAGGGCGGGCGCATCGTCGCGGGCGGCAGCGCACCGGATCTGCCGGGTTCGTTCTACCTGCCGACGGTGATCGCTGATGTCTCCGAGAACTCGGAGGTCTATCGCGACGAGATCTTCGGGCCGGTGCTGACGGTCCGCTCGTTCACCGACGACGACGATGCGCTGCGTCAGGCCAACGACACCGAGTACGGTTTGGCCGCCTCAGCGTGGACGCGCGACGTGTACCGGGCGCAGCGCGCGTCGCGCGAAATCCAGTCCGGCTGTGTGTGGATCAACGACCACATCCCGATCATCAGCGAGATGCCGCACGGCGGCGTCGGTGCATCGGGGTTCGGCAAGGACATGTCCGACTACTCCTTCGAGGAGTACCTCACGATCAAGCACGTGATGA
>DASRJA010000290.1:0-4889 GCA_035649695.1 Mycobacterium sp. | reverse complement strand
CGTTCGACGGCGAGTTCGTGCATTTCGATGCGGTACGGGTCAACCCCAGACCCGTTGCCAACAGGCGCATTCCGATCGTGCTGGGCGGCAACAGTGATGCAGCGCTGCGCCGGGTTGTCGCCTGGGGCGACGGCTGGTATGGGTTCAACCTCGACGGTGTGCGCGAAGTCGCCGAACGGATGGATTTCCTCCGTCGGCTGTGTGACGACACCGGACGCGACCGCGCTGAACTGCAGCTGGCCGTGGCGCTTCGTGACCTGAGCGTGAAAGACGTTCGGCCGCTCGCTGAGCTCGGTGTCGACGAACTGGTGATCGTCGAGGGTCCGCCCGACGATGCGGCCGACGCAGGGACCTGGGTATCGGCGCTGGCCGACGAGTGGATTCCGGCAGCGCGCTAGCCAATCAGTTCCCGCACCCGGTTACGCGCTTCTTCGGCGGCCTGTTGTTCGCGCGCATAGAGAAGCCCGAAGGCGAATCCGTTCTCGCCTGGCGTCGTGCCGGCAGCGCGGGCAAGCCGGATGAGCGTGGCCGATGCGACAACGCCATCCTGGTGGTCACCGAGCACGCGCTGAAACTGCTTGTAATGCTTGGCCGTTTCCTTTGCGCGTTTGTCGAGGGGCTTGCGGAGCTCGGCGGCATATCGCGCGCGTTTGGCGGCCTTGCGGGCGCGGTGCAGCAGCGCGTCGTCGCCCGCCTCGATCGCCTCGGCCAGTCGCCGATCGGCCTTGCGCTCCGCGCGGTGGGCGCGCTTGGTCACCGCTTTTACACTCGGTGGTTCGATCAGCGGCGGACCGGTGCGCCAATGCTGCAGCGTCGCGAGCAGGTCGAGGTATCGCTGCGAGTTCATCGCCTCCGCAGCGACCGTGCGGGCCTGCAGTTGGTCCGACTGCAGATCGGTGTTGATCCGGTTGGCGACCGGCCCGAGGACGAGCTCGGGCGGCAACTGTGCCAACGCTTCTCGGAAGCGGCGGCGTTGCACCTGGCAATCGCGGACCTCCCCGAGCAGGCCGGCGAACCACTTGAGTTCGTCGTCGATGTGCCCGACCGACGAATCCATCAGCTTGCCGAACACCCGCACAGTGCTGCGCAGCCGGCGGATCGCCACTCGCGTGTCATGAATCGGATCGCTGCCGCGGCGCAGGCCGAGATCGCCGTCGAAGATGTTGTCGATCTGCTCCGTCATGTACGTCGCCACCGCTCGGTCGGCCGCTGTCTCACCCGCAGGTTCGGGTCGCGTCACGCCCGAGACGCGGGCAAGTTTCGACGGGAATCGCGTTGGGGTAGCGCCGGCCTCGACCAGCCGTTCGGTAAGGCGGCGGGGAACTGAGCGCCTGCCGGGGCCCAACTCGACCTCGATCTCCCGCCACGCCAGCAGGCGATGGTCGATCGAGGCGCGGACATGATCGTCGGCCACTTCGGCGCAGAGCCGATCACGCCGGGGGTCGGTGATCCGATACCGGTCGCGGGTCGTGCGCACCGTCGCCACGTTCAGTAACGGCTTGCCCAGCCGCAAGCCGGTGAGGGCGTCGGTCAGCTCGGACGGCGGTGTGTCGGAGAGCCCGGTGCGGATCTCGACGCGACCCTCGGTGTGGGGCACCTTGAGCTGCCAGCCGGTGTCGTCGTCGCCGTCGCGCCGCCGCAGCAGCACTCCGTGTGACTGCAGGTCCCCGTCGGCGGTGTCGTAGTAGGCGCTGTTGAGTGTGACCGTGCTGTGTTCCACGCCGGCTCCGGGGGCGATGTCGTCGAGACGGGGGAGTGCGAATTGCTCGTCGACATCAAACTTGAGTTCGCGTTCCAGCACTTCATTCATGGCGAAAGGCTCCCCGCATCCAGCGTCGGCAAAACATCAGAACGGCGGTCAGAAGGGAGGTAAGTGTTACCTAACTTACTGAGGTAGGCTCGGCGCTCAAATGACCGAGATTGATGAGGATCGGACTGCACGCCGCGATCGCGAATCTGAAGTTCGTCAACCGCGGCATCGCGCCGATCCTGTTACCACGCGTCGTCGCGAGCACTTCGAGCTCGAACCACGTTGCCGCCGAATCATGTTCGATCCGGATCACCGCAACAGCGGTGCCCGCCGGCTGTGCGAATACGCGGGCTGTGACTTCCTGGGCGAGCACGACATGTCCAACCGGCGCATGGCGCTCTACGCATTGCGACGCGAGTCGATAATCTCGGCGTAGCCGTCGTAGTCCGGTTTCATCGCCGCGGCGACCAGTTCCCACAGCACCTCGTCGGTGCCGCCGCCGACGCGCGCGAGCTTCATGTCGCGCCACCACTGGCCCAGCGGCGTTTCATCGACCAGGTAGCCCGACCCGCCGAAGATGCGCATGCACTCGTTCACGGTCAGTAGTGGTATCGGGCCAACTCTGTTCCGCCACGCCGCTCGCCGTCGTCGATCGACACCAAGGCGGGAACCAACTCGCTCGTGACCAATCCGTGCCGGTCGGTGAGTTCGTCGATGATGTCGAAGCTCGCGGCGATGCGGTCAGGGCTGTCGACGACGATCGTCGTCACCGGAACCTGGCGGGTCAGCTGAATCATCTTGTCGCCGTGCGGTTTATGGTCCCCGTGAAATCCCCAGATGCCGCGCAGCACGGTCGCGCCGCTGGCGGTGTTGGCATCGAACAGCCGCTGGACGATGGCGCGGTGGATCGGGACGCCCTCGTGCAGCGTGGCCTCCGACGTGTAGACCATCAGCTTCTGCCACAGCGCGCGCCCGTGGTCGTCGGCCATTGGCATTGCGGCGGGCCGAGTCACGAGTTCACCGTCGCGCTTGCAGAGCTGCACCCGTTCCGTCGTCAATAGAGGCTGGCGCAGCATGGCCTCAAGCTCCGGGATCGCCGCGGTGGCCTGGATGCCAGTTCCGATCGCAATGATCATCACGGGCACGTCGACGTTGCGGCTGAAGAAGCGGGCCCGCCGCCGTGTTCCGCTTCTGGTGCCGTCGACGCCGAGAAATACTGAGGCTCCAGCGAATCCGTGCCGGTACAGCACATCGCAAACGGTTTGGTGCGCGGGTCGGTCCGCGACCCGGTCTTGACGCCCGATGTAGACCGTGAGTTTGACGGTGTCAGGCGGTGTCGACAAATCCGGCCCACCGAGCAGACGTGCGCGCTCGAGCGTCAATAGACCGCGTGTCGTCATCGCGACAGCCCGGTCGGCGAGCGGAGCGATCTTGTCACTACGGTCGACCGCCGCGACCGCGATCGGCGAATCCTCCGATGCGCTCAGTGACTGGTCGCTGCGCAGCACATGGTGCGGGCCGAAGCTGGCGATGCCACGCAGCACCACGCTGGTGGCCACGGCGCTCTCACCGAAGAGATCGAGCAGCGCGTCGGCGACGAAGCGGTCATCGCAGCGCAGACGTTCGGCGAAGTAGGCGGTGAGCTTGAGGTACTCGTCTCTCAAAACCGGCCTCCAATCCACAGGCCAACCCAGGCCGCGGCCAGGCCAAGCACCACGCTGACGACGATGTTGGCGACGGCGGGCCGCAGCTGGCGCTCTTCGGCGAGGCGCTGAGTCTCCAGCATCCAGGTCGAGAAGGTCGTGTAGGAGCCGACGAATGCGGTGCCGGCCAGCAGCGCGAGGTGTGGGCTGAGCGCGAGACCGGACAGGAAGCCGAGCAGCAGGGCGCCGCTGAGATTGACCGCCAGGGTGCCGTACGGAAACGATCCGGCAGTTCGGCTCGACACCGTGCGGTCGACGACGAAGCGCAACACCGCGCCGACGCCGCCGACCACGACGACGCCAGCCCATACTGCGACCGTCACGCGCGGATCCGGGCGCGTCGCACCAGCGCGGTTGCGAGATAGAGGGCGAGCAACCCGACCACGATGCTCACCGCGGTGTACGTGGCGGCAAGGGCGTAATGGTGGTGCTCAAGCATCTTGATGGTCTCTACCTGCATCGTCGAGAACGTGGTCAGGCCGCCGCAGACGCCCGTGCCGAGCAGCGGGCGCCGATAGCTCGACACCGGCAACCGCTCGAGCAACCGGGTGGTGAAGTAGCCCAACAGAAATGCGCCGACGATGTTGACGGTGAACGTCGGCCAGGGCCAGCGCCCCGGGTCGGGCGCCGCAAGCGTTTCAAATGCCGCGCGCGCGAGGGTGCCGAGGGCGCCGCCGACGAAGACGGCGGCCAGCTCCCGGCCGTCGAAACTGAACATGAGCCAAAGTATCGCCGTCGAGCTTCCGGACACGCGCGCGACGCGATTCTCAGAGGAGCAGAATCGGGGACATGGCTGCGAACCCGCGTGCCGGTCAGCCGGCACAACCCGAAGATCTCATCGATGTCGCCCAGGTGGTGACGGCGTATTACACCGTCGAACCCGACCCGGACAACGTGGATCAACAGGTGGTGTTCGGCACGTCCGGGCACCGCGGCTCGAGCCTGGACGCGGCCTTCAACGAGGCGCACATCATCGCGACGACCCAGGCGATCGTCGAGTACAGGGCGGCGCAAGGCACCACCGGACCGCTGTTCATCGGCCGTGACACACACGCCCTGTCGGAGCCGGCGTGGGCCTCCGCGCTGGAGGTGCTGGCCGCCAATGACGTTGTTGCGATGATCGATTCGGCCGATCGCTACACCCCGACGCCTGCGGTCAGCCACGCGATCCTGACGTTCAACCGTGACCGCGACGGCGATCTGGCCGACGGCATCGTGGTGACTCCGTCGCATAACCCGCCGCGCGACGGCGGCTTCAAGTACAACCCGCCCAACGGTGGACCCGCCGACACCGACGCGACCGGGGCCATCGCCAAGCGGGCCAACGAGATCCTCCGCGACGGGCTCAAGGGTGTGAAGCGGCTGCCGCTGGCCCGGGCGTTGCAGAGTGCGCAACGCCACGACTACATGGACGCTTACGTCGAGGACCTGCCCAG
>DASRJA010000289.1:0-17825 GCA_035649695.1 Mycobacterium sp. | reverse complement strand
GACCACCTCAACCGCATGCGGCCGATAGGCCCGAATCACGGTGTGATCGCCGTACTCGTGAGCGCCCAGCACCGAATGCGGATCATGGTGCTCGCCGGCCAGCAAGCGGTTCAGATCCGCCGTATGCGGCCGCAGATGCGGACTGGTGACTTGGTTGGTCCGCGTCATTCCCTTTACTCCCTACGCGCAACTTCGACTATTGCACCTAATGTGCTCTGGAGGCCAACTAACGAATCGGACAAGGGTGAGTGGATCGAAGAAAGAGCTGCCCGGTCGGTCGGTGCGTCTAGACTGGGTCTGTTCACGAGGCTGGCATCGCCGGTTCCAGTCCTCGACGAAAGCGACTTTCGGTGGCTGAACCTCTGACGACCGCAGCTTCCGACATTTTGCCCGCGACAACGACGGCCCGGGTGCTTTCCTCGCGTGGCTACCACGGGATGATTCTCTCGAGGACGTGGCCCAGCAAACAGACATCGCCAAGAGTCGTAGCCCGAGGCCTCCGACGAGACCAGGTTCAAGTGGTTCGCGCCGGGGCCGGTGGACGGCTCGGCGGCGTTAGGCGGGGAGCGCCGAGTCGTTCGCCTGGCCCGGGCCAGCTGGAGGCCCGCAAGATCGTCGGCCGCGCGCTCAACACGTCCAACTGAAGCGTCCAACAGAAGGAGACGTCAGATGGCCGATCCAAAGGTGCTCGGCATCGTGCTCGCCGGTGGTGAGGGCAAGCGCCTCTCACCACTGACCCTCGACCGGGCTAAGCCAGCCGTTCCGTTCGGTGGGCTGTATCGATTGATCGATTTCGCGTTGTCGAACCTGGTCAACGCCGGGGTGCTGCGGATCGCGGTGCTCACCCAGTACAAGAGCCACAGCCTGGACCGCCACATCACCACGACCTGGCGGATGAGCAGCTTGCTCGCCAACTACGTGACCCCGGTGCCCGCCCAGCAGCGCCTTGGCCCGCAGTGGTACACCGGCTCCGCCGATGCGATCTACCAGTCACTGAACCTGATCCACGACGAGAAGCCGGATCTGGTCATCGTGTTCGGCGCCGACCACGTCTACCGCATGGACCCGAGGCAGATGATCGCGCAGCACCTCGACAGTGGCGCGGGCGCGACGGTGGCCGGCATTCCGGTGCCACGCGAGGAGGCCAGCGCCTTCGGCGTGATCAAGACCGGCTCCGACGGGCTCCGGGTCGAGGCGTTCCTGGAGAAGCCGCCCGACCCGCCGGGGCTGCCAGGTCGGCCCGACGAGACGTTCGCGTCGATGGGGAACTACCTGTTCTCCGCCGACGCGCTGGTCGAGGTGCTGCGCAAGGACGCCGACGACGAGTCCAGCAAGCACGACATGGGCGGCAACATCATGCCGATGATGGTGGACCGGGGCATGGCACAGGTGTACGACTTTCAACGCAACGAGGTGCCCGGCGCCGACCCTGCCGACGCCGGCTACTGGCGGGACGTTGGAACGTTGGACTCCTACTACGACGCGCATATGGACCTGTGCGCTGTCGTGCCGGTATTCAACCTGTACAACAGTGAGTGGCCGATTCTCACCCACATCCCGCCGCACCCACCGGCGAAGTTCGTGCACGAGGACGGCGAGCGGGTCGGCCATGCGATCAACAGCGTGGTCTCCAACGGCGTCATCGTCTCTGGGGCGCTGGTGCGCGAGTCAGTACTGTCTCCCGGCGCGCGGATAGAGGACTACGCCATAGTGGAACGCTCAGTGATCATGGACAACACCGTTGTCGCCGCCAACGCCGTGGTACAGAACGCGATCATCGACAAGGACGTAGTGGTACCCGAGGGGGCGCAGGTGGGGGTGGACAAGGATCACGACCGGGCGCGCGGATTCGTCGTCTCCGACGGCGGCGTGACCGTCGTCGGCAAGAGCCAGGAGGTGACCAAGTGAGCCCGTCGGCGCACGCGATCGCCGAGAGGCTGTCAATGATCCAGTTTCGTTGGTGCTCAACGCCATCACCGCCGAGGACGACCTGATCGACGATCTGGTAAACGCGCCGACGTTGACTAATGTCTACAGCGGCCACCTCCACCGCTCGCCCAACCGCTCAACCGGGCCACCTTCCGGCACAGATCCCAGCGCTGATCATGCGTTGACACCCGCGGATACCCCACCAGGCCCGCCGTGAGGCCGATGCTTCCCTGGTCTTGACCAGAATCATTTGGCCCACCCGCTCCGCGGGCACCGGCAGCGTTCCCTCCGAAAGCAGCACTATGCGGTGTGCCGATTCACACCGACCGAGGTCGCCCGAACCGCCAAACTCCGCGGGAGGACCCGCATCTCCAGGATCGCTACCAGCCACGATCGTTCGGCGCGAGCGCGACGATCCGTTCGGCGCGCCGAAGTACTGGGGCATCGACCATCAAGCCCTCGTATTGGAACACGCCCCGCTCATCGCGGGCTGCCGCCAGCACGTGTCGCGCCCATTCCACCTGCTCCGCGGTGGGCGCATAGCCGGCACGAATGACCGCCACCTGCGACGGGTGGATCGCGACCTTCGCATCGAAGCCGACCGCCACCGCGTCGTCGACCTCGTCACGCAGACCGTCGAGGTCCTTGATGTCGATGAACACCGAATCCAGCGCCATGCACCCGTACGCCTTGGCCGCCAGGAGCGTCTGCGACCGCACGTGCCGAGCGACGTCGCGATAGGTACCATCAACGTGACGGTTGGCGGTCCCACCCAGCACCGCGAACAGATCCTCGGCACCCCACATCAGGGCGATAGCGTTGCCAAGGCGCGACAATTCGACGACGTGCAGCGCTCCCAGCGGCGTTTCGATCAGCACCACCACATCCAGCGGCAGCAGCGCGCTGACCTGTTGCACGGATTCGGTTTTCGCCAGCATCACGGTCGTGTACGAAGTGCGCTTCAACGCTTCGAGGTCGAGCTGATGGTCGGCAGTAGCGCTCGGATTGATGCGCACGACGGTGCGGTCCGGGTCCAGCGGCGTCTCGATCAACGCCCTGCGGGCCGCTTCCCGATCCTTGGCCGCAACGCCATCTTCGAGGTCGAGGATCACCACATCGGCTGCCGCGGCGGCCTTTTCGAATCGCTCGGGGCGATCGGCCGGGCAGAACAACCACGCCGGACCGGTCTGCGTCAACGCCATCACTCCTCCGGCTTCTTACGAACCATGGTCTTTCGCGATGCGGTCGCCACGATGTCGCCGTGCTGATTGCGGCCGGTGTGTGCGAACGTCACGATACCTTCGCCGGGCCGGCTCTTGGACTCCCGCTTGTCCGTCACCTCCGACTCGGCGTACAGCGTGTCACCGTGGAAGAGCGGCTTGGGGAACGCGACCTCGCCGAAGCCCAGGTTGCCCACGATCGTGCCCTGCGTCAGCTGCGCCACCGACAGACCGACCAGCGTCGAGAGCGTGAACATCGAATTCACCAGCCGCTGGTTGAACGGCGGCAACGCGTCGGAGAACGCGGCGTCGAGGTGCAGCGCCTGGGTGTTCATCGTCAGCGTGGTGAACAGCACGTTGTCGGCTTCGGTGATGGTGCGGCCCGGGCGGTGCTGATACAGCACGCCGGTCTCGAACTCCTCGAACCACAGCCCGCGCTGAACAACGACCTTCTTATCGGTCACAGGCCTGCCTCACGGGCAATGAGCATCAGCTGCACTTCCGTTGTCCCTTCGCCGATCTCGAGGATCTTGCTGTCACGGTAATGGCGCGCAACGGCGTATTCGTTCATGAAGCCGTAGCCGCCGAACACCTGGGTGGCATCCCGAGAGTTGTCCATCGCGGCCTCGCTGGCGACGAGCTTGGCGATCGCCGCGGCCTTCTTGAACGGCTTGCCAGCCAACATGAGTGCGGCGGCGTCATAATACGCAGTGCGGGCGGCGTGTGCGCGGGCCTCCATGCGTGCGATCTTGAACGCGACGGCCTGATAGGTGCCGATCGCGGCACCGAACGCCTGGCGCTCCTTGGCGTACTTCACGCACTCGTCGACACAGCCCTGGGCGGCACCGACCGACAACGCAGCGATGGCGATCCGGCCCTCGTCGAGGATGCGCAGGAAGTTGGCGTACCCGCGGCCGCGCTCTCCGAGCAGATTCTCGGCGGGCACCCGGACGTCGTCGAACGACAACGGGTGGGTGTCCGAGGCATTCCAGCCGACTTTGTTGTACGCGGGCTCCGCGGTGAAGCCCTCGGTGGGCACCGGCACCAGGATCGACGAGATCTCTTTCCTGCCACCGGTGTCTCCGGTAACGGCGGTGACGGTCACCAGTTTGGTGATGTCGGTGCCCGAGTTGGTGATGAACTGCTTGGAGCCGTTGATGACCCAGTGTCCGTCGTCAAGCTTGGCGGTGGTCCTGGTGGCACCGGCATCGGTTCCGCCGCCCGCCTCGGTCAGCCCGAACGCACCGAGCGCCTTGCCACTTGCCAAGAGCGGCAACCATTCCTGCTTCTGCTCTTCGTTGCCGAACCGGTACACCGGCATGGCGCCCAGCGACACACCCGCCTCCAGTGTGATCGCCACGCTCTGGTCGACCTTGCCGAGTTCCTCGAGCGCCAGGCACAGCGCGAAGTAGACGCCGCCCATGCCGCCGTACTCCTCGGGGAACGGCAGGCCGAACAACCCCATGTCCGCCATCCCCGACACGACTTCGTACGGGAACGAATGCTCCTCGTCGTGCTTGGCCGAGACGGGCGCGACCACGCTTTGGGCGAAGTCACGGACGGTCTTGGCGAGTTGTTCGTAGTGATCCGGCAGTGTTCCGGTGGCCAGAAAATCGCTCATGATTCGTCTTCTTTCGTACTTGCGGTGATCCTGGCCAGCGGCTGGCCCACCTTGACCTGGTCGCCGACGGCGACGAGAAGCTCAACTGCGCCGTCGACGGGCGCGGACAGCGCATGCTCCATCTTCATGGCTTCGACGGTGACGACGACCGTGCCGGCGTCCACGCTTTGGCCGTCCTCAACGCCAACGGCCACAACCGAACCGGGCATCGGGCTGGTCAGCTCGGCATCGCCGCTGTGTTCATCGTCGGGGCGCACGGGTGCTTCCCGCATCTCCTCGACCATCGCGGTGCGACCGCCGCCGGACAGCCAGATCTGATGGTCGGTGGCGGCGACGAGGTAGTCGGTGCGCAACCCGTCCAGCGTGACCGCCAGCCGGTCATCGTCGAGAGACGCTGTCAGCGAATGGCTTCCGCCGTGCTCGACGCGAGCGGTCGCGGCCTGCGGTGTGCCGGTGAGATACACGTGGTCTGTGCGCTCGGCCGCATGCAGCCGGAACGTCGTCGGCGCCCGCTCCCCGATTCGCCAACCCGACGGCACTTCCCATAAGTCACCGACTGGCGTCGGCCAGCCGCGCAACCATTTGTAGGCGGCCGCGGCGATCAGCTCATCGTCGCCATGCTGTGCAGGAACGTAATCGGGGGTTCGGCGGTCCAACAGCCCCGTGTCGAGGCGCCCGGCGGCGACGTCGGGGTCGGCGATCAGGAAGCGCAGGAACTCGATGTTGGTCGTGACGCCCAGTACCGCGGTGTCTGCCAACGCCCGGTCGAGCGCACGCAGTGCGGCGGGCCGGTCGCCGGCGTGGGCAATGACTTTGGCCAGCATCGGGTCGTACTCGCTGCCGATGAGCATGCCGGCCGCGAGGCCGGAATCCACCCGGACGCCTGGCCCCTCGGGCTCGGCGAGGTCGAGCACTTTGCCGCCGGTAGGTAAGAACCCGCGCGCGGGATCCTCGGCATACACGCGAGCCTCGATGGCGTGGCCGGTCATGGTGATGTCGTCCTGCTCGATCGGCAGCTTCTCACCAGCCGCGATGCGCACTTGTTGTTCGACCAGGTCGATGCCCGTGACCATTTCGGTGACGGGGTGTTCGACCTGAAGGCGGGTGTTCATCTCCATGAAGAAGAACTCGTCGGGCCGGTCCGCGGAGACAATGAACTCGACGGTGCCCGCGCCGGTGTAGTCGACACTGCGGGCGGTGTCGCATGCGGCCGCGCCGATACGCGCCCGGGTCGCCTTGTCCAGCAGCGGTGAGGGCGCTTCCTCGATGACCTTCTGGTGCCGCCGTTGCAGGCTGCATTCGCGTTCGCCGAGATGGACAACGTTGCCGTAGCCGTCGGCAAGCACCTGGACCTCGATGTGCCTGGGGTTCAACACAAACCGCTCGAGGAACAGCGTGTCATCGCCAAACGCGGACGCTGCCTCGCGGCGTGCGCTGGCCAGCGCCACGGCCAACTCCGACGGCTCGTGCACCACCCGCATGCCCTTACCGCCACCGCCGGCCGACGGCTTGATCAGCACCGGATAGCCGACCTCGTCAGCGCCGGCGATCAGATCGGCATCGGTGAGTCCGGGTCGGGACACGCCGGGCACCACCGGCACGCCGAACGCAGACACCGCGGCCTTCGCCGCGATCTTGTCGCCCATCGTCTGGATCGCCGCGGCAGGCGGGCCGATAAACACGATGCCCGCGGCTTGTAGCGCAGCCGCGAATTGCGCGTTCTCCGAAAGGAATCCGTATCCCGGGTGGACTGCTTGGGCACCAGTGCGCTTCGCAGCCGCGACGACGGCGTCGATGTTGAGGTAGCTCTGTCGTGCGGGCGCGGGCCCGATGCCGACTGCGACGTCCGCCTCCGCGACATGGCGGGCGCCGGCATCGGCGTCGCTGAACACTGCGACCGAGCGGATACCCATCGCCCGCAGCGTGCGGGTCACCCGCACCGCGATCTCGCCGCGGTTGGCGATCAGAACAGTGTCGAAGGTCGTCACGAGCGGAGGCCCTTCGTGAGCATCGCAGCGAGTACCGCAGCGAAGCGAGGAACGCAGCGAGGAGCGGAGGGAAGGACCGAAGCGAGAACTGAAGTCATCAGCGTCACATCCGGAATACGCCGTAAGAGACCGATTCGAGCGGTGCCTGGCCGACGATCGAAAGCGCCAGCCCCAACACGGTTCTGGTGTCGGCTGGGTCGATCACACCGTCATCCCACAATCTGGCCGTCGAGTAGTACGGATTGCCCTGGTCCTCGTACTGCTGACGGATGGGCGCCTTGAACTTTTCCTCCTCGTCGGCGGTCATTTCTCCGCGCACCGTCGCCAACACCGAGGCAGCCTGCTCGCCACCCATCACCGAAATGCGCGCGTTGGGCCACATCCACAGGAAACGTGGTGAATACGCGCGCCCACACATCGAGTAGTTGCCGGCGCCGTAGGAGCCGCCAATGACGACGGTCAACTTCGGCACCCGCGCACACGCGACGGCGGTCACCATCTTGGCGCCGTGCTTGGCGATGCCACCCGCTTCGTAATCGCGGCCGACCATGAAGCCCGAGATGTTCTGCAGGAACAGCAGCGGAGTCATCCGCTTGTCACACAGTTCGATGAAATGCGCGCCCTTCAAGGCGGATTCGCTGAACAGCACACCGTTGTTGGCCACGATGCCGACGGGATGGCCGTGAATGCGGGCGAATCCCGTGACCAATGTGCTGCCGTAGTCGGCCTTGAATTCCGCAAACTCGCCGCCGTCGACGATCCGGGTGATCACCTCGTGCACGTCGTAAGGCACCCGGGGATCGACGGGGACGACGTCGTACAGCTCGGCCCCCTCGGCGATGGGGTCAACCGTCGGCGCCACGTCCCACGGCACCTCTGTGCGTGGTCCCAATGTGGCGACTATGCGACGGACGATCCGCAGTGCGTCGCGGTCGTCGTGCGCCAAATGGTCTGTGACACCGGAAGTCTTGGAGTGCAGGTCGCCGCCGCCGAGCTCTTCTGCCGTCACCACCTCGCCGGTCGCGGCTTTCACCAGCGGTGGGCCGCCGAGGAAGATGGTGCCCTGGTTGCGCACGATCACGGCCTCATCGCTCATCGCCGGCACGTACGCACCGCCGGCTGTGCACGACCCGAGCACAGCAGCGATCTGTGGAATGCCTTGGGCCGACAGATTGGCCTGGTTGTAGAAGATGCGACCGAAGTGCTCGCGGTCGGGGAACACCTCGTCCTGCCGGGGCAGGAACGCGCCGCCCGAGTCCACCAGGTAGATGCAGGGCAGCCGGTTTTGTCCGGCGATCTCCTGCGCACGCAGGTGCTTCTTGACGGTAATCGGGTAATACGTGCCGCCCTTCACCGTCGCGTCGTTGGCCACGATCATGCATTCGCGACCGGATACTCGGCCGACTCCTGCGATCATTCCGGCGCCGGGGCATTCGTCGTCGTACATGCCGTCGGCGGCCAATGGCGCAAGTTCAAGGAAGGGGCTGCCAGGGTCGAGCAGACCATCCACGCGGTCGCGGGGCAGCAGCTTGCCGCGACTGACATGCCGCTCGCGCGCGCGTTCCGGACCACCGAGCGCCCCGGTGGCCAGCTTTGCGC
Organism: Mycobacterium sp.; assembly: GCA_035649695.1. Lineage (GTDB taxonomy): Bacteria > Actinomycetota > Actinomycetes > Mycobacteriales > Mycobacteriaceae > Mycobacterium. The sequence goes on along the minus strand of DASRJA010000289.1, from coordinate 9,468 downwards.
GCAACTTTTCGACCAGGGCGAGGTGCTCCTCGCGATGTGAGACCCGCGTTGTCATCGAAGGCCAACCCGTTCGTTTGAGTTAATGACGACTAACTCATGGTATGTTAGTCGCGATTAACTCAAGTGTCCACTAGCGAGCCGGAAGGGTCAGATGGCGACATCAACGCCGGCCACCACCCGGCGCAGCCGGGCGAAATCGGATCGCCGCAGCCAGTTGATCACCGCGGCCGAACGCCTTGTTGCCGAGCGCGGATATCTCGCGGTGCGACTGGAAGACATCGGCGCTGCCGCGGGCGTCAGCGGACCCGCGATCTACCGGCACTTCCCCAACAAAGAGGCGCTACTTGTCGAGCTGCTGGTCGGGATCAGCACGCGACTGCTGGCCGGCGCTACCGACGTCGTCGCACAGGCCGGCGATCCTGAACAAGCGCTGGACGGACTTATCGAGTTTCACCTGGACTTCGCGCTGGGCGAGTCGGACTTGATCCGCATCCAGGATCGCGACCTTGGTCATCTGCCACCGACGGCCAAGCGGCAGGTGCGTAAGGCGCAGCGGCAATACGTAGAGATTTGGGTGAATGTGTTGCGTCAGTTGGATCACGCCCTCAGCGAAGCCGACGCACGCCTGATGGCGCACGCGACGTTCGGGTTGTTGAATTCGACACCACACAGCGTGAAACCCGGTGGCACGAAAACGGCCGAGGCCAGTTCGCGCGCCGTCCTACGGGCTATGACGGTCGCAGCGCTGACCTCGGCCGGTCGTGCCGAGCGTTAGCGAGCGTTAGTACCAAGCTCTCCTGCCGCCGACGGGCCGTCCCATAGATCCGAGGATCCAGAAGATGGCGCCGACCACGATCAGCACTACGCCGATGTAGGTCAGGATCGATATGCCAAAGATCAGCCCAAGGATGAGCAGAATGGCTCCGAGGACAATCATGGTTTACTCCATTTCTTCATCAATTAATAACTGCCAGTTGACTACTGGCTCGGTTCGGGCAGGTTGCAGTTGGCCACCTTGGGGTTGACGCCTGCGTAATTCAAGGGACCTACGACCACCGTGAGGGCGATGGACCCTGCTGTCGCGCAATTGTTTTCGCCGCTTTTGAAGTAATCGCGCTGGTAGGCGGCTAGCACCCCGATCAGCAACCAGACGAGCACAATGACACCGAGAATTCCGCCACCTCTCATGCTGTGCCTCCATCCGTGTATTGCGCCAGAGACTGACGCGCAGGTCCGGTTTACCCGGCGGACAATTTGTCCAAACCTTCCGGCAGCTACGGATTGGTTACGAAATAGAGGTGGCCGCGAACGCCGTGGTGAGCCAGTCCTTCATGGCCTTGACCAGCACAGCTCGGTTTTCTCGTTTGACGATCTCGTGGCCGTCGTCGTCGAAGACCAGCAGTTCGACGCGGCGGCCGAGAACACGCAACGCGTCGTACATTTGCTCCGATTCGGTGGGCGGGACGTTGGTGTCATTGAGACCGTGGACCAACAGCAACGGGGCAGTCATTGCGTGTGCACGCAGTAGCGGTGACAACCGGTCGAGCAGGTCCCGATCGCTGACGGGGTGGCCGTACTTCGGGTGGGCGGCCGCGGCGATCCACGGTTCGGTGTTGCGATACCACGTGTTCAGATCGCTCATGCCGCAGATGCTGATCCCCGCGGCGAATAGTTGCGGATGGAACGTGAGCGCCGCCTGCGTCAAGTACCCGCCATAAGACCATCCGGTGCATGCGACGCGGTCTCTGGGGGCGAGGTCAAAGTCGACCAGATAGCGCACCGCGTCGGCGACATCATCGATCGCCGCGAATCGCCGCTCCTTGTCGTCGGCGTGCATGAACGTTCGGCCAAACCCCCCGGAACCACGGACATTCGGCAGGAATACGGTGATGCCCGCTTCCAGCAGGGGCGGGAAGAACTCGTTATAGCCCGGACGGCCCTGCCCTTCCGGTCCGCCGTGCAGGAAAAGCATCGCGCCGACCGGTTCGACGCCAGGCGGCGGCCGGAATAACCAACCGGTGAACTCCAGCCCGTCGCGCGCCGTGATGGTCTCGAGGGTGGGATCGGCAGCGACGGGCCCGCTGCTCGGCTCCCTGTCGACGGGCTCCCATTCCCGGGTGCGGGGATCAACCAGTTCGACCGTCGGCGGCAACGATGGGCCTTCGACCGTCATCGCGACCATCGACCCACCGGCGCTGATGCTGAGCTCGCTGGCGACCATGCCGGGCAACGGAATTGGGTCGTGCAGCGTGTTGTCCGGGAGTTCGAGGATCTGTAATTCACTGGTGCCGTTGATGTTCCACAACAGCGCCACTGTCGAGACGTCGTCGCTTACGGTGAACTCGTCGAGTTCGTACCCGGGCCGCTCGGCGAGCACCTGATACGACACCCCGTCGGGGGTCGAGGTGACCTCCAATAGGCGGGCGTGGTCGGCGCCGTTCTCGCTGCGGATGAGGGCGCGCAGGTAGCCCTCGGGGCTGTTGATCCCGTAGAGCTTCGCCGGCTGGTACAGCTCGGTGCGTTCTCCTTCCAGCCCTGCGCGCAGCCGGCGCGGATGGTGGTCGTCGAGGATGATCCCTGCATCGGTGGTGGAACCGGGATCGTATGGCAGCAGCGCGATTTCGGTGAGTCCGCGAAGCATGATCAGGTCGCGGTAGCCGCGCGGCCCGACCCGCACCAACGACGCGCCCGCCCACGCGTCGACGAGCCTGCCACCGGAACGGCGGTCGAGCACCACCGTGGTGCCATCGGACGGATCGATCAGACAGGAGCTGCCGACGCCATCCTCACCGGTGAGGATGGCGGCGACCTGGGTGCCGTCCCACGCGATCAGTTCTGCGGTGCCTTCCTGGGCGCCTGCGGGCCAATAGTCGATGCGGCGCGCGTCGCGGTCGTCGGGATCGGTTGTCACGACCCAGATCTGGCTGCGGGTGGCGCCGTCGGGTGCGACCTCACAGGCCAACCAGTGGCCGTCGGCGGAATGAAGGACACGGGTGACGGCGCCCTCAACAGGCAGTTCAACCTCGCGCGACGAACTCGCCCGCCAACCGCGCAGGAATCGCTGCACGGCACGCGGGAAGCCGCCGTCGTCGACAAGTTGGGCGAACGCGGTGGCATCCGGCGACAGCGACGCGCCATAGTTTGCGCGCACCTGCTGTCCCACGGGACTAATTTTCCATACTCTGCAACCACATTTCGAGCACTGCAAGTTGCCAGAGCGCGTTGGCGCCGAGCGTGGTACGCGTCTTGTTCGGGGCGGCCAGCAGCGCGTCGACTGTCTCCTCGCGATACAGGCCGCGGGTCCGGGCGGCGTCGTTGGTCAGCGCGTCGCGGACCATGTCCAGCATGTCGCCGTGCAAGTGCCGGATGCCGGGCACCGGGAAGTACCCCTTGGTGCGGTCGATCACCTCGGCGGGCAGCAGCCCCCGCGACGCGCCCTTGAGCACCCCCTTGCCGCCTGATGCGAGCTTCAGCTCGGCCGGACAGCTGGCGGCCAGCTCGACGAAGTCGTGGTCGAGGAATGGCACCCGGGCCTCCAGGCCCCACGCCATCGTCATGGTGTCCACCCGCTTGACGGGGTCGTCGATGAGCATCACCTGGGTGTCCAACCGCAGCGCGGCGTCGACGGCCGTCTCGGCGCCCCGCGCGGACTGGTGGGTCACGACGAACTGGCGGCTCGGGTCTTCCTCGACAATCGCATACTCCGGTGCGAAAATTGCCAGCACGTCGGAGTGGCCGCGGTCGAAGAACACCTTGGCGTACGCCTCGGAGGTCTGGTCGCGCGCCACGTTGGCCAGGGGCGGGTACCAGTCGTAGCCGGCCAGGATCTCGTCGGCGCCCTGGCCGGACTGCACCACCTTGACCGACTTGCTCACTTCCTGTGACAGGAGATAGAACGCGACGCAGTCGTGACTGACCATCGGTTCACTCATCGCTGCAATGGTTTTCGGTACCGCGGGCAGCAGCCGCGAGCCGTCGATGTGGATGCGGTGATGGTCGGTGTCGAAAGTCGTTGCAATCAGGTCGGAGTAGACATACTCGTCGCCGGACTCGTCACCGGCCGAGTCGAAGCCGATGGAAAAGGTCGCCAGGCCGTGCTGTCCCTGCTCGGCCAGCAGTGCAACCACGATCGACGAGTCGATGCCGCCGGACAGCAGGACGCCGACGGGGACGTCGGCGACCATCCGCCGTTCCACCGCCGCGCGCAGCGCGTCCATCAGTGCCTCCTGCCAGTCGCGCTCTGTCCAGGACGCCCGTGCCGGATCGCGCTCGAAAAGCGGCGTCCAATAGACCGTGTCGACGTGTGCGCCGTCGGGCTGGATTACCCGCACGGTCGCCGGTGGCATCTTGCGCACGCCGCGGTAGATGGTGCGCGGCGCGGGCACCACAGAATGAAAGCTCATATAATGGTGCAGCGCATAGCGGTCGAGTTCGGTGTCCACCTCGCCCGCGTCTAGTAGAGCGCGCACGGTTGACGCGAATCGCAACCGGCCGGGCGTTTCGGCCAGATAGAGCGGCTTGATGCCGAGCCGGTCGCGCGCCAATGTGACGACGCCGGTTTCGCGGTCCGCGATGGCGAAGGCGAACATGCCCTTGAAGCGGTCCACGCAACCCGTGCCCCACCGGTGAAACGCCTTGATTACGACCTCGCTGTCGGCAGCCGAAAAGAATTGGTAGCCAACAGCTTCGAGCTCTTTACGCAGATCCTGGTAGTTGTAAATACAGCCGTTGAACACCAGGGTCAGCCCGAGCTCGCTGTCGACCATCGGCTGTTCGCCCCGCGCGGACAGGTCGATGATCGACAGGCGCCTGTGCCCGAAAGCGAGCGGGCCGTGCGCGACGACGCCGTCGGAGTCGGGGCCGCGGGACGCCATGGCAGCCGTCATCCGGGTCACCGCGGCCACGTCGGCCGACTGTCCGTCGAAGCGGATTTCTCCGCAGATGCCGCACATGTTGCCTTCCGTTCTACGGCGCCGCCTGGTCGTGTTGGCCACCAGTCAAGATCCAGGTGTCCTTGCTGCCGCCGCCCGAGGATGAGTTCACGATGCGGGATCCGCGTGCTGCCACCCGGGTCAGCCCGGCCGGCATGACGTGTGCCGTCACCGTATCGTCGAACCCGGGCCGCAGGTGCACGAACGCCCGCAGGTCGACGTGGTGCGGATACATTCCCTCTCCGTCGAATGTCGGGTGGGTCGACAGCGCGATCGCCTGTTGGGCGATATAGCGCTCCGGTTGGCTCTGCAGCTCGCGACGCCGGACCTCCAGCGCGTCGGCGGCGGCCTCCGGCCCGATCACCACGCCGGTACCGCCGTGCCCGTCGATCGGTTTGACCACCAACTCGGCGATGTTGTCCAGCACGTAATCACGCTGCGCGCGTTCGGCGCAGATCCACGTCGGCACCTGCGCCAGAGCGGGCTTCTCACCGAGGTAGTAATTGATCATCGCCGGCACGTACGCGTAGACGGCCTTGTCGTCGGCGACGCCGTTGCCCAGCGCGTTGGCGATGGTCAGCGTCCCGTTGGTGACCGCCTCTAGCAGACCGGGCCGCAACGCGCTGGCGTCGTATCCGGCGGACGACAGGAGCATGTCCTCGTCCATCCGGGCGTACAGCACGTCGACAGGGTGAACGTCAGAACCGATGTGGCGGAACAGTTTCCCGTCGCGGACCGACAGGTCCGAGGTCTGCACAAGCGGGATGCCCAGCTCTTCGGCCAGGAAGGTGTGCTCGAACCAGGCAGAGTCTTCCCAGCCAGCGGACAACAGCGCCACCGACGGTTCGTCGCCGGCCGCCGGCGGCGCCGCGGCACGCAGGGTCTCCAGCAGCATCGCCGGCACCTGGTCGACGTCGCCGAGCTCAGCGGGCAGCTCAAGCTCGGGCAGGTGCTTTGTGAGCAACCGCCGGTTCGCGATCGCATACGCGGTGCCCGACGGGATGCGCAGGTTGTCTTCGAGCACCATCCAGTTGCCGGCCTTGTCGCAAACCAGGTCGGTACCGCTGACGTGGGCGCGCACGGGGTCGCGCGACAGCCGGCCCGTCGACCGGAATCCGGGTGCCCGGTCCAGCGTGTGCATCCCGATGACGCCGTCGGCGAGGATGGCCTGCTCGGAGTAGATGTCACGCAGGAAGGCGTTGAGCGCTTTGGCCCGCTGACCCAGTCCGGCAGTGAGTACTGCCCACTCGTCGGCGGGGACCAACCTCGGCATCAGGTCGAGCGGGAACACCTGGGCGCGGTTTTGTCCGCTGACCCTGAACGTGATGCTCTCGGCGCGCTGGTCCTGCTCGATGTCGCCCTCCCGGGACCGCAACACCGCGACCCCGAGGTCGGCGACGGCGTGCAGGATCTTTTCGTAGCGGGGCCGCGCCCGCCCAGTGGGGTCGACGGCCTCGTCGTAGCTGACGGCGGCGGCCTTGTCGGCTGGGTCGTACTCGCGGTCGGGTTGATAGCCGAACAGCAGTGTGGGGTCTTCGATTACGGCCGTCGCAGTGTCCGGCCAGCTGCCCGCGGTTTCGGCGATCAGCTGGTCGACGACATCGGTTAGCCGGCCGCGGCGACGCAAAGCCCGTCGCTGACGGGCCGCCGACGTGCCAGCGATCAGCACCTGCCGGGTCAGCTCCACAATCATCTGCCAGTCCCCCGCCGCCTCCAGCTGCGGTCGCAGCGAGCGTATGAGTTCGGTGACAACGTCTCCGGCGGGCCGGCTGACCGGACCGTCGATGTCGACCAGATCGCCCTCCAGACCCGAGCGGGCCGCCCGCCACAGCGCCGCACGGCCCAGCGGCGGCGAAACCTCGACGGCAGGGACACCCGCCCGGAACCCCTCCAACTCGCGTTCGACCAATGCCCGGAACAGCCCCGCGATCAACACGATGGTGTCCACCGAGGGGCAGCTGTCGCACACCCGCAGTTCCAGCGTGGGCGCGGCGACGGCCGGACGGACGTCGAAGTACACCATCCCGTCGTCCGTGATTGCTCCGCTTGCCACCAGCTCGGCCACAAGTTTGTCGTATTCGGCGGCTGAGGACACCGGCGCGGCCAGACCCGTCGTCGGCCAACGCTGCCACACCAAGGTTCGCACGCTGGAGTAGCCGGTGTCGGAGCCGTCGGACCAGAATGGCGAGCTGGCGGACAGCGCCAAAAGTGTTGGCACATACGCAGACACTCGGTTGGCCACGACGACCGACTCGTCGCGGTCGGCCACGCCGACGTGCACCTGGGTGCCGCAGATGAGTTGTTCGCGAGCCAGTAGCTGGTAATCGGCGAGCATCTGGCGGTAGCGGGCAGTCTGCGTGACCTGCATTTCGGCGGGAACCGACAGCGGCACCGCCCCAGCGGCGACCACGCCCATGCCGAGTTTGGCGGCGGCGTCGACAAGCACCTTGCGGTGGTTCTGCAGATCGGCGCGCAGTCCGTCGAGCGTGTCGACCACGCCGCTGTTCATTTCGACCACGCAGCGCTGCAACTCGGCGACGTAGCTGTCGGACAACACGCCCAAGAGCTCCGGCGCGCGCGCCGTCAGCCGTCTGGTCTTCTGGTCGACGAGGTGGAATTCCTCCTCGACGCCCATCGTTCGCGGCATGACGCCTCGCATTTCGCCACGGTAATTGACGCGTAGTTACGTCGGCGTTAACCGCGGTCGTTGCCGGTAAACGCTGCGGCTAGCGCTTTCGCCAGAATAGGGCCGCCGCGACGAAGAAGCCGTTCAACGAATTACGCAGGTACCCTGCAGCCATGAGGTCGGTATGACGGAGTCAGGACGCCGCGACGGGCCCGAACCCTTTGGTAACAGCTATCCCGGATACTCCGATCCGGCGTATGCGAGCCAGGCACCCTACGGACCCACCTACCAGGCACCGGCCGCGCCGGCGCCAACCGAGCGGCTGCCCTACCCGCCCGCTGGCTATGACCCCTATGCGACCGGCCAGTACGGCCCGCAGTACCCGCCGGGCGAACCTCCGCAGCCGCCGGACGGCCCGAAGTCGCCGCGGTGGCTGTGGATCGTGGCGGCCCTCGCGGTCGTGACCGTCATCGGGCTGGTGATCGCGCTGGTGGTCGTCAACAGCTCGAAGCAGGACGTCATCGTCGCACCGCCGCCGACGTTGTCCGAGCCGAGCTCCACCAGGCCGACACCGACGACGACGCCACGTCCGACGATCCCGGTCTTCCCGCTGCCGACGCTGCCGAGCACGCCGTCCACCACGGGCCCGTCCAGCCCATCGACGCCGGGCGCGACCGAAACGGTCGTGTATGACGTGTCGGGTGACGGTCGGGCCATCAACATCACCTACGTCGATACCGGTGGTGTGTTGCAGACCGAGTTCAACGTGATGCTGCCGTGGAGCAAGGAGGTCGAGCTGGCCGAGCCGGCCGAGGACTCCGCGAGCGTCAGCATCATCAATGTCGGCCGCGAAGTGAGCTGCTCGATCAGCGTCAACGGTGTGCAGGTCCAGCAGCGCACTGGCGCAGGGCTGACGATCTGCACCGCGGCGGGTTAGCCGGCCGCCGCACGACGCGGCGCCCGCACCGCAAGCATCGCGACGAAACCTGCCGCCAACACCAGCATTAGACCGCCGATGCCCGCGCGAGCCGCCCCGAAGATGGCAACGAAAGTGGAGAACATGAAGGGCGCGAGGGGGGCCACGGCCCGGCCCGTCATGGTGTAGAGACCGAACGCCACCCCCTCCTTGCCCTCGGCGGTCATCCGCAGCAGCAGGGTGCGCGCCGATGCTTGCGTCGGCCCAATGAACAGGCACAGGAGAAGTCCGCACACCCAGAACGCCGCTGCACCGGACAACGCCATCAGGGTCAAGCCCACGGCGATCATCGCCGCAAGCGAACTCAAGATGACGGCTTTCGAGCCGACGCGGTCGTCGAACAGCCCGCCGAGTGCCGCCCCGGCCGCGGCCACCACGTTGGCGGTGATACCGAAGAGCAGCACATCGGCCGCCGAGATGCCGTACACGGTCACGCCTAGCACCGCGCCGAAGGTGAACACACCGCCCAATCCGTCCCGGAACACTGCGCTGGCGAGCAGGTAGTAGACGACGTTGCGGTCTCGCCGCCACTCGCCGACCAGGTCCGCCCACAGCTTGCGGTAGGCGCCGAGCACACCGGTCGACGACGGCGCCGGCTGCTCGACGTCGACGGGCGGAGGTGCGAGGAGGACCGGCAGCGCCAACACGGCCATCCAGGCCGCGGTAACCAGCATTGCCGCCCGAACGTTCTGCCCGTCAGCGGTCGGGATATCCAGCAGCCCGGTCGTCGGGCCGCCACCCTTGATGAATCCCGCATAGACCACGATGAGCAGCACCATGCTGCCGATATAGCCTGCGGCCCAACCGAATCCGGATACCTTTCCGTAAGTCTCCGGCGTCGTCAGCTGTCGCAGCATCGCGTTGTACGGGACGCTGGCCAAGTCGTTGCACGCCGCGGTGAACCCGAGCAGGAGCAAGCCGACCAACAGGTAGCG
>DASRJA010000288.1:0-2863 GCA_035649695.1 Mycobacterium sp. | reverse complement strand
TGATCACGCCGAAGAGACCGTCGCTCGTCGGGCGAGGTCAGCGACGTGCACGGATGACCGTCTAAGCCTGCGGGCTATCTTTGGTTGCTCTTCTGCCGACGCGCCGCCAGAGACGCTGCTGCACGACGAGGCCTGCTGCGCCCACCGCGATCAAGATCGCCACGTTCAGCAGCAGCTGAGTCAGCGAGCCGCGTGCTTCAGGTCCGATACCGGCCGGACGCCAAGGCTGAACGCCTCCGGTTCCCAACCAAAGGCGCGGACTACTAGGCCGAAGACGAACGTCGCAACAATTGCGAGGAGAAAGCCGACGAAGAGGGCCCCCGAGCCGGAGCGGACCCGTCCGCGATCGTTCGTGTTGATCCCGAGCGCGACGCTGATGATGGCCGCGTACTCGGGGCCGACGACCATGGCACCGAAGCCGCCCGGTCGGACAGCTCTGTGCCGACGTCTTCGATGACGATCGACCCGATGCGATCCACACCGAGTGTGCGCAACTCGAGCACGACTTCGTTGGCCTGCGCGTTGATGACGTCGAACTGCACGGCGTCCCCATCGGGGTTTCGCACCACACCCTGGAGGACGATCAGGTTCAACACACCGGAGTTGCGCTCTAACGACGCGACCAGCCTCGGCGTGGTGTCCGGTGGGCTCACCGCCCGGATGTGGATCATCCCGCCAGGTTCGCGCTCGCGTCGCGAGCTGCGAAGACCCGCACAGAGCTGCCTGATGGTTCGATATGGCTGGGCGTTGAGCGTGTGTTCGTAGCGTCCTCGGGTCTTGGTCGGCTGGCTCTCGAACTGCCTGCTGCTCGTGTGTCGGGTTGGCTTCCGAACGAAGCGCTCGCCGGCCAGGGTTCGGTCACGGCGTGGCTCGAAAGAGGCGAGCAGCACCTTCATCAGGAGTGCCCGTCGTGACGCTCACACGCGTTCACGAGAAGGGGATTTCTATGACGGTGATCATCGGCGTTGACCCGCACAAGTCGACTCACACGGCGGTGGCGATCGACCGGGACGAGCAGCCGCTCGCCCGGGTGCAACTGGTGGCTGACCGCTGTCAGGTGCAGCGGCTGTTGGCGTGGGTGGAACCGTTGGGCACGCAACGGACCTGGGCGGTCGAATCAGCTGCGGGGCTGGGCAAATTGCTGGCCCAGCAGCTCCTCGCATCCGGTGAGCAGGTCGTCGACGTGCCTCCGACGTTGGCCGCGAGGGTGCGGCTGCTGGGCTCGACCAAGGCGGCCAAGAACGACCCCAACGACGCGTTGGCCACGGCCATCGCCGGGTTGCGGCACTGCGGGCTCCGGGCGGTGCGGGTGGAGGACGATACCGCGGTGATCCGGATGGTGATCGATCGCTACGACGATCTGGTCGCATTGCGCACCCAGGCGGCCTGTCGTCTGCATGTGGCGCTGCGAGAGCTCATCGCCGGCGGCGCGCCTCGCCGTCTCGGTGCGGAACGGGCCGGGAAGCTGCTGCGCAGCGTCCGCCCGCAGGGTGCCGCGGGGGTCGAACGCAAGCGGCTCGCCCTCGAGCTGCTGGCCGATGTCCGTCGTCTCGACCGCGACGTCGCCACCGCCAAGCGCCGCGTCAGCGACGCCGTCACCGCGTCGGGCACGTCGCTGCTCGAGCTGCACGGTGTCGGCCCGATCGTCGCGGGGTTCATCCTGGGTCACGTCGGTGACCCGGCCCGGTTCCCGACCCCGGCGCGGTTCGCGTCCTACAACGGCACCGCCCCCATCGAAGCCTCCAGCGGGCCCCGCAGCCGTCACCGGCTCAACCCCCGCGGCAACCGCAAGCTGAACCATGCCTTTCACCTGGCCGCGGTCACCCAGGTCCGCCACGACACACCGGGCCGGGTCTACTACCAGCGCAAGATCGCCGAGGGGAAGTCGAAGAAGGAGGCGCTGCGCGCTCTGAAGCGTCGCATCAGCGACGCCGTCTGGCGCCAGCTCCAAGTCGATATCGGCCGCCGCTGACAACGGGTCCGGGAGGACAACCAGGGACGACTCTTCAATCCAGCGTGGCCGGCTGAACCCTGAACACCGGCACTTCGGAACAGTCACTCCCGAACCCAACCACCACGCTACGCCCGCGCCCACTGCGCTGCCCCGACGCGCCCCGAAACGGCCCCTTGACACAAAGAGGCTTCGATCGGCGCTACGGGTTCGGTGCCGCGGAACGGCGGGCGGTCCGTGCCCGCCGGCCTCACTGGGCATCTGGGGCCGCTCGGTTCCGATGATCCGCGTGGCGACCCATGCACACCGGTAGGCCGGATCGCGAACCAATCTCGCTAGGCGCCCGTACGAGGGGTGAAACGGTGATCCGGCTGGATTGCCAACTCTCAAGACAAGGACGACCATCATGCAACGAGTTCTTCGTGCTCCCATCCTCTGGGTCTCTGTCGCAGTCGTCGTCGCGGCTGTGGTGATCCTCGCTCTCACCATGGGCGGTGGCGCCGCCGGGGGTGGGGTCGGTTATTGATAGGTCTGGCGCAAGATGCCGTCCGCGGACAATGAGCTGTCGGTACACGTTGCCGGGTCATAAGACGCAACTGAATCGGCGCTCCGCTCGCGGATCAGATGTGCGATGCCACCGTTGTTCTGGCGCGCGCGGCGGGAGCGGAGCCGTCGATCTGTGTGCCGACGACGACGGCGTGCCCGACGTCTCGCGGCGTCGCCGGTCCGCACGGGATCAACGTGGCTCGCTGGTGAACGGTATGCGACCGCGTTTCGTGCGCCCGGCATGTGTGCCAGGGCAGCGCGTGACTTGGCCACCCCGACCGCTGGAACTTGCCGGCACCCGCAGACGCCCGGCCGGAGCAGCGTCACACGAGCGTGGTCATGAGCGGCTCAGAATGTACGCAAGGC
>DASRJA010000287.1:0-2710 GCA_035649695.1 Mycobacterium sp. | reverse complement strand
CGCGAGTACCGACGAAATCAGCACCTCCGCCATTGCCTTGATCGCGGCGGATGCGTCGCTACCGTCCTTCATCATGTACAGCTTCGACTTGTTCGGCGGATGCACCAGCTGGCGCATCACGTCGCGATCGGCGTCCTCGACGCCACATGGAACGACGACCGGGTGCCACTTGAAGCCTTTCCCGGTGGACGGGTCGTACTCCGTCAAGGTTTCGAAGTCGTCCTTCCAGTTGTCACCGGGCTCGCCGTCGCTGAGGAAGAACACGGCAGGCCGGTGCACCTTGTAACCGTCGGCGCGCAGCTGCGCCACGTCGCTTTGCATCTGCCGACGCAGCAGCTTGAAGGCTGCGCCGTAGCACGTGCCACCACGGACCGCGAGGTTAGGCAGCTGCGTCGCCGTCGACACGTCGCACAGCGGCAGCACCACCCGGGCGTCGTCGGAGAAGTCCACCAGGCTGAAGCGGACCTTGTCGTTGAGGATCGGGTTCTTCGCCAACGCGTCCGCGACCGAGGGCAGGATCGCGTTGGCTGTGCTCAACTTGGCACCCGACATCGAAAAACTGACGTCGATGACCAGATAGAAGGGAAGTAGTATGCCGTGTTCGGGCATGTCACTCTCCTCGTTCGGCGCCGCGGCGACTCTGCGCCGTGGGGTGTGGGACTTTCACTGACTTCTTCCGCGGAGCCTGCCTCGGCACGGCCGCCGGCAGCTCCCGGGCGAACGCCGTGTCGACGAGCCGCGCCCGCTGCACGTCCGACATGTTGCGATGGAACACGACGGACGCGACGAGGCTTTTGATGGTCGTCCTCGACCGCCCCCAGCCGGTCCCGGCGCATGCGCAGCTCCCGCCGCATGATCGCCACGGAACTTGTGAGCAGCGTGAACAGCGTTGCGGCGCCGGCGATCCCGACCATGCCGGGGTTGGCCTCGTGGTGGTAGAACCCGACGTCGGAAACCGCGATCGCGATGGCCATGAAGGCGACGGTAGCGAGCGCTGGCCTGCGGCCGAGCTGCGTACCACCCGCCGCGAGGATCTCCTGTTGGGCCCGCAGCGTGAGGCGAACCAACCGGTCCTGACGTGTGCAATATGGTTTCACCGCCAGGCTATCGGCGGAGACGACCGCCGTCACGGGTGTCGCCCGGTGCCCATACGGGTGACGCGGTCGAGCAGCTCCTCGATGCCGTCATGGACGCCGGGAGCGCCAGCGGTGGCGGCTGTCAGCGCCCCGGCGGCCGCCCGTACGCGGTCAACGTCGACCGGTTGGGCGGCGCATTCCCGACGCAGATCGGCCAGGGCCCGGTCGGCGGTGGCCGGCTCTGGAAACCGCGAGCGGTGCCGCGCAACGTCGGCGTCCAGCCGCTGCATCAGGTCCTGGATGTTGATCTGCACGGTGCCGTCGCCAAACAGCGCGTTGTCGGCGTTGACCGCTCCGATGTTGAAAGTGCTCACTGCTTCGACTCCCAAGGCGATAGTTGTTACGGTGTCGACGACCATGGCGGAGGCGGTGGCTGTTGCGTCGGCGGCCCGGACATCTGGTTGTTGTTGCCCACCTGGGCGTTCTGTGCGTTGACTGCGCCGATCGCGTAGCTGTGGTTGTTGATGATGTTGGTTAGCTTCTGGTGGAAGTCCGCCGTGTCGATGCCGTGCTGATCAAGGAACGTCTCGATGGCGCCGAGAATCCGTCGCTGCAAGGCATTGAGATACATCTCCTCGTCGGTGTACGCGAAGAGGAAGATCCGTTCGTCCGCGGCCGCCGCCGCCCTGATGCTGAGCCCGGCTCCGCGGCCGAACGGACGGTTCTTGCGGATGGCACGGCGATCGTCCGCGAGCGCCCGGCGACGTTTGCGGGCCACCGCCGACTCCCGTCGCTCGTCTTTCACCACGCGACGCAGTTGCCGCAGCGCACCGAACGCGTCACGCAGTGCCCGGAGGGCGATCTCGGCGCCGCCCGTCGGCATGTGATCGACCGTCGTCAGCTCCGCGCGCAGCGGGAGAAGGACATAGGCATGGCACTCGATGAACAGGTCGCCGCTTACCATTGCGGCCCGCAGGTTGAGGTTGACGGCCAGTTCGCCGCCCCAGGAGGTCTTCTCCACGCACAGGTACGTCCGAACATCCGGCCGTGGCCGCTCGATGCCGAGTCGCACCGACTTGGCGGGCACCGAAGAGGCAGGGCGATCCAACGGATCGGGAAGCAGCCCGGGAACCACACCGACCGAATGGCCCTCCACGAAGAGCCGGTTGTGCACCTCTACATCGGGGACACCGGCACCGCGTACCGCCAACGTCACGGCCTTGTGCAGGTCGACCGGCGTGAACGGGATGACCGTACGTGCCTTGCCGTTGGTGTCGGTGGCTGCTCTGGTGGCGTCGATGTTCATCTGCCATCCGTCGCGCAGCCGCCGACCCCAAGCGATGAACGCGTCCCCTCCCTCGAAGATGACGACGTTGCTCTTGTTCAACGCCTCCAGCCGAGCCTCGATGTGCGCGGGCAGGGCCGGGGCCAGGTCTCGCATCGGCACCTGGGGCGACACCATCGCCGCGAGGACCCGGTACAACGAGAGCCGGTCGAAGAAGACGGCGAGGAAGATGCCGCACCCGCCACACGTCAGGAAGAGTAGGAGGAGTTCCGCGAGTCCGGTCACGGCGGCGGCGAGGAGACCAAGCGTCGACACGGCCATCGCTCCCGTGAGGTACAGGCGCAGCCGC
>DASRJA010000286.1:0-4102 GCA_035649695.1 Mycobacterium sp. | reverse complement strand
GCGTTGTGCTGGTGGTGGGCTGCAACTGGCGAGCTGCGCGCTGAGCACTGCCCCGGCTCCGAGCGTGATCGAGCCCTTCATGAGCGTGCGGCGATTCATAGGCGTGAGAACCGTTACTGGAGGGGCGCTTCGACGCCAGTCTGCGCGAGCACGGCCGGCTGTAAGCGGTCACCGTGAATGCTGATCGCGGCGAGACCGGTGTTGAGGTCTGCAAGCTCCTCGTCGCTGAAGGTGACCTCTTCGACACCGAGGTTCTCGACGAGGTGAGCTATGCGGGTGGTGCTCGGGATGGGCGCAATCCATGGGTGTTGGGCCATTAACCATGCCAGCGAGATCTGCGCTGGGGTGGCGCCCTTGCGCACGGCCCAGTCTTGAATGAGTTGCACCAACGGCATGTTGGCGGCCAGGTTCTGCGGGCTGTTGCGCGGCACGGCTGCCCGGAAATCTCCCTTGGCGAACCGCGTGGACGGATTGATGGTGCCGGTGGTGAATCCCATGCCCAACGGCGCCCATGGCACGAAGCCGATGCCGAGTTCCTCGCACAGCGGAAGGACGTGCTGCTCGGGTCCCCGCCACAGCATGGAGTACTCGTTCTGGATGGCCGTCAGCGGTTGGACTGCGTGTGCGCGACGGACTGTTTCCAGTCCCGGTTCTGAGAGCCCGAAGTGGGTGACCTTGCCTTGCGAGATCAGGTCCTTGACAGTGCCGGCCACGTCCTCGATGGGCACCGTCGGATCGACGCGGTGTTGGTAGAGCAGGTCGATCCGGTCTGTTCGCAGGCGCTGCAGCATCGCGTCGACGGACTGCCGGATGTGATCGGGGCGGCTGTTGGGCCCGCCTCGGCGTTGGCCGGTTTGCGGATCGATGTCGAAGCCGAACTTGGAGGCGATGACCGCCTGGTCGCGCACGGGTTGCAGGGCTTCTCCGACGATGCGTTCGGACTCGAACGGACCGTAGGCTTCTGCGGTGTCGAAAAACGTCACACCTTGATCGACCGCCGTGCGGATGAGGGTGACCATGTCGGCGCGGCTGGTGACCGGACCATAGAGGGTTCCGGGCATCGTTTGGCAGCCCAGCCCGATACTCGAAACCTCCAACGAGCCCAGCTTGCGGCGGCCGGTCACGGTGGTGGCCGCGGTTACCGGGTTGCCGGCGTCGTCAGTGTTGTCGCCGCCCGAGTCCTGGTTCCGCTCGCCGGAACTGCAGCCAGCGGCAATCCCTGCGACCAGCGGGGCTGCGGCCAATCCCGCGGCGCCCATCAGGAACCTGCGCCGCGCATGACCGGTTGGGTTGTCGCTGTTGATCATTCGTGTCCTTCTGATGTCAGACGTCGATGTGGCGTTTGGAGAACTGGCTGACGATCGAGGGATCGCGGTGGTCGAAGAACAGGCTGGCCCCGGCGTCCATGACAGCGATCCGGTTCATCTCCTCGTCGCTGAGTTCGAAGTCGAAGATGTCGAAGTTCTCCCGCATCCGTTCGGGCCGAACGGATTTAGGGATCGCGATGACGTCACGCTGGATCAGCCAGCGCAGCACGACCTGGCCGACCGACCTGCCGTGTGCCGCCCCGATGGAGGCCAACGTCGGGTCGATGAACATGTTGTTCTTACCCTCGGCGAAGGGGCCCCACGATTGGTGCGCCACCCCGTACTCGCACATGATCCGGTGATCCTCGCCGCGCTGGTAGTACACGTGGGTCTCGATCTGGTTCACCGCAGGCGTGACGTCGTTGTGTTCGATGAGGTCGACGAGGCGGTCGGGGTGAAAGTTGCACACCCCGATGGCGCGCACCAGGCCTTGCTGATTGAGTTCTTGCATCGCTCGCCAGGCACCGTAGTAGTCGTTGAAGGGCTGGTGGATGAGGTAGAGATCGAGGTAGTCCAGGCCCAGCCGGTCCAGCGACCTGTGGAATGCGGCTTTCGTCGCGTCGTAACCTGCGTGCTCCATCCACAGCTTGGTGGTCACGAACAACTCCTCGCGCGCAAGACCGCTGGTATTGAGTGCACGTCCGACCGCTTCCTCGTTCTGGTAGGACGCAGCGGTGTCGATGAGCCGGTAGCCGGTGCTCAGCGCCTCGGCGACAACCTGTTCGGTGTCTTCGGCGGGCACCTGATAGACCCCGAAACCGAGAATCGGCATCTCGACACCGTTGTTCAAAGCTACGGTCTGCATCTGAAAGTCCTTCTTGTCGAGGCGGTCTCGTGCACAGCGGTGGGCGCTCAGCGCTCGTACATCTGCATTTGTTCTGCGGTGTGATGCTCGCCAGCCGCGGGCGTGAGGTTGTTGAGTGTGTCGATCTGCGTGGCGCTGAGTTCGACACCATCGGCAGCGGCGTTCTCCTCGACGGGGGAAACCCGCTTAGTGCCCGGTATGGGAGCAATGTCGTCGCCTTGAGCCAGCAACCATGCCAGTGCCACCTGAGCCGGGTCGCGCCCACCTCGGTGGCGACGGCTTGCACCTCGTCGGCGATGCGCAGGTTGCGCCGGAAGTTCTCGCCAGTGAACCGGGGGTTGGTCTTGCGGAAGTCATCGTCGTCGGCGAACTGCTCGGGCGAGCGGATCGTGCCGGTCAAGAAGCCGCGGCCCAGCGGGGAGAAGGGCACTAGCCCGATGCCCAGTTCACGCAGCGCCGGCAGGATCTCGGCCTCCAAATCCCGGGCCCACAGCGAATACTCCGACTGCAACGCCGTAACCGGGTGCACCTCGTGGGCGCGACGAATCGTATTCGCCGCGGCCGCGGACAGGCCGATGTGACAGACCTTGCCGTCGGCCACCAGCTCGGCGAGCGCGCCGACCGTCTTCTCGATCGGCGTGTCCGGATCGACGCGGTGCTGGTAGTACAGGTCGATGTAGTCGGTGCCGAGCCGCCGCAAGGAACCCTCGACGGCGGTGCGGATGTTGGCCGGGCTGCTGTCAAGGTTCCACGCACCCTCACCGGCATGCGAGACCAAGCCGAACTTCGTGGCCAACACGACGCCGTCGCGGCGGCCCTTCAACGCCCGACCGACGAGTTCCTCATTGACGAAGGGCCCGTAGATCTCAGCGGTGTCGATGAAGGTGACGCCCAGATCGAGCGCCCGGTGAATGGTGCGGATGGACTCGGTGTCGTCGCTGCCCGCTCCGGTGTAGCCATGCGACATGCCCATCGCGCCCAGGCCGATGCGAGATACCGTCAGATCCCCGAGGTTGATGTACTTCACGCTTGTCCTCCATCCATTGCAATTCCCAGGCAACCGGCAACGACGCCTACGGGGGAGTGTCTGTCCAGACAGGTACTGGCAGACACCCCCACGCTGCGCTTTAAGCGCCCTAGCCTGAGAGTCGTGGACAACCGGCGCGAGATTCGCGAATTCCTGACCACTCGGCGCGCCCGCATCACCCCGGAGCAGGCGGGACTGCCCGCCTATGGCGGCAGCAACCGCCGCGTCAAGGGTTTGCGGCGCGAAGAGGTCGCCATGCTCGCCGGGGTTTCGGCGGACTACTACATCCGGCTTGAGCGCGGCAGCCTGGTCGGGGCGTCCGACAGCGTTCTCGACGCCCTCGCACGTGCTTTGCAACTCGACGACGCCGAGCGCGAGCACCTCTTCGACCTGGCCCGCATCGACAACGCCGCCAGCGCGAAGAGACGCGTTTCGTCGTCGCGGCAGCGGATCAAACCTGTGATTCAGCAGGTCCTCGACGCGATCACCGAGGCGGCAGCGGACGTGCGGAACGACCGCGGCGACATCTTGGCGTCGAATCGGCTCGGCTACGCCCTGTATTCGGAGATCCACGCCGAGTCAGTGCAACCGCCCAACTCGGCGCGTTACACCTTCCTGAACCCGAGTGCTCGAGAATTCTTCGTCGATTGGGACAAAGCGGCCACCGATGTAGTTGCGCTCCTGCGCGCCACGGTCGGCCGTAACCCTTATGACAAGCCGTTGTCCGATCTTGTCGGCGAATTATCCACGCGCAGTGAAGAATTCCGCGTGCGTTGGGCGGCCCACAACGTCCGCCGACACACCAGTGGCTCCAAACGCATGCGGCACCCCGTCATCGGCGAAATTGAATTGAACTACCAAAGCTTCGAATTGCCCGGTGAGCCCGGACTGCGATTCAACGTC
>DASRJA010000285.1:0-3603 GCA_035649695.1 Mycobacterium sp. | reverse complement strand
CGAAATCGCCGAGCGTGTCGCCGGGTTCGGCGATGCCGGTGGGGATGCCGCGGGCATCCAGGCCGGCCTGCTCGGCGCCGAACACACCGAGTACCTCGTCGGGGATCTGGCCCGCCCTCCCCGCGTCCATCTTGGCGACGCGATCGGCGATCGTGGTGGTATTGGTGTTAGCAGCGGTCGTCATCAAAGAGCCTTTCAGATGTGTGCCGGTGCCACACAACGGTTTCCGGCAGGGTTCGAACTTGCGAGACGACGCGAGCTTGCATCGAGAAAAATGGAGTGTCAACTCCAAAAAGTGTCGGCTGAGCACTCGGTGCATTAGATTTTGGAGTTGACACTCCATTTTCATCGGGCTCCAATGGTGAGAAGACCATGACGAGATCGACGAGAGGCTGATGTGACGGGTCAGTTCGCACCCCAACCCACAGCATGCGATCGCTCCAGTAGAAAGCCGCTCCGATGCCTACCACTGCACCAGAGAAGCTGACCCCCAAGGGCCGCGCGACCCGAGAACGGATCGTGGCCGCTGCCGCCGAACTGATGTCCCGGCGTGGGGTGGCCCGCACCACCATCGAGGACATCCAGGAAGCCGCTGCGGTGAGCACTTCGCAGATGTATCACTACTTCGCCGACAAAGGCGACCTGGTCGCAGCAGTTATCGACTTCCAGACCGACCGGGTCCTCGCCGTTCAGCATCTGGGTCTGGACCGCCTGGAATGCCTTGAGGACCTGCGCCGGTGGCGCGACATTATGGTCGACATAATGCGGCGGCTGGGCTTTGTCGGCGGCTGCCCTATCGGATCGCTGGCCAACGAGCTCGCCGAAACCGACCCGCTAGCCCGCGCGCAGGTCGCGCGGTCGTTTGTTCAGTGGGAGACCATGATTCGCGACGGGCTCAAGGCCATTGCCGCTCGCGGCGAACTACCCGACGGCACCGAGGTCGACAACCTGGCACTCGCGACGCTGGCCGCCATCCAGGGCGGCCTGCTGCTCAGCCAGGTCCGCCGAGACACCGCTCCGCTGGAAGCGGCCGTCGACACCATGATCGAACACCTCCGCACGCTGGGCGTCCGGTAAATTCCCCGTACTGGCGTCTCGAAATAGACCATTTGAGACATTGCCGACGTGCACGGAGTTGGCCGATTCGCCCAGGTCGAGCTGTCTCAATACTCTGTCGCACAAATAGTTTGCCTCATTCACGATGTTCAAACCGCAGTGAGACAGCCCCAAAAAAAACGACATTGCCCGCGAACTCGGGGGCGCCCATCGGCTGTACGCGCGTCAAAACTGAGCAGTCAGCGAGTCTCGATCACTTCCTTCTCAAGTGCTACGTCACTCGTAACGGCTAGCGCAGCAGCGCCGTCGCGGCCACCGCAACGGGTTCGAAATCCTTTGTCTCCGAGTCGACAAGCTCGAACAGTCGTCGTTTCATGCGTGGATCCCAGAACCTACTGACGTGGTTGGCGACCTCTATGACCGCCTCTTCGGTGGGCAGGTAGGCGAAATGGACGACGATCTTGTTGATCAGCCTGATCTCGGTTGCCTCGTCGTGCGACATGTCAATCCACGAGTCCGACGGCCAGCTCACGGTCGGCGGCCGCTTCGCCATTCAGATGCGAGACCGGATGGGCGAGCGTGACCTGAACAGCCGTCACCTTGTACTCGGGGCAGTTCGTCGCCCAGTCGGAGTTCTCCGTTGTCACGACGTTCGCTCCGGTCACCGGGTAATGGAACGTGGTGTACACGACGCCGGTCGGCATCCGATCGGAGATCTGCGCGTGTAACGTCGTTGCGCCGACTCGGCTGGCCAACGTGACCTCATCGCCGTCCTCGATGCCGCGCACCTCGGCGTCGTGCGAATGGATCTCCAACACATCCTCTTGGTGCCAGGCGATGTTCGCCGTGCGCCGGGTCTGCGCTCCGACATTGTACTGACTCAGGATTCGGCCCGTCGTCAGGATCAGCGGGAAGCGGCGTGTGCTGCGCTCGTCGGTCGGCACGAACGGGGTCGGCACGAACCTGCCCAGCCCCCTGGTGAATGCGTCGACGTGCATGATCGGAGTGCCGTCAGGAGCCTGCTCATTGCACGGCCATTGGACGCTGCCCATCTCGTCCAGCTTGTCGAACGACACTCCGGTGAACGTCGGCGTGACAGATGCGATCTCGTCCATGATCTGGCTCGGGTGGTCGTACTGCATGGGATAGCCCATTGCCGTGGCGATCTGGCAGACGATGTCCCACTCGTGCCTGCCGCTCTTCGGCTTCATCACCGCACGGACCCGGTTGATTCGGCGTTCGGCGTTGGTGAAGGTGCCGTCCTTCTCCAGGAACGACGCACCAGGCAGGAACACGTGCGCAAACTTCGCGGTCTCGTTGAGGAACAGGTCCTGGACCACCACCAGCTCCATCGCACCCAGTGCGGCAAGGACATGCTTCACGTTGGGGTCGGATTGCGCGATGTCTTCACCGTGGACGAAGAGGGCCCGGAAGGTTCCCTCGATCGCGGCGTCGAACATGTTCGGAATGCGCAGCCCCGGCTCCGCCAAGAGCGTTGTTCCCCATAGGTTTTCGAAGACCTTGCGCGCCGCGTCATCCGACACGTGCCGGTAGCCGCTCAGCTCGTGCGGGAACGACCCCATGTCGCAGGAGCCCTGCACGTTGTTCTGGCCGCGCAGCGGGTTCACGCCGACACCGTCGCGGCCGATGTTGCCGCACGCCATCGCCAGGTTCGCCATGCCCATCACCATCGTCGAGCCCTGGCTGTGTTCGGTCACCCCCAACCCGTAGTAGATGGCCCCGTTGCCGCCCTGTGCGTACAACCGTGCGGCCGCACGCAGCTCTGAGGCCGGCACGCCGGTGATCGACTCGACGGCCTCGGGGCTGTTCTCGGTGCCCGAGATGAACTGGGCCCACTCGTCGAATCCCTCGCACCGCTCCCCCACGAACGACTGGTCGACGAGGCCCTCGGTCACCACCACGTGCGCCATCGCATTGACGACCGCCACGTTCGTTCCGGGCTTCAACTGCAGGTGATGGTCGGCCTCGATGTGTGGCGAACGCACCAGGTCGATACGACGCGGGTCGACGACGATGAGCTTCGCGCCCTGGCGCAGCCGCTGCTTCATTCTGGACGCGAAGACCGGGTGCCCGTCCGTCGGATTGGCCCCGATCACCATGATGACGTCGGATTGCGCCACGGAACGAAAGTCCTGCGTGCCTGCCGACTCACCGAACGTCTGCTTGAGCCCATATCCCGTGGGCGAGTGGCAAACTCGCGCACACGTGTCCACGTTGTTGTTGCCGAAGGCGGCGCGGACCATCTTCTGGACGACGTAGACCTCTTCGTTCGTGCACCGCGACGAGGTGATCGCGCCGATCGCCCCCGCGCCGTGCCGCTGCCTGATCTCCAGCATCCGGCGGGCGACGGTGCCGATCGCCTCGTCCCATTCGACCTCACGCCACGGGTCGGTGATCTTCTCGCGAACCATCGGCCGCAGCTTGCGATCCGGATGGGTTGCGTAGCCGAAGGCGAAGCGTCCCTTCACACATGAGTGGCCCTCGTTGGCGCCGCCATCCTTGTAGGGCACCATGCGGACCAACTCG
>DASRJA010000284.1:0-17875 GCA_035649695.1 Mycobacterium sp. | reverse complement strand
CTGCTTTGGTGGTCGAAGGCGAGGTCGGAATCGGGAAGACCACGCTGTGGTTGGCGGCGATCGACCAAGCCCGAGAACGCGGGTTTCGCGTACTTTCCGCCCGCACGGCTCAGACAGAATCGGTACGCGCCTATACCTCCGCGGCTGACCTGCTTGCCGATGTCGACGAAATTTTCTGGGGCGATCTGCCCTCACCCCAGCGGGAAGCGCTGGACCGGATGCTGCTGCGATCGGACGGGCGATCTACCAATCAGCGCACGCTTGCGGCGGGCTTCCTATCGCTGGTGAACCGCATTGCCGCCGAGTCGCCCACCCTCCTGGCGATCGACGATCTTCAATGGCTCGACACCTCGAGCAGAGACGTCCTTGCCTATGTGGCGCGCCGACTTTCGACACGTGTCGGTGTGCTTGGCACACTTCGCACCGACAAGACCAGCTCAACCGGGGCTTCTTGGCTGCAGATGCCGCGGCCGGATGCGATCACGCGGCTCGGATTGCAGCATCGATCCTGCGGTACAGGACGCGCTCTTGGCCACAGTGTGTGTCGCCGCCCCGACGGTGGAGGTCGTCGGCCGGGCGATTGACGCCGACTCGCACCGCGCCGCCGAGCTGCTGGAGAAGGCCGAGGACAACGGAATCGTGACGCTCGTGGGCCACCGAGTGCGGTTCGTCCACCCCTTGTTGGCGCACGGCATGTACACGAATGTGCCTGCGGCGCAGCGACGTAGGATGCACCGGCGCCTCGCCGCAATCTTCGACGAACCCGAACTGCGCGCGAGGCACCTTGCCCTCGCCACAACGAGCGGCGATCGGGCAACACTGCAGTCCCTCGATGCGGGTGCGGAAGCCGCGCGTCTTCGGGGAGCGCCAGCGGCAGCGGTGGAACTGCTTGATTTGGCTTTCGGACTAGGCGGTGACACTCCCGAGCGCCGAATCCGGTTGGCTCTCTACCATTTCAGTGCCGGCCACCCGGGGAGGGCCCGGGCGTTGCTTGAGGTAACCATCCGCGACTTGTCGCCGGACCACCTACGAGCAGACGCGGTCAGTCTCCTCGCAGTCATGGGCCTGCTCAACGGGATTTTCCCGGAGACGGCCAGCTTGCTGAAACAAGCGTTGAACGAGTCCGGCGAGGACCACTCACATCGAGCGCAGGTACTCATCGCACTGTCGTTCGCGCGGCTCAACTTCGGCTAGCTGGAAAGTGCCGCACGCAGTGTCGAAGACGCTGTGGCAACAGCGACCCGATTGGACCAACCACACTTACTTAGTCAGGCGCTTGGCATTAGAGCCTTGGTGCGATGCATGCGCGGAGGCGGGCTGGACGAAACCGATCTGCATCGCGCAGTCGAATTGGAAGGGCGCCAACCTGATATACCGGCCGCATTCCGCCCACGCCTACAGAACGCGATACTTCGGGGTTGGGCAGGCGACCTCACCCTCGCTCACGAGGAGATGCAATCCATCCGGCGTCACTACATCGAGCGCGGTGAGGACAACGAAGTGATCTACGCGGCCTTCCACAGCGTTTTACTCGAGGTCTGGCGAGCGGACTTCACTGAGGCCTCGCGGGTGGCTGAGGACGCCGCCGAAGGGTTGGTGGCCAGCCGTCGCTGCGGGTCCTCGCTGCTGGCGTCATGGCCCGCCATCACCCTGGGATTTCTCGATGTGTCGCTGGGTAACTACGGCAGCGCGCTTCACGTGCTGGACCCCCTGCTTGCCGCGCTCGATACGGTGGGTACCGAGATATTCACAGCGGCGTTCATCCCCGACGCCGTCGAGGCGATGATTCAGGTGGGTCGGATAGCCGACGCCGAACCACTCGTTGCAGCGCTGGAACGCAACGGCCATCGACTCGACCGGCCGTGGATGTTGGCTGTTGGCGCCCGCTGCCGCGCCATGTTGCTTGCAGCGCAAGGAGATATTGAAGGGGCCAGCGCAGCCGCCGCAACCGCAATCAGCGAACACGCGCGGCTGTCGATGCCGTTCGAACGCGCGCGAACCCAGTTGGTGGCGGGTCAGCTGTATCGCAGGCAGCGCCAACGGAAAGCCGCCGCCGAGATCCTGCAGGAGGCGCTGGCAGCGTTCGAAGAGATGGGTGTTCCGCTGTGGGCGGATCGGACGCGAGACGAACTCGCCCGCGCGCATGCCGCGCGCATCGGCGGCGTCGACCTGACCCCGTCGGAACAGCGCGTCGCCGAACTGGCGGCGTCGGGAATGACCAACCGCGGCGTCGCTGCCGCGTTGTTCCTGAGTCCGAAGACTGTGGAAGCGAACCTCGCACGTATCTACCGCAAGCTCGGTATCCGCTCGCGGGCCGAACTCGGCCAGCGGATGAGCCGGGCGGAGGAGGCGTAGGGGCGCGCGGGCGATAGCGTCAACCCGATCCTTTCCGATGAACTACCGTCGAGTGATGCGGATCCCGCTCCTGAGAAAGGTCGTGGCCCCGCTAGCCGGGGTCGTGTTGGTACTGGCCGGATGTGCTGCCGAGGAGAACGCACCGCCCACCGGGACAACCGTGGCGGGTCCGTGCTCGGTCATCCCCAACGGCACGCCGGCTCCCAAGACCTCCGCGGCGCCGGCGACGGCGTCGGTCACCACGTCGAAGAACATCTCCACCAACCCCGAGGTCGCCACCGGCTACCGCAAGGACATGACCGCGGTGAAGACCGCCCACTACGCGGTGGCCACCGCCAACCCGTTGGCCACCCAGGCCGCGTGTCAGGTGTTGAACAAGGGCGGAACCGCGGCCGACGCCCTCGTGACGGCGCAGGCAGTGCTTGGACTGGTCGAGCCGCAGTCCTCCGGCATTGGCGGCGGCGGGTTCCTGCTGTACTACGACGCCGCCGCGGGCACCGTGCAGGCCTACGACGGCCGCGAGGTGGCGCCCAACGCGGCCACCGAGAACTACCTGCGCTGGATCTCCGATGCCGACCGCACCGAGCCCAAGCCCGACGCCCGCGCGTCCGGCCGGTCCATCGGCGTGCCCGGCATCTTGCGGCTGCTGCAGGACGTCCACACCGAGCACGGCAAGACCGCCTGGCGTGACCTGTTCACCCCCGCGGTGGCGATGGCCGACGACGGCTTCGAGATCAGCCCCCGGCTGGCAGCCGCAATCGCTGACGCGGCCCCGAAACTGAAGGTGGATCCGAATGCCTCGGCCTACTTCCTCAACTCCGATGGCAGCGCGAAGACGTCGGGGACCCGGCTGACCAATCCCGGCTATTCAAAGACGTTGGGCGCCATCGCATCTGATCCGCAGGCGTTCTACACCGGCGACATCGCGCGGGACATCATCGCCGCCGCATCGGATACCGCCGGTGGCCGCACCCCGAGCCTGATGACGCTCGAGGATCTGTCCGGATACGCCGCCAAGAAACGCGAACCGCTGTGCACTCCGTACCGCGGCAAGGAAATCTGCGGCATGCCGCCGCCGTCCTCGGGTGGCATTGCGGTGGCCGCGACGCTGGTCATGCTTGAGCATTTCGCGATGGCCGATCACAAACCCACGGACGTCGACCTCAACGGCGGCAAGCCCGCCGTGATGGGTGTGCATCTGATCTCCGAGGCCGAACGGCTCGCCTACGCCGACCGCGACAAGTACGTTGCCGACACTGATTTCGTGCCGCTGCCAGGCGGCTCGCCCAACACATTGCTGGGCAGTGACTACCTCGCCGGCCGGGCGGCTCTGATCTCCGAACAGCACACCATGGGCACCGCGAAGCCCGGTGAGTTCGGTCCGCCGACGACGCCAGCGCCGCCGACGCCCGAACACGGCACCAGCCAGATCAGCATCGTCGACGCGCAGGGCAACGCGGCCGCCATGACGACGACGGTTGAGTCGGCGTTCGGCTCGTTCCACATGGTGGACGGATTCATTCTCAACAATCAGCTCACCGACTTCTCCGCCGAGCCCGTCAAGGACGGGGTGCCGGTAGCCAACCGCGTGCAGCCGGGAAAGCGGCCGCGCAGCACGATGGCGCCCACGCTCGTGTTCGACCGCGGTGCCCAGCCCGGGGCCAAAGGCCCGCTGTACGCCGTATTGGGCTCGCCTGGCGGCTCGGTGATTATCCAGTTTGTCGTGAAAACTGTTGTGGGAATGGTGGACTGGGGCCTCGATCCGCAGCAGGCGGCGTCCGCGGTGGACTTCGGTGCGGCGAACACACCGAAGACCAATGTCGGCGGAGAACACCCGAACATCGACATCTCCGACAACGGCGACCATGATCCGCTGGTGCAAGGCCTGCGGAAGCTCGGGCATCAGGTCGACCTGGCTGACCAGTCCAGCGGACTGTCGGCGATCGCGCGCGATGTCGCGGGTTGGGTCGGTGGCGCTGACCCCCGCCGTGAGGGCCTGGTCATGGGCGACACTCGGTGACAGCCGCGACGGCCCGCGTCGCCAGGCTGACCGAGGCGGACTGGCGGGTGTTCGCCGGGGTTCGGTTGCGGGCGTTGACCGACTCCCTAGGCGAGAACGACCCGCAGTATCAACACGAGGTAGCGTTCACTGCCGCACAGTGGCGCCGCAGGCTGCGCGATCACGCTCAATTCGCGGTGCTGATCGACAACCGACCCGTCGGGCTGATCGGCGCGCAGCTGGAAAGCGCCGAAACCGTCTACCTGTACTCCTTGTGGCTCGACCCGACCGCCCGCCGCCGGGGCTTGGCGCGGCCGCTGGTGGCCGCCGCTGTGGACTGGGCCCGCGACCGCCGAGCGCGCACCGTCACGCTGCGGGTCGCAGCGGACAACACGGTGGCCCGCGGCGTGTACGAAGCCCTTGGATTCACCCTCAATGCGACCGAGACCCCGAGCGCCCGTGGTGAAGTCGCGATGACACTCAGTGTGAGTTGATGTCAGGACGGTAGTGCGCCAGCAGCCCGCGCACGCGGTCCATCGCGTCGATGGCACGCTCTTTGTCGACGGCCTGGATCGCCATCACCGGGATGTACTCGTCGTCGGGCAGGTCTACCCTGGCCCACCGCGCTCCGCGCGGAAACGACACGCCTACCACATCGGACCACGGGATCAGCTTGTAACCAAACAGGTTTCGCACCGCGACACCGGCGCTGCCGACGCGAAGCCGCGGTCGGGTGAACAACAAAACGGCGCCGGCGATGACCCCACCCAGCAGCCCGATTGCCACCTGATCGGCGGTCTGGAAGACCACACCCGTCGAGGAGATCTTCAGCAGCGCACCAACGGCGATATGAACAGCCAGGATTACCGCGGCCGCCGCGTAGGCGAAATACGGTGTCAGATGGGGCCGTATCTCGATGTCCCAGTCGCTCATGACCGCAGATCGCGCAACGTCAGCGCCGTCGACAGCGCTGCGGCGGCCGCCTGTGCACCCTTGTCTTCGGCGGAGTCCGGCAGTCCGGCCCGATCCAGCGCCTGCTGCTCGGTATTCGTGGTCAACACACCATTGGCCACCGGAGTCGACGCATCCAGCGACACCCGCGTCAGGCCCTGGGTCACTGCGTCACACACGTAGTCGAAATGCGGTGTCTCGCCGCGGATCACCACGCCCAACGCCACGACGGCGTCGTGATTGGCGGCCAGTGCCTGTGCCACGACAGGGATCTCGATCGCGCCAAGCACGCGCACGATGGTCGGATTGTGGATACCCGCGTCCGCGGCGACCTTGCGTGCGCCCTCGAGCAGCGCATCACATACTTTCTCGTGCCACGTGCTGGCGACGATGCCCAGCGTCAACCCCGATGCGTCCAGATCCGGCAGATCCGGGACGCCTGCGCCTCCGCTCAATTCAGAGCTCCGCTCTGGCCGCTCACAGGGCTCCGCCGAACTCGCCCGGCACGGCTTCGTCGTAGTCGTCAAGGCCGATCAGGTCATGGCCCATCCGGTCGCGCTTGGTCATCAGGTAGCGGATGTTCTCCGCATTGGCGCGCACCGGCAACGGAACCCGCTCGATGATGTGTAGCCCGTAGCCGTCCAGACCCACCCGCTTGGCTGGGTTGTTGGTCAGCAGCCGCATCGACCGCACTCCGAGGTCGACCAGGATCTGCGCGCCGATACCGTAGTCGCGGGCGTCCGCCGGCAAGCCGAGCTTGAGGTTGGCGTCGACGGTGTCGTCGCCGGCGTCCTGCAGCTGATAGGCCTGCAGCTTGTGCATCAGGCCGATGCCGCGGCCCTCGTGGCCACGCATGTACAACACGACGCCGCGGCCCTCGCGGGCCACCATCGCCATCGCCGCATCGAGTTGCGGGCCGCAGTCGCACCGGCGGGAGCCGAACACGTCACCGGTCAGGCACTCCGAGTGCACGCGCACCAGCACATCGTGACCGTCGCCGTGCGGTCCGGCGATGTCCCCGCGGACCAGCGCCACATGCTCGACGTCGTCGTAGATGCTGGTGTAGCCGACGGCCCTGAATTCGCCGTGCCGGGTGGGGATGCGGGCCTCGGCGACGCGCTCGATGTGCTTTTCGTGCTTGCGCCGCCATTCGATCAAGTCGGCGATGGAGATCAGTGCCAGGTTGTGGTCGTCGGCGAAAACACGCAGCTCATCGGTCTGCGCCATCGCGCCTTCGTCCTTCTGGCTGACGATCTCGCAGATCGCGCCGGCTGGCTGCAGACCGGCAAGCCGGGCCAGGTCGACAGCGGCCTCGGTGTGGCCAGGGCGGCGCAACACGCCACCGTCTTTGGCGCGCAGCGGCACTACGTGCCCAGGTTTGGTGAATTCGTCGGCGACGCTGGACGGATCGGCGAGCAGACGCATTGTGGTCGCACGGTCGGAGGCCGAAATACCCGTTCCCACACCGTTTTTAGCGTCGACGGTGACGGTGTAGGCAGTGCCGTGCTTGTCCTGGTTGACCGCATACATCGGTAGCAACCCGAGCCGGTCGCAGATCGCGCCGTCCAATGGCACACAGAGGTAGCCCGACGTGTAGCGCACCATGAACGCGACGAGTTCTGGGGTGGCCTTTTCGGCGGCGAAGATGAGGTCTCCCTCGTTCTCGCGATCCTCGTCGTCGATGACGACAACGGCCTTGCCCGCGGCAATGTCGGCAACCGCCCGCTCCACGGAGTCCAGCCTCGTCATCACATCAGTATGAACCACGGTGGCTGTGCAGTTATTGCCAGCTCTCTGAACAGGGCGGATGGCGGATTAGGGCCGCTTCAGGTGGCGCGGCCGCCGAGCGACGAGGCACTGCGCTCACCTGGACAGCCAAAGAAGATCGCATCACCTCGGCGCTGACGTTTTCGGTGCATAGCACTATCCGCCGGAGGCGTTGAGCCTCGAATACAGGGATTGGCCCGTTACCGTGGGATCTAGTGGGGCAGCCGCGGATTCGGGTCCATGAGACGACAACGGCCGCCCTACGAGAGGCAGGGCGGCCGTCCGGTAGTCGGGTCGTTTACGCCACGTACGGGATGAACTGGCCAGCCCACCAGATGCCCCAAGCCGCAAGATCGGGGTTCCATACGACATCTAGGGGCCCCGGAATCCCAAGGTCTATCCAGTTACCCGGAAGCCACGTCGGGGGCAGCCCAAACAACGTGGGGTCACCCCAGTGACCGGGCGGGACTCCTGTCAATCCGGGAACCACCGGGTTGCCTTGCATGACTTGTCCGGGCGGACCAAACGGGTTATGTCCGGGCGGATCAACGCCCGGAATCCAACAGTCGATTCCCGGTACGCAGGGACCGGGGACATGCGGTTTGGCTTGCGCACCACCACCGAACCCCACAGCACTGAATCCCAACACGCCGACCATCGCGGCACCTGCTGCTATTTTCTTCAAGTTCATCGTGAACTCTCCTCGGTCTACGTCACCGCCCGCGGCCCAAATGCCCACATTGCCGGGCACGGACTCGACGCTCGGAGCCTGGATGATCCGCCGCTTTCTGGACGGGCCTAGGCATGTCACGACCCCTCATGCACCGGATACCCGTGGCGGCCGACCACAAACCCACACCAGAGGGCCAACGGCTCCGTCATCGACGCTGACGCTGACCTTTTATGGCGAGCCCAGAAAACCCTAGGTAGAAGAGTTATCGGGAGACATCAGTCGTTCAACATATTTCGCGATGATGTCGACCTCGAGGTTGACGCGCGTCCCTACCTCCGCCCTGCCGAGCGTGGTGAGGTCCAACGTCGTCGGAATCAACGACACCTCAAACCAGTCGTGGCCGAGACCAGAAACCGTAAGGGAGACACCGTCGACAGTGATCGAACCCTTCTCGACGACATACCTGGATAGCGCCGTCGGCAGCGCGATCCGCACCACCATCCAGTGTTCAGACGGTGTTCGCGCGATCACATGGCCGGTGCCGTCGACGTGTCCCTGGACGATGTGTCCACCCAGGCGGCTGTTGACCGCGGCGGCACGCTCCAGGTTGACGTGGCTGCCCACGCCGACAGTGCGCAGGCTCGACCGGTTCAGGGTTTCGCCCATCACGTCGGCGCTGAAGGAACCGTCAGGCAACACCTCGACCACGGTTAGACAGACCCCGTTGACCGCGATCGAATCGCCGTGCCCGGCGTCGGAAGTGACGACGGGCCCGCGGATAACCAAGCGGGCCGAGTCGCCGAGTTCTTCCTTGCTGACGATCTCGCCCAGTTCTTCGACGATTCCGGTGAACACGCAGCCAGATTAACCAGATAGCTGTGTCTCGCCGAAGAACGTGGCCGATACGTGCCGAAAGTCCAGTTCCGAAGCCACGATTGCACTTCTACCGGCGGCCCGCGGAAAGCGTGCACATCGGAGCACCCTCTACGATGCACTCATGCAGACGCGCCTCTTGGCGATCTTCGCCGCCCTTTTCGCCGCCATCGCCCTCATCGCCGGGTGCTCGAAGTCGCAGGATTCGTCCAAGGAACTGCCAGACGCCGCCACGCTGCTCAAGGAGTCCGCCGAGACGACCAAGAGCCAGTCGAGCGTGCACCTGAAGCTGGCCGTGCAAGGCGAGATCAAGGAACTGCCGATCGAGACCCTCGAGGGCGATCTGACCAATGCTCCCGCCGTCGCCGCACAGGGCAAGGCGAACCTGATTTTTCTGGGCCAGAAGTTGGCCGATGTCGGTTTCGTGGTGGCCGATGGCAACCTGTTTGCGGCGCTCACGTCCGGCGGGGCTTACCAGGACTTCGGGCCCGCCGCCGACATCTACGACGTGTCGGCCATCCTCAACCCGGACACCGGGCTGGCGAACGTCCTGGCCAACTTCACCGACCCCAAGGCCGACGGCCGCGAGACCATCAATGGCGTCGAGACCGTCCGCGTGACGGGCAACGTCACCGCCGACGCAGTCAACAAGATCGCTCCCCAGATAGCAGCCACCGGGCCCGTTCCCGCCACCGCCTGGATTCAGGAGGACGGCAACCACGAACTGGCGCAGGCGAAGCTGGACGTCAGCCCCGATAACAGCATCACGATGACCACGACCGAGTGGGGCAAGCAGATAACCGTCACCAAGCCTGCGGTGTGATGCAGGCTTCCGAAGCCACCAGACAGGCGGCGACGAGCCGCAGAGTGGCGATCAGCGCCGGCAGCCTCGCGGTAGTGCTAGGCGCGCTGGACACCTACGTCGTCGTCACGATCATGACCGACATCATGAAAGACGTCGGCATCGGCATCAACCAGATCCAGCAGGTCACGCCCATCATTACCGGGTACTTGCTCGGCTATATCGCGGCCATGCCGCTGCTGGGCCGCGCCTCCGACCGGTTCGGCCGCAAGCTGCTGTTACAGGTCAGCCTGGCCGGCTTCGCGGTCGGGTCGGTGATCACCGCGCTGTCCACCGACCTCACCATGTTGGTCATCGGGCGCGTCGTACAGGGCACCGCCAGCGGCGCGCTGCTGCCCGTCACGCTGGCGCTGGCCGCCGACCTTTGGGCGGCGCGCACCAGAGCGGCCGTACTCGGCGGTGTCGGCGCCGCCCAGGAGCTGGGCAGCGTTCTCGGCCCGATGTACGGCATCCTGCTGGTGTGGCTGTTCAACCACTGGCAGGCCGTGTTCTGGGTCAACGTCCCTCTCGCAGTTATCGCGATGGTGATGGTCCATTTCAGCCTGCCGTCGAAGGCGCAGACCGACCATCCGGAGAAAGTCGACGTGGTCGGGGGCGTGCTGCTGGCCGTCGCGCTGGGCCTGACCGTGGTGGGCTTGTACAACCCGGCGCCGGACGGCAAGCAAGTGCTGCCGAGCTGGGGCCTGCCGGTGCTCATCGGCGCCCTGGTCGCGGCCGTGGCGTTCTTCGTCTGGGAGAAGGTCGCTAAGACGCGGCTGCTCGAACCCGCGGGCGTGCACTTCCGACCGTTCCTGGCGGCGCTGGGGGCTTCGCTATGCGCTGGCGCCGCCCTGATGGTGACGTTGGTCAACGTCGAACTCTTCGGACAGGGCGTGCTGGGCCAAGACCAGGACCAGGCCGCCTTCCTACTTCTGCGCTTCTTGATCGCGCTGCCGATCGGCGCGCTGATCGGCGGCTGGCTGGCTACCAAGGTCGGCGACCGCATCGTGGCGTTCGCCGGCATGCTGATCACCGCAGGTGGCTACTGGCTGATCTCCAAGTGGCCTGTCGACCTCCTCGCGGCGAAGCACCACCTGGGCATTATCAGCCTGCCCATGCTGGACACCGACCTGGCGATCGCCGGCCTCGGCCTGGGGCTGGTGATCGGCCCGCTGACCTCGGCGACGCTACGGGTCGTGCCCGCGGCCCAGCATGGCATCGCATCGGCTGGCGTGGTGGTGGCCCGGATGATCGGCATGCTGGTCGGCATCGCTGCGCTGAGCGCCTGGGGTCTGTACCGGTTCAACCAGTACCTGCAGGAGCGGCTGGCCGCGCTACCGGCACCAACCGCCGACACGCCGGGCGGCATACTGATCGCCCAGGGCGCACGCTTGAAGACGGCGACCATCGAGGCGTACACGATGCAGTACGGCGAGATCTTCGGCATCACGGCGATCGTCTGCGTGATCGGCGCCCTGCTCGGCCTGCTGATCAGCGGAAGGCATGAACACGCTGACGAGCCCGCGCCCCCAGTGTCCCCTGTCGACGCGGATGACACCCCGACCACACTGATCGACGCTCCCACCCAGGCGATCTCAACGCGCCCGGATCCGCCGGATCAGACGGTGCGGATCCCACAGCAGCCTCCGCCGGGCCGGCACCGACGCTAGCTCAGCAGCGCTCGATTCCCCGACGGAGCAATGTCGGCTCGGCCACCTTTGCCGGCTCCTCAGCGGTCAGGCTTCGCAACGCATCGCAGATGAGTGCCTTGACGCCTTTCGGGTCTACGGATCGAGTACTGAGCCAGTCCTGCAGTGCAGTCACGCTCGTTGTCCTTTGTTAGTGCTCACCAGGCGGCGCAACTCTCGTCGGTGAAAGCGCTTTGGTACGAGTCTACCGACGCAAAGCCCCTGATTGGTTGCTAGCCGCGCCGGGTACGCGTGCTTTAGACAACAATTCGAAGGGCGAGAATTCATGGCAACTTCACTGAACGGCAAGACGATTGCGTTCCTCGTCGCACCCGAAGGCGCCGAGCAGGTCGAACTCACCGAACCCTGGAAAGCCATCGAGCAGGCCGGCGGCACACCCGAGTTGGTGTCCACGGAAGTCGGAAAGGTCCAAGCGTTCAACCATCTGACGCCGGCCGATACGTTCGAGGCCGACAAGGCGGCCGACAGGGTTTCGTCGTCCGACTACGCCGCGCTGGTGTTGCCCGGCGGTGTGGCCAACCCCGACTTCCTGCGCACCAACGACGCGGCGGTTGCGTTCGTAAAGAGTTTCTTCGACGCCGGCAAGCCGGTTGCGGTGATCTGTCACGGGCCGTGGACGCTGATCGAGGCCGATGTGGTGCGCGGCCGGACGATGACGTCGTGGCCGAGCGTGGCAACCGATCTCCGCAACGCGGGCGCCAATTGGGTCGACGACGAAGTGGTCGAATGCTCGCGCGGGCCAAACACGTTGGTGTCGAGCCGTAAGCCCGACGACCTGCCCGCGTTTTGCAACACGCTCGTGGGTGCCTTCGCCAAGGACAAGTCATAGCCGAACTTCGCCCGCGGATGTTAAGGCGTCGGTAATCTCGCGGACATGCTGATCGCCGCGCTGCGCGACATGCAGTGGCGGAAACGGCGCTTCGTCATTGCGATCCTTTCTACGTCCATCATTTTCGCGATGACGCTCGCCCTCACCGGACTCGCCAACGGGTTCCGGGTGGAGGCCAACAAGACCGTCGACTCGCTCGGCGTGGATCTGTTTCTGGTCAAAGCCGGCGCGTCAGGCCCGTTCGTTGGGGCCACCCCGTTCGCGCCCACAGACCTGCGACGGATCGCCGCGTCCCCAGGAGTGATTGCGGCGGTACCGCTCGCATACGCGGGTGGCACCGCCACACTGGGTGATACGACGCGCAATGTCGACATATTCGGCGCGCCAGAGCGCGGGCCCGGCATGCCCGCCGTATCGGAGGGTCGGCCACCATCGACCCCGGACGAGGTCGCCGTGTCGAGCACATTGGGACGGCGCATTGGCGACGACGTCGAAATCGCTTCGCGCAGACTGCGCATCGTCGGCATCGTGGAGAACTCCACCGCGCTGGCCAACCTGCCCAATGTCTTCCTCACCACCGAAGGTGCACAGCGACTCGTATATGGCGGCCAGCCGCTGGTCGCGTCGGTCGGTATCCGCGGCACCCTCGGACAGGTACCCGACGGCTATCGCGGCATCGACAGAGCCGGCGCGATCGCCGACCTGTTGCGGCCGCTGAAGGTAGCGGTGAACTCGATCACGATCGTTGCGGTTCTGCTTTGGGTAGTCGCAGCGTTGGTGGTCGGATCGGTGATCTATCTGTCGGCACTGGAACGTCTACGAGACTTCGCGGTGTTCAAGGCGATTGGCGTTCCTACTCGCAACATCGCCGCCGGGCTGGCGCTGCAATCGGTCATCGTGGCGCTGCTGGCCGCACTTGTCGGCGCCGGGCTCTCGCGGCTGCTCGGGCCGCTGTTCCCGATGCAGGTCATCGTGCCCGCGGAGGCATTCGTCGCGCTCCCCGTGATCGCCGTCGTCATCGGCTTGATCGCCAGTGCGACAGGACTGCGTCGCGCCGTGTCCGTCGATCCCGCGCTGGCCTTCGGAGGTCCTTGAGCCATGGGCGATTTGTCCATCCAGAACCTGACGGTCGAGTACGCCAGCGGCGCAGATACCGTCCGCCCGATCGACGGCCTGAACCTCGATGTGGCCGCAGGCTCATTGGTGATCCTGATGGGCCCCAGCGGCTGCGGTAAGACGACATTGCTGTCGTGCCTCGGCGGCATCCTCAAACCGAGCGACGGCGCAATCAAGTTCGGCGACGTCGACGTCACTGCTCTCGACGCCCGCGGGCTGTCGACGTACCGTCGCGAGACTGTGGGCATCGTGTTCCAGGCGTTCAACCTCGTGCCCAGCCTCACGGCGATGGAGAACGTGATGGTGCCGCTCAGCGCGGCGGGCGTTTCGCGACGCGCGGCTCACAAACGGGCGGGACAACTTCTGGCCCGGGTCGGCCTTGAGGACCGGATGTCGCACCGGCCAGGCGATCTCAGCGGTGGGCAGCAACAGCGCGTCGCGGTCGCGCGGGCGATCGCGCTCGATCCTCCCCTGGTATTGGCCGACGAGCCCACCGCGCACCTGGACTTCATCCAGGTCGAGGAAGTGTTGCGGCTGATCCGCGAACTCGCGTCCGGCGACCGCATGGTGGTCGTCGCGACCCACGACAGCCGGATTCTGCCGTTGGCCGATCGCGTCGTCGAGTTGGTTCCCGACTTCGCGTCGACGGACCGACCGCCCGACACTGTCCGGCTGGAGGCCGGCGAGGTGTTGTTCGAGCAGGGCACGATGGGCGACCTGATCTACGTCGTGTCCGAGGGTGAACTCGAGATCCTCCGCGAATTGGCCAGCGGTGGCGAGGAATTGCTGAAGGTCGTCACCTCCGGCGATTACTTCGGCGAGATCGGCCCGGTCTTCCACATGCCGCGCAACGCGACGGTGCGGGCGCGCACCGATGCGACGGTGGTCGGCTACACCGTGCGGGCCTTCCGGGAACGGCTCGGCCTGGGCGGGGTGCGTGACCTCATCGAACACCGCCCGCTGGAGATGAATGACGAGGGCAGCGAGAGCGACTGAACCCGGCGGTCCGTCCGCCCGTTGAGGGGATGTGCATACCTCCACGCAGCTTGTCGCCGAACTGATTGACGCCATGAACGCGGGGCACTTGGACAAGATCCGCGACCTGGTCACCGACGACTTCGTGGACCACGGCTCACCGGTTCCACTGCCGCCAGGGCCGGACGGCTACATCGCGATCCTGACGTTCGTCACGACCGTGCTGCAGATCCGCTATGAAGTCCACGACGTCATCGCCGACGGCGACATGGTGGCGATTCGCGCCACCGCGCACGGCGTCAACGCGTCCTCACCGCAGGGCATTGAGCCGACGGGACGGTCTTTCGCGATGAAGACCGCACACTTCTTCCGCTCCCGCGACGGCCGGCTATGCGAGCACTGGGGTGTGCGCGACGAGCTCGATGTGCTCTATCAGGTCGGGGCGCTGACGCCGCCCGCGATGGTTATGCCGACACCAGACTGAGCAGCACGTCCGGCCCGATCGGCTCGATTCCGTCGAACCGCCAGCGCTGCGCGTGCGCGATCGATAGCACACCCACGTCGTCGACGGCGGTGATGGGGCCGCCCAACAGGATTGGCGCGACATAGGCCAGGATCCGGTCGATCACCCCGGCCCGCAGAAAAGCCCCCGCCAACGTCGGGCCACCCTCGAGTAGCACGTCGGTGCGGTCCGACAACGCCTTGATCACCTCGTGCGGATCACGGGTGCGGATCACCATTGTGCGTGAATCGTCATTGAGAACCCGTGCCTCAGAAGATATTTCGCGTTCTCCAACGACGACACGCAGCGGCTGGCGGTCCGCCAGGGCACCGTCGGGCAGCCGGGCCGTCAGCACCGGGTCATCGACAAACACGGTTCCGGTGCCGACGATGATCGCATCCGCTCCGGCGCGGCGGCGATGCACATCGGCCCGTGCGGCCTCACTGGTGATCCACTGACTGGTGCCATCCGCGGCCGCACTGCGGCCGTCGACACTGGTGGCGAATTTCCATGTGACATGCGGCAACCCGGTGCGCTGCTTGTGCAGCCATTCCCGAAGCGGACCGCCCGCCACGGCATCGGTCAGCACCCCGGCCTCGACCTCGATGCCGGATTCGGCGAGCCGCGCCGCCCCGCCCGCGGCCTCCGGGTTCGGATCGGCGACAGCATAAGCCACTCGCGAAACCTTCGACGTGACAAGGGCGTCCACACACGGCGGCGTTCTGCCATAGTGGTTGCACGGCTCGAGCGTGACGACCGCAGTACCGCCGATCGCGCGCTGCCCCGCCCTGCGCAACGCCACGACCTCCGCGTGCGGCCCACCGGGCGGCTCCGTCGCACCCACGCCCGCGATCTCCCCGCCGCGGTCCAAAATGACCGCACCCACAGGCGGATTCGGATAGGTGCTGCCCTTGACCCGGTCGGCCTGCTCGACGGCCAACCGCATCGCGGCGTCGAGATTCATAATCGCAAATGCTTGGACGCCGAGGCAGCTTGCCTGCGAAGCGATTCCACCGCGGCGGCCGGATCCTCTGCGCTGTACACCGCCGAACCCGCGACGAAGCAGTCCACTCCGGCCAGGGCCGCCTCTTCGATGGTGTCTTCGTTGATGCCGCCGTCGATCTCCACCACGATCGTCAGCTCGCCGGAGTCGACGAGCCGGCGCACGATGCCGACCTTCGCCAGCACCTCCGGGATGAACTTCTGCCCGCCGAAACCGGGTTCAACGGACATGATCAGCATCGTGTCGAACTCGGGCAGGATCTCGAGGTAGGGCTCGATCGGCGTACCCGGCTTGACCGAGAGACCCGCCTTGGCGCCGGCGGCCCGGATGTCGCGGGCCACGCCGACCGGGTTGTCGGTGGCCTCGGCGTGGAAGGTGACGTTGTATGCGCCGGCCTCGGCATAGGGCGGCGCCCATTTGTCCGGGTTGTCGATCATCAGATGGCAGTCCATCGGGATGTCGGTTCTCTTGAGCAACGCCTCGACGACCGGCAGCCCGATGGTCAGGTTGGGCACGAAGTGGTTATCCATCACGTCGACGTGCAGCCAGTCGGCGCCGGTCACTGCGGCGACTTCGTCACCGAGCTCCGCGAAGTCGGCGGCCAGAATCGACGGCGCGATCAGCGGTTCTGCCATGGCGCTCACCCTACTTGGAGCGCCGCAGCGAACATCGCATCGGTGCCGTGCCGGTGCGGCCAGAGCTGCACGTAGGGCCCGTCACCGAGATCGTCGACCGGGTCGAACAGCGGTCGGGTGTCCAGCGCCGTGACCGGGTGGCGACGCAGCGCGTCGGCGACGATGCCGACGGTCTCGGCCAGATGCGGCGAACACGTCGCGTAGAGCACCACTCCGCCGGGTCGGGTCAGCTTGATCGCCGACCCCAGCAGCTCCTTTTGCAGTTTGGCGAGTTGCGGGACATCGCCGGGTTGGCGCCGCCAACGGGCCTCCGGCCTGCGCCGCAACGCGCCAAGCCCGGTACATGGCGCGTCGACCAGCACCCGGTCGAATCCCGGTTCCAGTCCGGGGTCGCGGCCGTCGACGCGTAGCACCTCGACCGGAAGGCCGCGCGTGTTCTGCTCGACCATTTCGGCCCGCCTAGCGGCGGGTTCGATCGCGGTGACGTGTGCGCTGTCGCCCAACGCGGCCAACAATGCTGTCTTGCCGCCCGGTCCCGAGCACAGGTCGAGCCAACGGCCCGCATCGGGGCCGTCCAGCTCGGCCAGGGTCAATGCCCGCGCCACCAGCTGACTGCCCTCGTCCTGCACCAGCGCGGCGCCGTCGCGTACCGACTCGAGCCGACCGGGGTCGCCACCGGGCAGGTAGACAGCGTATGGCGAGTAGCGCCCCACCGTGCCGTCGACCTGTGTGGCCAGCTCGTCGGCGGTCAGCACCCCGGGCCGCGATGCGAGATGCACCGACGGGCGGTCGTCGTCGCTGGCCAACAGGGCGTCCAGCTCCGCCGCATCAGCGCCGAGTGCATCGGCGAAGGCCTGCGCGACCCAGCGCGGATGGGCATGCGCGAAGGCCGTGTGTCCGACCGGGTCGCTATCCGCGGGCGGGGCGAGTTCGTCCACCCAGGACTGCTCGTCGCGCCCGGCGATGGTTCGCAGCACGCCGTTGACGAAACCGGCTCGTGCGGAATCGAATTCGATGCCTGCCTGCTCGACGGTGGTGGACACCGCGGCGTGCTGTTCCACCCGCGTGCGCAGCAGTTGATAGGTGCCCAGCCGCAACAGATCCAGCAATACGGGGTCGATCTTCTCAGGTGGCCTACCCGCGGCCGCGGCGATGATCGCGTCGAGCAGGCCGCGGGTGCGGCAGGTGCCGTAGGTGAGTTCGGTGGCGAACGCCGCGTCGCGGCCGGTGATTCCGCGTTCGCGCAAGAGTGCGGGCAGGGCGAGGTTGGCATACGCGTCGCGCTCTGAAACCGCACGCAACACGTCGAACGCCGCCCGACGGGCTGGGTCCAGCGGTTTGCGTCGCGGCGGGCGTTTGTTGCGCGGCTTGGTCATTGGGCCTGCGGCGATTCGTCGAGGCGGGCGCCACGTGCCCAGTCGGCGGCGTTCATCGGCTTCTTGCCGGGCGCCTGGATCTGGCCGAGTAGCACCGGCTGCGAACCCGTGCCGATGTGGACGCCCTTGCGCTCCACGCGAATCACGCCGGGCGCCAAGCTGTCTGGCGCGTCTTCGACAGTGACCGGGCCGATCTTGACGCGCAGGTCGCCGATCATCGTCCATGCGCCTGGATTCGGTGTGACGGCCCGGATTTGCCGATCGACGACAT
>DASRJA010000283.1:0-5114 GCA_035649695.1 Mycobacterium sp. | reverse complement strand
TCGTGGGATCCACTTGCCGCGTGGGGCATCAAGGTCCGGAATCACCCGCCACGTCTATGCCTGAGGACGTCGTGGGCTTCGGCTTCGGCAGGTTGCGTGTTGCAACGGCGCATTCCGCTGGGAGCTTAACGATCGGCGTTGTGCCAGGGGGGTCCATGCGAACAAATAAGCTGGAAGAAGTTTCACCAAGGAGTATGGCGCTGCTTGTGTCCTTTCCATCGAAGACGTTCGGGCGGCGTTTGTCGGCACCGCAGATCCATTCGACATTCACCATCTCGGTTGAGACGTCTAAGACGGGGATAACATCGGATAACGAAAAGGGTTTGACCACAGGGCCGTTGACCACGTCGCTCGTCAGTGCCTCATCTGCCTTCTGGAGCGCCCAATCGCGAATGAGCCACGTTGGCACGATGAGCGCGATCACTAGGGCAATCGACACGCCGACAATAGTTATGTATTCCCGCGGGACGGCAGCGGTGATCAAGGCCCCAATCAACATCGCAACCCAAGCCATAAACATGTGCGACAGTGGCAAGTTCGGCGGGCGAAGGACGTAAAGGTACCAAAGCAACAAGCCTGCAAGTAGTCCGCCCAACACGGTTGCGCGTAGTGCGGGCCACCGCCGCCACGGTTTCAGAAGGATTGACAACAACCGCTGCAGCCATGTCTTGGCAGGCTCGGCGGGTTCTGTCTTGGACTCCGGAGAAAGGGCCATGGTTTCAAGCACGCCGACAAGTACGGGCGCAGTTCGGCTTTGAGTTTCGGACTCAGGTCCCGTCGTGCAAGGTGCTCGCCATCGCGGAGCCTGTCGAGCCATCGGATGATGCCTTGTTTGCATCGAATGAGCTTGCGGTCGGAGGCGAATTCGTCGCGTTCATCGGCGGCCCAAGCGCGGGCACGGTTGTCGCCGCGGGCTTTCGCCGCCATCTCACGTTGCACAGCAACACGGGTTGCGTCTGACCGAAGCATGATGCGACCCGCTAGGCGCCAGTCCTCTTCGTCCATTCGCGCGCGTTCGTCCAAGAGCATCAGCGCCGCAGCGACCTTGAGCCGAGTAAGAAGCGCATGACCGGCTAGCGGATCGACCTCGATATCGCCTCGATGCATTGCCAACTGATGTGAATCGATCGCCTCTCGCGGTTCATCGGGAACGTACAAGTCCACAAACCCGCCGTCGGGGCGCGACGGAAACGGCGGCACCTTCACCTCGAGCACGCCCGGACATTCGGGGGCCACCTCAGGCATATCTCTATCGAGGACCGATGCCCATACGAAACGCTGCGGCGTGCCGCCGTCTGCGCCGTTCAACAGCGGTCCGGCCCGGCGCGGCTGGACCCCGACGACGAGGCCGGCACGATACGACAGTCGCGGCACGTGGGTTCGCGTGTGCTTCTGTGCGTTGGTGAATCCGAGGGATTCGCCCGCGAAAACCTTGCGCAGCTCACCCTCAAGTGTCGAGCCTTGCCGCCCCATCAACGCCGAAAGCGTGTCGACCTCGGGTGCAGTGAATAATGCTGTGTGAACTACGTTCTCATCCCCGGTGACCTGGAACGTTTTGGCGAGTCCCTCCCCGCTTCCCGGATTCAGTTCAAGCAACGGCTGGGGCACCGTGGCGCCGACGAACTCGATGGCGTCTCGGCCTGCTGATTCCGAGCCGCCCTTGCCGTAGCCAGACGGCCCGACCAAGGCGGCGAACAGATTTAGCGACGTCCGGCCGCCAACGATGGGAGGCACCGTTACGTGCGGGGGGATCATGCAGTTCGCACGAACCAGGACCGCGGCCAAGGTGGACTCTGGGCATACACGCCGCGACCGGGCGAAGTCGCGAATGTGGGCGAGCACAGGACGCTCAAAGAGGTTGTCGCTCATGCCGCGCCCCCCGTTGCGTACCCGTAGCAGCGGACCGCCAGATCTCGGTGGCCGATGCGCCATATGGCCCGGCAGGTGTCGCCATCGAGCAAGCCCGGTGCGCCGATGCTGTTCAGGTGCTGAATGGCAGCCGTCGCAGCCTCAGCCTGAACGTCGCTGATCTGCGCGTCGCATCGGTGCCTATCGACCTCGGGGTGCCTGATGCAGCCACACGGGCCTAGCGGTGTCATTCGTCGCGAAGCGGCGTAGCCGCGGCGGCGCTGGCGTAGTTGGTCGCTCATGCTGCAATCGCCTCAGTGCGATGCTTGCGCCAACACACTGGTCCGCAGGATCGCGCTTGCGACACAACTGCCCGTAGCGGTCGCGAACAGCGTCGGCAGCGGACGGTAGACTTCTTTATGCCGTTGGTGGTGGTGACCTCAACGTTGGAAGCCGGGTCCTGGTGCGGGGCCCGGTCTTCTTTTTCAGGCGGCCCCTGATCGCTGTCGATGTTCATGCGTTCACTGGACGGTCGGTCCGGGTGAAGCGATTGCCCTCGATCCAGGCTTCGATATCGACGCGGTCGTAGTACACCTTGCGTAAAAGCTTCACGTAATTCGGTCCGGTTCCCTTGTGCCGCAGCGCAGCCCAGTACTGGTCGGTGGTGCCGGGGAAGATGGTCTTCATTTCCGACGCCGGGATGAGGTTGGTCTCCATTGTGTCTGCTGGTCAGATTATGCTGACACTTGTTCGGGTTATCCTCATTAATACCCGAGCACTTGGCATTCTGCAAGTTTCGTCCTACGATCTGCATGATGGCGACAAGGCGAGTGGAGATAGGCCCCACGGGGGAGACTGTGCGAGCGAACGTGGCGCGGGTCCGAAACCGGCAGGGCTTGACGTTGCGAGACGTAGCGGACCGGCTCGCCGGCATCGGCCGCCCGATGGCGCACAACACGGTCAGTGAGATTGAGCGAGGTGCTCGCCGGGTTGATGTGGATGACCTGATGGCGTTGGCTGTGGCGCTTGGCGTTTCGCCGGTCACGTTGTTGATGCCGGCGGTTCACAGTGTCGAACCCCAGGATGATGTTGAGTCGACCGGTGTGGCCGTTCCTGTTCCGGCGGAGCGTCTTTGGGAGTGGCTGACCGCCGAGTATCCGCTGTTCGACATGGAGTTCTTCGAGTTCGCAGGACGGGCGTGGCCGGGCTGGGTCCGCGAAAGATGGACCGAAAGGTTGAACGCTGCGCGTAAGAAGGGGCTAGATGGGTTGTACGCGCGCGTGCCACCGGCCGCCAGGCCGGGGTGGATGTCGGGATCCGGCGAAGAGGTGTCGAGTGGCGACGATTGAGGCGTACCAAACCGCAGACGGGAAGCGATACCAGGTTAGGTATCGGACGCCGGATCGGAAGCAGACGAAACGGCGCGGGTTCCGAACCGTAAGGGACGCAAAGGAGTTCGCCGCCACGGTCGAAGTGTCGAAGCTCAAAGGCGAGTACGTCGCGCCGGCGCTCGGCCGTGCGACGGTTGACGAGCTGGCCGCCGACTGGTTGGCGCGCAAGCAACAGGCCACAGCGCCGTCGAGCTGGCGGATGTTTGAGTCCGCGTACCGCGTCCATGTCATGCCGCGCTGGGGAGCGATGAGCGTGGCCGACGTGGACGTGCTCGGCGTCGAATCATGGATTGCAGCCATGGTCCGAGCCGGTAGTGGTGTCACCACGGTGCGCCGGGCGCACGTCGTGCTGTCGGGGATTCTGTCCGACGCGGTGAAGGCCAAGCGGCTGGCAGTCAACCCGGCGC
The DNA here is from genome assembly GCA_035649695.1 of Mycobacterium sp. GTDB lineage: Bacteria > Actinomycetota > Actinomycetes > Mycobacteriales > Mycobacteriaceae > Mycobacterium. Next base: position 1,468 of record DASRJA010000283.1, on the reverse strand, counting down.
GTGGCGTGGAGAACCTGCCGCACCAAACGGCCAAGAGGCACGTATACCTGTCCGCCGATGACTGGCGCGGCTGGCCGAGCAGTCGGACGAGCACCGTGCGCTCGTCCTCGTGCTGGCCTACTGCGGCTTGAGGTGGTCGGAGGCGATCGCCCTGCGGGTCGCCGATGTCGAGTTCCTGCGGCGTCGGCTGTCGGTGTCGGTCAGCGCGGTCGAGGTAGGCGCCCGCCATGCAGTCGGACCGACGAAGGGCCGCAAGGCGCGTTCGGTGCCGGTGGCGACGTTCGTGCTCGACGAGCTGTCGGTGAAGTGTCGGGGCAAGGCTCCGGGTGAACTGGTGTTCCCGGGGCCGGCTGGCGGGTATCTGCCGCGCCCGAAGTCTGTCGGTGGGTGGTTCGCCGCGGCGGTCACTAAGGCCAGAGTCCAGAAGATCACGCCTCACGATCTGCGGCACACCTGCGCGTCGCTGGCGATCAGTGCTGGCGTCAACGTGCTGGCCCTACAGCGGATGCTCGGGCACGCCAGCGCCAAGATGACGCTGGACACCTACGCGGACTTGTTCGACGACGACCTGGACGCTGTGGCGGTCACGTTGCACAGCCGCTACTCGCGTGAGGGTGTGCCCAAAATGTGCCCAAGGGGCAGTGCAGACGGTGGCTAGCAGTCACAAAAACTGGTGTCTACCTGTGGCAATAGGAGGGAGGTTTGTGGTGTGGCCGAGAACGACAACGTCTCGGCGCTCCGCAGGCCCTAGGGCCCGCAGCCGGGGTCAGGCACGTCTTCAGCCTGCGGGCTGCCGGCAGGCTCGATGTAGTCGACCCACAGCACCAGAGGGACAGGCCCGAGATTGCGGCCGATGTGGACGTGATTCGGTCCGCTGTCCTCGGTGACGGCCGAGCCAGCGGGGGAGACGACCTCCGAGCAGTCCGCCATGTTGCGGGTGAGCGTGCCCTCCCGGACGACGCCGAACACGCGGCCGTCGTGATAGTGCCAGCCGGTGCTGCCCCCGGGTTGGATGGTGATCTCCTTGGTGATGTAGTCGACTCCGTTGACGGTCGATTGCGAGATGACGACCGCGTCGATGTTCACCCCCGGCGTGGCCAGCGCGGGCGCGGCCAGGACCGTCGAAGCCGGCACGGTCGCCACGGCAAGAAGCGCAAACCAGCGAACTGTTTTCATGGTCGGTCACGTTCTCACACCGCGCGCGATCGTGCGAGGCGATCAAGGGGAAGTGCTCAGGATCGACCGGTTACCGAGGCGCGGGCAACGACGGTAGCCTTGCTCTCGATGACGGATCAAGCCGAACAACACGGCATCTCCTACGCATCGGCCGGGGTGGACATCGAAGCCGGTGACCGCGCCGTCGAACTGTTCAAGCCGCTGGCCAAGAAGGCCACCAGGCCCGAAGTTCGCGGCGGTCTCGGTGGATTCGCCGGGCTGTTCGCGCTGCGCGGCGGTTACCGCGAACCTC
>DASRJA010000282.1:0-5509 GCA_035649695.1 Mycobacterium sp. | reverse complement strand
CGCGCTGAAGGCCAACGTTTCCGATCTGCCCCGCGGCGGCCTGATCATCGCCAACGCCGACGAGTTCACCAAACGCAATCTCGCGAAGGTCGGCTACGAGGCCAACCCACTGGAGAGCGAGGAGCTTTCCGACTACGTCGTGCAGTCCGTCCCGATGACGACGCTGACGCTCGGCGCGGTCGAATCGATCGGCGCCTCCAAGAAGGACGGCCAGCGCGCCAAGAACATGTTCGCGCTCGGGCTTCTGTCGTGGATGTACGGCCGCGAGCTGGAGCACAGCGAGGCGTTCATCCGTGAGAAGTTCGCCCGCAAGCCCGATATCGCCGAGGCCAATGTGCTGGCGCTCAAGGCCGGCTGGAACTACGGCGAGACCACCGAGGCGTTCGCCAGCACCTACGAGGTATCGCCTGCCAAGCTGAAATCCGGTGAGTACCGCCAGATTTCGGGCAACACGGCGCTCGCGTACGGCCTGATCACCGCGGGCCAACTCGCCGACGTCCAGGTGGTGCTCGGCAGCTATCCGATCACCCCGGCGTCGGACATCCTCCACGAGCTGTCCAAGCACAAGAACTTCAACGTGCTCACGTTCCAGGCCGAGGACGAAATCGCCGGCATCGGCGCTGCCATCGGCGCCTCATACGGCGGTGCGCTGGGCGTCACCACCACTTCTGGCCCCGGCATTTCGCTGAAATCCGAGGCGATCGGGCTGGCCGTGATGACCGAGCTTCCGCTGATCGTCGTCGACGTGCAGCGCGGTGGACCGTCGACCGGCCTGCCGACCAAGACCGAGCAGGCCGACTTGCTGCAGGCGATGTTCGGCCGCAACGGTGAGTCGCCGGTCGCGATCGTTGCGCCCCGCACGCCGTCCGACTGTTTCGACGCCACCATCGAGGCCGCCCGCATCGCGATCACCTACCACACGCCGGTGATGATCCTGTCCGACGGCGCGATCGCGAACGGCTCGGAGCCGTGGGCGATTCCCGACGTCAGCACCTACGCTCCGATCGAGCACACGTTCGCGAAGTCGGGTGAGCCGTTCCAGCCGTACGCACGCGACCCGGAAACGCTGGCTCGCCAGTTCGCGATTCCGGGCACGCCCGGCTTGGAGCACCGCATCGGGGGGCTCGAGGCGGCCAACGGCTCGGGCAACATCTCCTATGAGCCGAAGAACCACGACCTGATGGTGCGGCTGCGCCAGGCCAAGATCGACGGCATCAAGGTGCCGGATCTCGAGGTCGACGACCCCACCGGCGATGCCGAACTGCTGATGATCGGTTGGGGCAGCAGCTACGGCCCGATCGGCGAGGCATGCCGGCGCGCTCGGCGCAAGGGCATCAAGGTCGCCCATGCGCAGCTGCGCAACCTGAACCCGTTCCCGGCCAACCTGGGCGACGTGCTGCGCCGCTACCCCAAGGTCGTGCTGCCGGAGATGAACCTCGGCCAGCTCGCGCTGCTGCTGCGCGGCAAGTTCCTGGTCGACGTTCAGTCGGTGACCAAGGCGGAAGGCATGGCGTTTTTGGCCGACGAGGTCGAGGGCATCATCGATGCCGCGCTGGATGGGACGTTGGGCGACAAGGAAATTGACAAGGCCAAGTTCGCGCGGTTGGCGGCGGCCACCGTGGAGACTGGTGTGGGAGCTAACGCATGACAGACCTGATCGGATCGGACCTGGGCGTCACCCCGCTCTCGAAGATCAGCGGGGTGCCTACCACCGACGAGCCGCAGAAGGCCAAGGACTTCACCAGCGACCAGGAGGTCCGGTGGTGCCCCGGGTGCGGTGACTACGTCATCCTCAACACCATCCGCAACTTCCTGCCGGAGCTTGGGCTGCGCCGCGAGAACATCGCGTTCGTCAGTGGCATCGGCTGCTCGAGCCGCTTTCCGTATTACCTGGAGACCTACGGGTTCCACTCCATCCACGGCCGCGCGCCGACAATCGCCACGGGCCTGGCCCTTGCGCGGCCCGACCTGTCGGTGTGGGTCGTCACGGGTGACGGCGACGCGTTGTCGATCGGCGGCAACCATCTGATCCACGCGTTGCGCCGCAACGTGAACCTCACGATCTTGCTCTTCAACAACCGGATCTACGGGCTGACCAAGGGCCAGTACTCGCCGACCTCTGAGGTGGGCAAGATCACCAAGTCGACGCCGATGGGCTCGCTGGACTACCCGTTCAACCCGGTGTCGCTGGCGCTTGGCGCCGAGGCGACGTTCGTTGGCCGCGCGCTGGACTCGGACCGAAAGGGACTTTCCGAGGTTCTCCGCGGCGCCGCTGCGCACCGTGGTGCCGCGCTGGTCGAGATCATGCAGGACTGCCCGATCTTCAACGACGGCTCCTTCGACGCGCTGCGCAAGGAGGGCGCGGAGGAGCGGCTGATAAACATCAGCCACGGCGAGCCGATCACGTTCGGCGCCGACGGCGAGTACTGCGTCGTGAAGTCCGGCTATGGGCTGGAGGTCGCCAAGACCGCCGATGTGTCGGCCGACGAGATCGTCGTCCACAACGCCACCGTGGAAGACCCGGCGTACGCCTTCGCGCTGTCGCGACTGTCCGAGCAGAACCTCGAGCACATGGTCATGGGCATCTTCCGTCAGGTCAACAAGCCGACGTACGACGACTCGGCGCGCAGCCAGGTCGTTTCTGCGCGCGACGCCAAGGCACACGACACGGCCGCACTACAGTCGCTGCTCCGCGGCAAGGACACCTGGACCGTCGACTAACCTCACTGACGTGACGCCCCCTGTGCCGCTCGCTGCAGTCATCCTGGCCGGCGGGGCATCCCGCCGAATGGGCCGCGACAAGGCGAATCTTCAATACGAAGGCACCACGCTCCTCGAGCGCACGGTCTCGGTCGTGAGCCCCCGATGTTCACCGATTTTCGTGATCGCCGCACCGGGACAGCCGCTGCCCGCTGTCGAGGCCGAAGTGCTGCGCGACGAGGTTCGTGGCGTCGGGCCGCTGCTGGCGACGGGGCGAGGGCTGCGGGCGGCCGCCGACGCCGGACTCGAGCTGGCATTCGTCTGTGCGGTGGACATGCCGCTACTTGATGCCGAGTTGATCGCCGTACTCGCGGGCCCAGCGGTGCGGTTGGGTGCCGATGTGGTGCTGCCGTGGGATGGTCGCGATCACTACCTGGCGGGCGTGTACCGAACATCGCTGGCCGACCGGGTCGACGCGTTGGTTGCGGCGGGGGAGCGCAGCATGCGCGCGCTGGTGGACAGGGTTGACACGCAGCGGATCGTCATGGCCGAGCAGCCGTCGCTCGCCAACGTCAACACGGCCGCCGATCTCAACGCCACGCTGCCGCCGCGAATTGCCTAGCAAATTTGCTGATTTCGACTTTAGAATTTGACACATTTACGCACGTAATTCCGCGACGGCAATTCTTGCGTTTATTCTTCTGATATATGCGCGTTCGTAGGCGTTGGCATTCGGCGTCGAGCGCGCCATCAGGTCGCCCAGCGGCTATGAAATCAGTTGCATATCACCAGTTTTGGCGAAGCCCGAACAATACAGCTGGCAATTCCGGCACAGTATAGGGCTGCCGAAGGCGCCCAATACCCCCGCTCCTGCGGAGGTTTTAACAGCCGCCGGGCATCTCGATCGCCACGATGCGGGCTGGTGAGCAGGCCGTCCGCTATCGTCTGTCTGTGCGATTCTACGCGCACCAGCGCGAACTGGATCGAAACATCTTGCAGATCAATAGTATTCGTGCGAGCCAGCCACGCATTTTGGCAATCAACGGTTCAGCGACGGTCGTTGCCGGCTTCCGGCTGTGTCGCTGAAATAGTAACGGGGACAGCGGATTTAAGGTCCCGACGCGACAGGATAGACGATGCGACGAGCAGCGAACTGTTGTCAGAGAACGCCCATTTCGCGACCCTTGCCGGTGGTTTCCCAGTCGCACGGCCGATTTCGACACCTGAACCGTCGTCGTAGGCGTGTCCCAGCTCACAAAATGATCGTGATTTGAATCACGGCGACACGCCGGAACTGCAGATTCCCCGCTGCCGTCAAACCGGCGGCTGACCTGCACAGGAGATTCTTAGGTTGGTCCGTGATCTTCCCGTGATCTAACCGCGACACACCCTCCACCTGATATGACTTTGCGTCTCCGGGTTTGTACGGTCCCAACAGCTTCAAACGGAGCAAATAATTTCAAAACCAAGAACCTGCGTGTGAGTGGGGCCGTTGGAAGGCAAGTTCGCCTTCGTCGGCCGTCGGGCCTCACGCCCGGCGAGGCAAGTCTCGCCTCTCGCTGCCGCACCTGACCGAGACGGTGCGGCCCAACTCCCACGCCTGTGTACAGGCAGCCACGCCCGCGTCTCCGCGCGGGTGTTGATGGCGCGCGCTTGGCGAAAGGATCGAAGTGAAGAACATCCGCAAGACGTTTGGTCTGGCCACCATCGCCGGTGCGCTTGCTCTGGCACCGATGGCGCTGGCGACCGGCACCGCGAATGCGGAAAGCGGCGTCAACTGGGATGCCGTCGCGGCGTGCGAGTCCGGCGGTAACTGGTCGATCGCTACAGGTAACGGTTACTACGGCGGCCTGCAGTTCACCATGGGCACCTGGCGGGCCAACGGCGGCAGCGGTTCGCCGCAGCACGCCAGCCGTGAAGAGCAGATTCGGGTCGCCGAGAACGTGGTTCGTTCGCAGGGCATCGGCGCGTGGCCGGTCTGCGGCAGGCGCGGCTAGTCAACTAACGACTGCAAAGAGGCGGTGCTGGGCGTTTGCCTGGCGCCGCCTCTTCTTTCTCAGAGGCCCCTTACACCAGATAAGTAACGAATAAAACTTTTGACACTTGGGTAACACGTGATGTTGATCACCCGAAACACCTGATATCCGCATCGGGGAACGCACAAGCTCCTCACTTGCGGGCCTTGTTTCAAACGGTCGGGGAAGGACCGCAGTGATGAACATTCGTAAGGCAGTCACCAAGGGCCTGTTGGCCACCGCCATTTCCGGAGCACTCGCCGTCGTGCCGATGGCCCTTTCAACGGGCACCGCCAACGCCGACAGCGTCAACTGGGACGCGATCGCGCAGTGTGAGTCGGGCGGCAACTGGTCCACCAACACCGGCAATGGCACGTACGGCGGCCTGCAGTTCAAGCAGGCGACGTGGAACGCCAACGGCGGCGTGGGCAACCCGGCGATGGCGCCGCGTGCCGAGCAGATCCGCGTTGCCGAGAACGTCCTGCGCACGCAGGGCCTCAAGGCATGGCCCAAGTGCGGCGCTCAGGCCGCCAGCCCGGCGGTGTGGGCCAACCCCACCATGCCGACAGCGCCCACGATGACCACCGGATGCGCCGCGATGCCCACCAGCGGTCTGCTCGGCTTCATCAACCCGCGCCAGATTTGCACGGCCCTGCTCAACCCGCTGGGCGGTTTTGGGGCCTGAAGCTGAACTCGTTGCCCTGCGGGTCGACAAGCACGCCGGGATCGGTCCGAGTCGTCCATTGCCATCGATTGGGGGCCACGCGGTCGTCGGCCACCCGGACGAACTTCCA
>DASRJA010000281.1:0-13538 GCA_035649695.1 Mycobacterium sp. | reverse complement strand
TGTATGCGGCCGGCGCGGGCACGGTGGTGTTCGCCGGGGAGCTGGCCGGGCGGACGCTGGTGTCGATCGCGCATTCCGGCGGGCTGCGGACGACGTATGAGCCGGTGCGATCGTCGGTCCGCGTTGGTCAGCTCATTGACGCCGGGGCGGTGATTGGCGAGCTGGAGGCGGGACATGGCGGTTGCGCCGCCGCGGCGTGCCTGCATTGGGGGGCGATGTGGGGTCCGGCCTCGCGCGCGGACTACGTCGACCCGCTGGGGCTGCTCGCCAGCACGCCGGTCCGGCTCAAACCATTGGGTGGCTGACGCGCCTACCGTCGGAACCATGACCACCGACGCTCATCGTTCACGTCCGCTTCGCTTCGGTCTGCACACGGCGCTGCCGCGTGGCGCGGAGTTCGGCGCATTCGCAAACTCGGTGCAGGACGCCGGTTTTGACGTGCTGACGATTCCCGACCACCTGGTCGCGTCTGTGTCGCCGTTTGCCGGTGCGATGGCCGCCGCTGTGGCGACCGATCGGCTGCACACCGGAACGCTGGTGCTGAACAACGACTTACGCCATCCCATCGACACCGCACGCGAAGCCGCGACCGTCGCCGCGATCTCGGGCGGGCGGTTCGAATTGGGGCTCGGGGCCGGGCACATGAAATCCGAGTACGACGCCGCGGGCATTCGGTTTGATTCGGGCAAGACGCGGGTCGATCGGCTCATCGAAGCGGTCGACGTCATCCGGGCGTTACTTGTGGGCGAGCCCGTCGACGTCGACGGCGCCCATTACTGCGTGCGCGCCGAGGCGGGCGAGCTCGTCGCTGCGCCCGGCGTTGCCGTGCCTTTACTTGTAGGCGGCAACGGAACGCGGGTGTTGCAGTTGGCCGGCCGTGTCGCCGACATCGCCGGACTGGCGGGCTTCAGCCACAACCGCGACGCCACGAAGGTCGAGCTGACTCACTTCGACGCGGCCGGCCTGGAGGACCGGATTGCCGTTGTGCGTGACGCCGCCGGTGACCGGTTCGACGCGATCGAACTCAACGCGCTCATTCAGTTCGTCGTGCACACCGACGACCGTGAAGCATCGGCCGCCGAACTCGCCGCGGCCTTCGGCGGGATCTCGCCGGAGTTCGTGCTCGATTCGCCGTTCGTCTTGCTCGGCACGCACGAGCAGATGGCCGAGGCGCTGATCGAGCGGCAGCAGCGCTTCGGTGTGAGCTACTGGACCGTGTTCGACGAATGGGTTGGGCGCGACTCGGCAATGCCCGACATCGCGAAAGTCATTGCCCTGCTTCGTGAGTGATTCGGTCCTCTAGCGGTCGGTGAGCGGGCCTACGCCTCGCCGATCATGCTTTCACCATCCTGGCGGCCGTCGACAGCGTACGCCTCGACCTCTACCCGGATGCCGAACCGGCAGGCACCGTCCGCGTGGGCGGCTTTGCAACCGGGATCCGAGTATCACTGCTGCCGATCATCGCCGAGCTCGCAGAGCGGTTTCCGAAGCTGGAGTTCGTGATCAGCGGGTTCGAACCCATCGAGGCCTTCGCGCTGTTGACCAACGACGACCTCGAACTCGCGCTGACCTACGACTACAACCTCGCGCCCGCGTCGCTGGGTCCGGTGTTGGAAACGTTTGCGCTGTAGTCGGTTCCGTGGGGACTGGATGTGTCTGCCGATACTTCAGATGGCCATGCTGAGATCGCCGACTACGCAGATCAAACGTGGATCATCAACTCCCGCAACACCGCTGATGAGGCTGCCGTGTGGGCCCTGGCATCGCTGGCCGCTTTCGTCCCACGCATCGCGCACGAGATCGACAGCCTGGAACTGGTTGAGGATCTGATCATCGCCGGCTACGGCGTGGGACTGCTGCCCATCGGCCGCGCCACCACCGCCGGGGTCAAAGTGCTTCCCCTGGCAGAACCCAAGGCAGTGCTGACGGCCTACGCGGTCATGCGTCGCGGCCGCGCGACATGGCCGCCGTTACACACCGTCCTGGACTGCATGCGTCCGCCGTCGAAAACCGAACTGCCACGGCCGAAGTGGCCGCGCTCGGTCCCCGGCGACTGAGAAAGACTCGCGCCTTATCAGTGGTGTTGCGCAGGACTTCGAGGGTTTGGAGCCGAGTTCCTTGCGCAGATCTCACCTGTCGGCATCGACGAGGGATTCGCGGAGCGCGGCGGCCAGCTGGACCACTTCTTCGTCAGTTGTAACGAGCGGCGGGCTCAGCTGGAGTGTGTTGCCTCGCAACGCGCGGACGATGAATCCGCGGTCGACGAGGTCATCGGCGATCGCCGGCGCATCGAGGTCGGCGCGCAGGCTGACGCCCCCGAGGAATCCGGCGACTCGAATGTCCTCAACTGCGTCCAGGTCGCTGAGCGAGTCGAGTTCGTGGTGCAACGTGAGCTCCAGCTTCTCCGCGCGTTCGAGGAGGTGTTCTTTCTCGAGAATGTCGAGGTTGGTTTCTGCCACGGCGCACGCCGTCGCATGGCCCGAATAGGTGACGCCGTGTCGGAAGGTCAACTCGCTCTGCGGCGAAAAGTAGGGTTCCCACACCGAGGGCGCGATGAGGATGCCGCCAAGTGGCGCATACCCGGACGTGACACCTTTCGCGAAGGTGACGAGGTCGGACTGCAGGCCGTACCGCTCGGACGCGAACATTCTACCGGTGCGACCAAAACCGGTAATCACCTCATCGGTGATGCGGAGAATGTCATTGTCGCGGCAGATCCGTTCCAGCCCTTCAAGATATCCGGGCGGTGGTGGATTCACGCCGCCGGTGCCTTGGATGGGTTCGAATACTAATGCGGCGATATTTTCGGCGCCGATTTCGTCGATGACGCGCGCGACGGCGTCGATGTCCGCATTGGAGACACGGGCCGTCTCTGGCACCAAGGACTCGGTGCCGTAACCCTCGCGGTTGAAGTCCAGTCCGGTGATGCTGGTTCCGTAGGCGTGCAGTCCGTGATAGGCGAACTGGCGGGACAGAATGGTGCGTTTCGAGGTGCGGCCGCGGAGTTGCCAATGCCTGCGCGCAAGCTTGCAGGCGGTGTCGATCGAGTCGGAGCCTCCGCTGGTAAATATGACCTTGCAGTCCTCGATCGGCGAGAGTGACGCAAGCCGGTCGGCCAGCGCCACAGAACGGTCGGTCGTGTAGCGGCCGAACACATGGTAGGTCTCGAGGTTGAGCATTTGGCGATAAGCGGCTTCCGCCATCTCCTTGCGGCCGTGGCCGATGTTGGCGAACCACAACGACGCGGTGCCGTCGAATAGACGCCGGCCGTCGGTCGTGTAGATGTAGCTGCCTTCGCCACGGGAAATGACGATCTGGCGTTCTGCGACCGATGGCATGTGCGCCTGCGCATTCCACAACGCAGTCCCTGAGGTCTGGTCCTGATCAGTCATGAGCCAAACTCCTTATGAACGAGCTGGATTGGGCTGTGAGCCGGCGATCGTCGACGGCACCGCTGAGGCGAGCAGACGCTCACGGGAGCGGCGCGCGAACGGGTACGCGACGAGGAGGGCACCGACGCTGAGCAGGCTCAACAACAACTGCGATCGGGTGCTTTCCAGATAACCCATGGCACCGAGGACCACGCAGATTCCGACTATGGTCAAGATGCCGAGCCAAGGGTGAAACCACATCTTCAGCTGCGAGTCGAAGGCTCCTTGCTTCGTCAGTTGTGAACGCAGCCGCAGCTGGGAAAACGCGATGATGAGATACACGAAGAGGGCAACGGCGCCGGCAGAATTCATGATGAACGCGAAAATCGTGTCAGGAGAAACGTAGTTCATCACTATCGCGACGTAACCGACAACAGTGCTGAGCAGAATCGCCTTCCACGGCACGCCGCGGCGATTGGTGTCAGTCACCCATCCAGGCGCCCACCCGGTTCCGCCCAGCGCGTACACCATGCGCGAGGCGGTGTATAACCCTGAGTTGAGCACCGACAGGGCCGCGGTCAACACGACGACGTTGATAATGGTCGCGGCAGCGGGAAACCCGAACAAGTCGAAGGCTGCGGCAAACGGGCTTGATGTGGAAGGGATCTCGGGCCAAGGCGTGATCATCAACAGCAGCGCGACCGACCCGACATAGAAGAGCATGATTCGCCACACGATGGTGTTCGTCGCTCGGGCGATCGCGCGGGCCGGCTGGCGCGATTCCGCGGCAGCCATCGTCACGATCTCCGTGCCGAAGTAGGCGAAAATGACGGTTACCACACCTTGCAGCACGGGCATCGCGCCGTGGGCGAAGAATCCGCCGTAGGCGATGTTGGGGACTGAGAAGTGCGAATGCGGGAACACGCCCAGCACCCATAGCGAGCCGACGATAAGGAAGACGATGATGGTTGCGATCTTGATCGACGCGAGCCAGAACTCGGTCTCGCCGAACGATTTGACCGAAAGCAGATTGCTTACGGTTAGCACAAACATCAGACCAAGGGCGAAGACCCAGGCCGGAGCCCCGGTCCATCCACTGACGATGCGCCCGCCAACGACGGCCTCGAACGCGACGACTCCCACCCAGAAGTACCAGTACAACCAACCGACAATGAAGCCGGCTCGGTCGCCAAGTGCCTCCCGGGCATACTCCATAAAGGATCCAAGAGCGGGACGGGCAACCGCCATCTCCCCCAGCATTCTCATCACGAGGACTACCAAGACGCCGCCGATGGCGTAACACAGCAACGCCGCCGGCCCAGCGCTAGCGATCACCGAACCGCTACCGACGAAGAGGCTGGCGCCGATGATGCCGCCAAGGGCAATCATCGTCAGGTGGCGGTTCCGTAGGGAGTTTCTCTTCAACTCGCCATGCACGATCAGCTTTGGCGCCGAACCATCGGCCTGGGCTGCCTGTTCTTCCTGCACTTGGGGACTCCTCGGGACTTCGTACAACAGTAGACTCTGCCTATCTAACAGTTCAACTGTTCTACAGTTCTACGTGACGTGCACCACACTAACCGGCTCCGGTGAGATTGTCCAGCTGTAGTACAGTTACATAGATGACGAAAGCTGTGGCTGATCACATCGCGATCGTGGGCAAGAGCACGGCCCAGCAGGTAGCCGACGGTCTTACCAGCATGATCATCGAAGGCGCCATTAGCCCAGGTGAACGCATCAGCGAAGCCGGCATCGCCCGATCGCTTGGCCTGTCACGTAACACCGTCCGGGAGGCTGTCCGCCTACTCCAAGGTTCGGGCTTGGTCAGATACAACTTCAACCGGGGCATGGAGGTCTGGGACCCGACCGACGATGATGTCGTCGACGTGTTCAAAGCCAGGCTGTACCTCGAACGACTCGCAGCTCAGTCCCTCACCGCCGAGAGCGATCTGGCCCCCATGCGCGATGCGCACAGGCGGTATGTCCAAGCGCTTGAAACCCATGACCTGCGCACGATCGTCGATTGTGACCTCGCGATTCACCAGGCCGCTGTCGGCATTCTCGGGAGTGCACGAATCGACCAGTTTTACGCCGCACTGCTGAACGAGCTTCGCTACTTCCTCCTTGTGCTGAGTTACGACCGCAATGAGTATCTCGACAACGAGGGCGTCGCTCACGAGCACCAAGAGATGGTCGAAGCTTTCGAGTCCCGGGATCCCGCCCGAGCTATCCAGGTCGTCACCGCGATTCTCGAAGAGAATCGCGACCTTGCACGCGGGATCACCGCGCAGCGCAAGAAAACCGACTAACGGGGTGCCTCGGAGACGCCAGACCGAGGCCGCCGCAAACTGCCGACCGGCGTCCGTCAGCGCCTTTAATCGCGCGACCGCGCCCTTCCCACAGGCGGAGCCCGAGCACCTACTCGCTTGTGTGATCTGCATGATCTGTTCTACAGTTGAACACTATTGGATCGCGGTCCTCACGATCCGCCCCTCCAGTCACGGATCGAGAGGCCGCTGTTGCACCGCCACGGCAGGAAGGAACGATTCCCATGGCAGTGATGTCCGCCGCCACCACTCCTCTACCGTCCGTGCCGACCGATCTGCTCATCGGGGGTCGCTGGCAGCCAGCCGCGTGCGCTCGCTCGATCAGCGTGGTGAACCCGGCGACCGAGGATGTTCTGGCGCGAGTCGCCGACGCCGACGAGGTCGACGGTCTGGCAGCTCTGGCTGCTGCGGCCGAATCCCAGCACGATTGGGCGTCCACGCCGGCAGGTCGGCGAGCCGACATCCTCGACCGCGCCTACCGGGCGATCCTGACGCGGCGTGGCGAGTTCGCTGCGCTGATCGCCGCAGAAATGGGGAAGCCGTGGTCTGAAGCACAAAGTGAGGTCGACTACGGTGCGGGTTTCTTCCGGTGGTTTGCTGAATCTGCCCGACGGCTTCACCTCGACGGACAGTTCGGCATTGAACCCGGTGGGCAGTACCGAATCGCGGTGTCGAAGAGGCCCGTGGGGCCATCACTGCTGATCACGCCGTGGAATTTCCCACTGGCCATGGGAGCGCGAAAGGTTGCCCCCGCGCTCGCGGCGGGATGCACTACCATCCTCAAACCCGCCGAGCAGACACCACTGAGTAGCCTTCTGCTCGCGCAAGTGCTCGAAGACTGCGGCGTACCGGCAGGCGTCGTCAATGTCATTACCACTACCCGGTCATCGGAGGTCGTCGCCGCGATCATGCGGGATTGCCGCGCGCGGAAGGTCTCATTCACCGGATCGACACGCGTCGGCAAGATCCTGCTGCGCCAGGCAGCCGAGAATGTGATGAACACGTCGATGGAACTTGGCGGCAATGGCCCTTTGATCGTGTTCGCCGACGCCGATCTCGATATCGCCGTCGAGGGTGCGTTGGTTGCGAAGTTGCGCAACGGAGGAGAATCGTGTGTTGCGGCAAACCGGATCTTCGTACAGCGAGAGATCGCTGCGACCTTCACCGAACGCTTTACTGAGCGCATGCGCAACGTCGCCGTCGGCGATGCATCAAACGCTGGTACCGCCATCGGTCCTCTCATCGACGAGCGCCAATTGCACAAGGTCAGCGACCTCGTCCATGATGCGGTCGCCAAGGGGGCGCACTGCCTGACTGGTGGTCACCGTGTCGAGCGTGAAGGCTTTTTCTACGCTCCGACAGTCCTCCATAACATCCCCGACGACGCGGCCATCTGCACAGAGGAGATCTTTGGGCCGGTCGCGCCGATCTACGAGTTCGACAGCGAGGAGCAGGTTCTCGCTGCAGCGAACGCGACCGAGTACGGATTGGCATCGTACGTCTTCACCCGGGATCTGTCGCGAGCGTTAAAGGTGGCCGACGCCCTCGACACCGGAATGACCGGAATCAATCGCGGTGTGGTTAGCAATCCGGTCGCACCGTTCGGCGGCATTAAGGCCTCCGGTATCGGCCGCGAGGGGGGTATCGAAGGTTTGGATGCATATCTCGAAACCAAGTACACCGGAATTGAACTCTGAACCGTGACTCGCGGAAGTCACGTTGGCGGACCAACCCGTCGCTGTCTGGCTTGCGCGAGAGTGATGACGGCGTCTTGTTCACGGAGATACTCATCGAGCACTCAGGTTGGACGGCCGCGAAGCCCGCGTCGTTCCCTCCGTCGCGAGTTCGGTGTGTCTACGGTCGCTCCGCGATCGTTGGCGCACCCAAATCACCACTAGGCCCGTGGATGCGCCTGGTCGTGCACCGCACGCAGACGCCTGACGGTGACGTGCGTGTACAGCTGCGTGGTAGCCAGCGTCGAATGACCCAGTAATTCCTGCACGACGCGAAGGTCCGCGCCGCCCTCGAGCAGATGCGTAGCGGCGCTGTGCCGCAGCCCATGGGGGCCGATGTCGGGTGCGCCATCAACCGCGGCGACGGTCTGATGCACGACGGTGCGCGCCTGCCGCGGGTCGAGCCGACGGCCGCGGGCGCCCAGCAACAGCGCCGGACCGGAATCAGCGGTGGCCAGCTCCGGCCGCCCGTCGTCCAGCCACGCCGTCAATGCCGCCTGCGCCGGCTCTCCGAATGGCACCGTCCGCTGCTTGTTGCCCTTGCCGAGGACACGCAGCAGCCGCCGGGGCCGATCGACGTCGTCGATGTCGAGCCCGCACAGCTCGCTGACACGAATACCGGTGGCGTACAACAACTCAACGACCAACAGATCGCGCAACGCAAGCGGATCCCCTTGCTGAGCACCGGATTTCGCCGCGGCCATGGCATCCAGAGCCTGATCCTGTCTCAGCACCGACGGCAGCGTGCGTCGGGCTTTCGGCATTTGTAGCCGCGCGGCGGGATCGGTCGACAACAATCCGCGGCGCGTCGCCCACGCCGTGAAGGTCTTGACCGCCGAGGTGCGTCGCGCCAGCGTGGTGCGCGCCGCGCCTGCCGACGCTTGAGCCGACAGCCAGGAGCGCAGAATCGGCAGGCTCAGCCTGTCCAGCCCGGCGCCCGGCATACGTTCGGCGAGAAAGTCGAACAGCGAGCGCAGGTCGCCCAGATACGCGCGGCGGGTGTGCTCGGAGCGGCCGCGCTGGAGCGCAAGGTACTCGTCGAACTCCTCGAAAATCGCTTGCACTCCCCTACCGTCGCAGACGGCCCGGCCGCAGTTCAGGTGACGCGCCGCAGCGCCTCGGGTGTCAGGTCCTTGAGTGTCGGATAGCCGTCGACGGCCATGATCAGGTCGGCCTCGGCCAGCAGCGAGCGCAGTACGTGCACGACGCCGTCCTCACCGCCGATGGCCAGCCCGTACGCGTACGGCCGCCCGATGCCGACGGCCGTGGCGCCCAGCGCCAGCGCCTTGACGATGTCGGCGCCGCTGCGGATACCCGAATCGAACAACACCGGCAGCCCATCGGCGGCCGAGACGACGGCTCGTAGGCAGTCGATCGCGGGAATGCCACCGTTGGCCTGTCGGCCACCGTGGTTGGAGCAGTAGATGCCGTCGACGCCGCCGTCCCTGGCGCGGCGCGCGTCGTCGGGATGGCAGATGCCCTTGACGATCAGCGGCAGATCGGTGAGCGACCGCAGCCACGGAAGGTCGTCCCATGTCAGCGGATTGCCGAATACCGAGACCCAGCGCAGCACCGCGGCTTGCATGTTCTCCTCAGGCGGCTGCTGCAGGCTCGCGCGGAATACGGGATCGCTGGTGTAGTTGGCCAGGCAGCGGCCACGCAGTTGCGGGAAGTTCGACGTCGACAGGTCGCGCGGCCGCCACCCCGGTACCCAGGTGTCCAGCGTGACGATGATGCCCTTGTAGCCGGCGGCCTCGGCACGCCGGACGAAACTCTCGGCCAGGTCGCGGTCGGTCGGCGTGTACAGCTGGAAAAAGCCTGGGGTATCACCGAATTCGGCGGCGATTTCTTCCATTGGGTCTTCGGTCAGCGTCGAAATCACCATCGGCACTCCGGTGCGCGCGGCGGCTCGTGCGGTGGCCAGATCGCCGTGGCCATCTTGTGCGCACAGGCCGGTAACGCCGATCGGCGCCATGAACACCGGCGATGGCACCGTCAAACCGAACACCTCGACCGACAGATCGCGTTCCTTGGCGCCGACGAACATCCGCGGCATCAAACCCCAGCCGTCGAAGGCGGTGCGATTGACCCGCTGGGTGCGCTCGTCGCCAGCACCACCGGCGACGTACGACCAGATTGACGGTGGCATCGCCGCTTCCGCCTTGGCTTCCCATTCCGCGTAGGACATCGGGAGCGACGGCACGATGCCGGACAATCCCTGCAGATAGATTTCGAGCTGGTAATCGCCGAATGCCATGCGCCTAGCGTGCCAGCCCGGCCCCGGCAGCCGTCAGCGAACCATCCGCAGCGCCACCCCGGCGTACACCTCGCCCAGCTTCTGTGCGTCCCGGTGTTGGCGTGACGGGAACCAGCGGCACACGTCGACGCACAGCGACGAGATGGCCATCACCAGCTCGTCGACGTTGTCCACGTCGAACTCGCCGGCCGTCACACCGCCGGCGACGATCTCCGTGATGACGTCGGTGGCCTGGTGGCGCAGCGGCACAATCGTGCGGTAGTGGGCCGGCGACAAGCCGTGCAGTTCGTATTGCACGACGCGGGCCTGCTTGTGGTTTTCGGCGTGCCAGCTGGCGAACGCCGCCACCACCGCCCGCAGCCGCTCGGTGAAGCTCGCGGCGAGGTCGTCGGCCCTCTTCAGCGCGGCCAGCAGGCTGCTGTGGCCTTCCAGCGCGATGGCGTAGAGCAGTTCTTCTTTGGAGCGGTAATGCGGGTACATGGCCGTCGCGCTCATGTTGAGCCGTTTGGCGATCTGCCGCGTGGAGCTGCCGCCGTATCCCGTTTCCGCGAACGCCTCGATGGCGGCGCGCCGCATGCGTTCCGCCGCAGCTGAATCCGCAGCTCGATCGATGGTCATGACGGTCGGTGATCCTACACGTATTTGACATCTGTCGATGATCGGCGCATTATAAGCGAGCGCTCATAAAATGAGCGTTCGCTTATATCATTTGAAAGGCTGTTTCCGACATGGCGGAGTTCCTCTCGCGGCGTGACGTCGACTTTCTGCTCTACGAGTGGCTTGACGTAGTCGAGCTGACCAAGCGCGACCACTTCGCCGAGCACTCCCGCGACACCTTCGACGCCGTCCTCGATTTGTCCGTCGACATCGCAACGAAATGCTTTGCGCCGCACAATAAGAAGGGCGACCAGAACGAGCCGACGGTGGGACCGGACGGGAAAGTCGTGCTGATCGACGAGATCAAGGACGCGCTGGACACGTTCACCGGCGCGGGACTTGTGGCCGGATCGTTCGACGAGGCAGTCGGCGGCATGCAGCTCCCGACGGTGCTGGCGCAGGCGTCGATGGCGTTCTTTCGGGCCGCCAACCCCAGCACCACCTCGTACGCCTTCCTGACCGTCGGCAATGCCAACTTGCTCGTCGAATACGGCACCGAGGAACAGATCGACACGTGGGTCCGACCGATGCTCGAGGGCCGCTACTTCGGCACCATGTGCCTGTCGGAGCCCGATGCCGGCTCGTCGCTGACCGACATCACGACCAAGGCCGTTCCCGCCGCCGACGGCACCTATCGGATCACCGGAACCAAGATGTGGATCACCGGCGGCGACCACGAACTGACCGAGAACATCGTGCACCTCGTGCTGGCCAAGGCCCCCGGCGGCGGCCCCGGGGTGAAGGGCATCTCGCTGTTCATCGTCCCGAAGTTTCTGGCCGACGGCACCCGCAACGACGTCGCGCTGGTCAGCCTGAACCACAAGATGGGCAACCACAGCACGACCAACGCGCTGCTGAACTTCGGCGACGGCACCCATCAGCCCGATGCCGAACCCGGCGCGGTCGGCTATCTCGTCGGCGAGGAGCACAAGGGCCTGGCCTACATGTTCCACATGATGAACGAAGCCCGGATGGCGGTGGGACTGCAGGCGACGGCGACGGGATACGCCGGTTACCTGGCGTCTGTCGAGTACGCCAAGGAGCGCACTCAGGGCCGTCCGGTCGGTGACAAGGATCCTGGGCGCCCGCAGGTGGCGTTGATCGAGCATGCCGACGTCAAGCGAATGTTGTTGGCGCAGAAGTCCTATGTCGAGGGCGCGCTCGCGCTCGGCCTGTACTGCGCGATGCTGGTGGACGAGGGGCGCACCAGCGTCGGCGCCGAGCGTGATCGCGCGAATCTGCTGCTGGAAGTCCTGACTCCGATCGCGAAGAGCTTTCCGTCGCAGTGGTGCGTGGAGGCCAACAGCCTGGCCATCCAGGTGCACGGCGGATACGGCTACACCAAGGAGTTCGACGTCGAGCAGTGCTACCGCGACAATCGTCTCAACTCGATCCACGAGGGCACGCACGGCATCCATGGCCTGGACCTGTTGGGCCGCAAGGTCGTCATGCAGGACGGCGCTGGCCTGACCCTGCTTGCCGAGAAGATCAACGCAACCATCGACAAGGCTCTGGCGTCCGACAGCACTGCGGCCTATGCTCAACAGCTGCGTGAGGCAGTGCAACGGTTGGTCGATATCACCGGAAAGCTTTGGGCGGCAGGCGATGTCGCCACCACCCTCGCCAACTCGACTGTCTACCTGGAGGCGGCCGGACATGTGGTGGTGGCCTGGATGTGGCTCGAGCAGCTGATCGCCGCCAGCGACCATCAGGGCGATTTCTACGACGGCAAACGCGCTGCGGCACAGTACTTCTACACCTTCGAGCTGCCAAAGGTCGGACCGCAGTTCGATCTGCTGGCCAGTCTGGATCGCACGACGGTGGACGCGCAGGCAAGCTGGTTCTGACCGCGCTCAGGCGGTGGCTTCCGCCTCGGCGAGCTCACGTTTCCACTGGCGGAAGGTCTCCTCGGTGCGGCCGCGCCGCCAGTAGCCGGAGATCGACGCGGCCCACTTTGCGTCGACACCGCGCTCCTTGCGGATGTAGCGCCGCAGGTTGTGCATGACGGTCTGGGCCTCGCCGTGGATGAAGACCTGCACCTGCCCCGGCAGCCAGTCGGCTTCCTTGACTGCGGAGATCAGCGGTGCGTTGTCGCCCGCAACATCTTCGGGCACCAGGTCGGCGCGACCGCCGCGGTAGATCCATCGCACCTCGACACCTTCAGGTGCGCTGAGCGGGATCTCGTCCTCGGGTCCGGCGACCTCGATGAAGACTTTGCCAATTGCGTTGTCGGGCAAGGCCTCCAGCGCGGCGCCGATGGCCGGGACGGCCGCCTCGTCACCGGCGAACAGGTGCCAGTCGGCAGCGGGATCGGGTGCGTAGGCGCCGTTGGGGCTCGTCAGGTAGGCCGGTTGACCCGGGGTGGCCGCCGCTGCCCACGGTCCGGCGACACCGTGCTCGCCGTGCACGACGAAGTCGATGGCGATCTCGCGGCGATCGGCGTCGACGCGGCGCACGGTGTAGGTGCGCACGGTGGGCCGCTGCTCGACAGGTAGCTCGTTGAAGCTGTCCAGTGTGAGCGGCTGCGGCAGCGCGCCAACGTCGACGTCGTCCCTGACGAAGACGATCTTGACGTAGGCGTCGGTGTACTCGTTGGGGGTGAACGTGTCGAACCCCTCTCCGCCCAGGACGACGCGGGTGAGGTGCGGGGTCAACTGCTCACTGCGCACCACTTCGAACGTGTGCACTGGACGTCCTGCCACTGTTCCTCCAAATCATCGACCGACACTTCGTTGGCCAACCTGATCGAGGATACGAGCGCGACCGAAGAGGTGGCGCGCTACCTTGTCAGCCCCTGGCTGTGGCAACTTATCGTCTAGCCAGCTTCCAGCGCCCACCTTGACGCACGACCAGGCCCGCGATCTCCAGCATCGACAGCGGACCCAACACTTGCGTCGGTGGCAATCCGGACGCGACTGCAATCTCGTCGGCCGTACGCGCGCCGCGAGCAGGAAGTGCGTCGTAGACACGCAGCTCGCTGTCGCCGAGCTCATCCAGCGCCGACGCCGGTCGCTCTACATCCGCAGCGAGTTCGCCAGCATGCCCGACCAGCTCCAGGACCTCGTCGGCGCGGGTGACCAGGTGCGCCCCGGCACGCAGCAGCACATGGCACCCGACGGAGGCCGACGACGTGACCGGCCCTGGCACCGCGCACACCCGACGACCCAGTGCCCGCGCCCATGCCGCGGTGTTG
>DASRJA010000280.1:0-6823 GCA_035649695.1 Mycobacterium sp. | reverse complement strand
ATCAGCTTCCGGATCTTGCACGTCTTCGAGTTCCGGGACGGGCTCGTCAGCCGCGAGAACGTCTGGCTGGACAACGCGGCGATCGTCAGTCAACTGAGCTGACCGCAACTCTCTCGCCCACTACGCCGAGCGTGCGTGTCTGTACGCCGACACGCCGCAATCTGCGTGCATTCGGCGCACGCTCAAGCGGCGCGAGCGTGACGCAACTGCGCATCGATGCGAGCGACGAACTCCCACGCCCGGTATCGGACGTCCTCGAACACGATCGAGATGACGACCCACCCGACTGCCTCGAGCGCTGCACGTCGCCTCCGATCCCGCTTCATGGCGTCCGGATCGCTGTGCCAATCGACCCCGTCATACTCGACGGCGAGCCGCGCCTTCGGCCAAGCGAAGTCGACGCGCCTGAGCTCTCGATTGCCGTCGATGATCTCGTACTGCAGTTCCGGCATCGGCAAGCCGCCGTCAATCATCGCCAGGCGCGCTTCGCTTTCCATCGGCGACTCCGCCAGCGCGTCGGCGAGCGGGATCAGTTCGCGCACCGCGACGATGCCACGCCGACCGGCCTGCTCAACCGCCGACCGCCAGAGTTCACTGCGACTACACGTTTCACTGCGCATCGCCGCGTCCAGTGTCGCCAGCGCCCGCGGCCGGCGCAGCCCGCGAGCAACCTCGACTGCGGTCCAAGCAGGAGACGTCACGGGTCGTCCGTTCACCATTACCAGCGGAGCGCTGTCGCGGCGATGCACAACCAGGCCGTCGGCGCATCGGAGCTGGCCGCCGGGCGGATTCAGGACGTGCAAGTCCACGGAGTCCTCCGTGTCGAAGCCGTGCCACGCAGCGGCGGTGCCGAGGCACACCGGCACCGTGTTGCCGCTCGACAGATCAAGCCCACGCAGGCGCAGCTCCTCCGTTGGCTCGCCGCAGCAATAGATGCCCTGCCATATGCGTTCCAGGACACCGCAATTGATGGCCGCCTCGAAACGACGTCTGCTTATATGAGCCAGGATTTGGCAACTCGTGGCTACGCCGCCTTGCTTGTCGAAGAGCTGCTCGAGTTCAGGTTGCATAGCGTGGATCATCGAAGCCGGCCCGTCGACGCGGTAGCCCCTGACGACCTATCTGTGGATGAATGAGCGGCTGTGCACAGTCGGCGCCCGCGAGGGTGCGCGAAATGTACGCATATTGCGGCGTGTCGGCGTACAGACACGCACACCCGCGGCAGTTAGAAGTCGGTGACCGCGTACATCAATGGAAAGGTGCCGGACTCCTGGCGGCCCGGGCCGATCACGCGCAACGGCGGCGGTAAACCCTTGCCGTCAGCCGCGTCGTTGAACTGTGCCGGATCGACCGCGCCAGCAAGCTGGTACGACTCGAGCGAGAACGGCAGGCTGTTCGACGTCGTGATCTCCGGCCCATCGGACAGCTGGAAGTGCAGGTGCGGAGCGCTCGAGTTTCCGGTGTTGCCCAGCTTGCCGATCACCTGACCCTTCTTCACCTCATCACCGGTCTTGACCGTGATGCTGCCCGGCTGCAGATGCGCGTAGGCGGCCCAGACGCCGGGCGAAATCTGAAGGGACACATGGTTTCCACTGTAATCCCGTGGCCCGCGCAGTCCGACCGCCGGCGTGTTCGGCGTCTGTTCACCCATCCCGTCGAATACCGCGGCGACGGAGCCGTCGGCGACCGCGACCACGTCGGCGCCGAAGCCATACCAGTGCTCGTTTCGGCTGCCATCACCGTCGAACAACTTGCCATCACGCAGCTGCACCCAGTCGACCGCGAACTCCTCGAACTTCTTGATGCTGTTGCCGTCCACCGCGATTCGCCCGCGCCGATGCGGCGATTCCGGCACGCAGCAGGAGTTGCCGTTTAGCCAGGTTTGACCCTTGAGCGGCGACGCGATGACAACCGGTGGGCGCGGGTCGACGTCAAGCTCCGGGCCGACGATGTCGCTCGTGCCCACGATCGATCCGACATCCGATGTGCCTGGGCGGTAACTGATTCGATGGTTGAGTCGGTCGGGCACCTTGTCTGTCGGCACCACAACGTCGATCACCGTGCCCAGCGCTCCGCTCGGCGGCACCACGGCGGTCGGCGGTCCGATGAACGCGGGCGTGGTGAACTTGGCGACGTCATCGCCGTCGAGCTTCAACAGCGATGCCCCGTCCGGTGCCAGCACCTCGATCGACGAGACCGTTACCGGCGCGTTGAACATGCTCTGCAGGATCAGGTCGTACTCGAGATGAGTCTTGCCGTCGCTGCCGGCGAGCCGGATCGGCGGATTGACCGCCCACACCGTCAGCGCCGTTGTCGTCACTTCCGCCTGCGGCTGAGGCGTCACCGGTGATGACGGCGCCGGCGTGGGATCAGAAGTCGAACACGCTGCCAGCGCCACGGCACAGACCGCGACGCGAATTACTGCATACATCGCGACAGCACCCGGCCGAACTGCAGCAGGCGTTGCATCTGAGCCAGGCCGCCGTTGTCGACGGACTTGTAGTAGCGGAAAGACTCGCAGAAGATGTCGGTTTCGGTGGCCGACTTCTGCCGCGACCGCGTGACGAGTTGGGTGTACATCCGCAGTCGCACTTCGGAGAGTCGGCGGGTGTCGTCGCTCAGCACCTCGTACTCGGCCGTCAAGACGTGGTCGGTGATCGTCGACAACAGGATTGTTCGGACCGACGCGTTCAGCACGCGCCGTTCGCGATCTTCGGCTGTGGACAGCTCGTCGTCGGCGCGCCACATGATCAGACGCTGGCCGTCGGTCAGCACGACCTCTTGCCACAGCGCTTCGCCCCACGACTCCTCGCTGGATCCGCGCGACATGATGAAGGACTTGATCGCAGCAAGGTCGATGACCGAACGCAGTTGGTCCAGGGCCAATTCGGGATCACGCAGGTATACCCTGGCCGCCTCCTCGACACTGGAGTACGGTGCCCAGTCCTGCGGAACGCCCATCTATGTCCCTTCCGAACTACCCCGCATCGCTGCCGACGCCGCCCGGATCTGCGGCGTCACTAACATCACCTGACCCAGCACACCGTTGACGAAACCAGGTGAGTCGTCGGTGGACAGCTGCTTGGCCAGCTCCACCGCCTCGTCGACGGCGACCGGTTCGGGAACGTCGTCGGCGTGCAGCAGTTCCCACACCGCCACCCGCAGGATCGCCCGGTCGACGGCGGGCAGCCTGTCCAGCGTCCAGCCCTGCAGGTGCGCCGAGATGAGGTCGTCGATGTGCGCGGCGTGCTCGGTCACTCCGCGTGCCACCGTCACCGTGTAGGCGTTCAGCGGCGAGACGTCGGATTCCTTCTCCGCCAAGGCATTTCGCGACTCGGCGACTTCAGCGGGGGTGATCCCCCGCGCCTCGGCCTCGAACAGCAGGTCGACGGCGCGTTTGCGGGCCTGGTGCCGGCCGCGATCACCCTTCCGGTCAGGCATTCACCCGGCCCAAGTAGCTGCCGTCGCGGGAGTCGACCTTCAGCTTGTCGCCGGTGTTGATGAACAGCGGCACCTGGATCTCGGCGCCGGTTTCGACGGTGGCCGGTTTGGTGCCTGCGCTGGACCGGTCGCCCTGCAGGCCCGGCTCGGTGTGCGTGACCTCGAGTTCGACGGTCACCGGCAGCTCGAGGTACAGCGGTGCGCCGTCGTGGAACGCGATCTGCACCGGCAGGCTCTCCAGCAGGAACTTGGCGGCGTTACCGACCAGTGAATCCGAGAGGTGATGCTGCTCGTAATCCGCCGAGTCCATGAACACGAAGTCGGAGCCATCGCGGTAGAGGTAGGTCGCGTCGCGCCGGTCGACGGTCGCGGTCTCCACCTTCACGCCGGCGTTGTAGGTCTTGTCGACGACCTTGCCGGACAGCACGTTCTTCAGCTTGGTCCGCACGAAGGCCGGTCCCTTGCCGGGCTTGACGTGCTGGAACTCGACGATCTGCCACAGTTGGCCGTCGATCTGCAGGACGAGCCCGTTCTTGAAGTCGGCGGTCGTTGCCACGTTCGGTCGTTCTCCTAGAGGATCGCCAGTTCTTTGGGGAACCGGGTGAGTAAGTCGGGGGTCTTGTCGCACACGACCAGCGTGTCCTCGATTCGGACGCCGCCCTGGTCGGGCAGATAGACACCTGGCTCGACGGTGACCGTAGAGCCAGCAAGCAGTGTACCGGCGGCTGACGCGCTGATTCCCGGCGCTTCGTGGATCTGCAGCCCGACACCATGGCCGAGCCCGTGGCTGAAGTTGTCGGCGTAGCCCGCTTCGGCGATGACCTGCCGCGACGCGCCGTCTACATCCTTGAGCGTGACGCCGGGCGCGAGCGCGTCACGGCCGGCTTGTTGCGCCGCAGCCACCAGCTGATAGATGTCGAGCTGCCACTGCGCGGCCGGCGCCAACACAAAGGTGCGGGTCATGTCGGAGTGATAACCGCACACCAGCGCACCGAAGTCGATCTTGACGAAGTCGCCGGCCGCCAGCGCCGCGTCGGTCGGCCTGTGGTGCGGGATCGCCGAGTTGGCCCCCGCCGCCACGATCGTTTCGAACGACACGCCGTCCGCGCCGTGGTCGAGCATGAGCGATTCGAGTTCGCGCGCCACCTCTTTTTCCGTCCGGCCTGCGCTCAGCCCGCCGCGCTCGACGAGATCCGTCAGCGCGGCGTCGGCCGCCTCGCACGCCAGCCGCAACAGCGCGACCTCGCCCGCGTCCTTGACCTCACGCAGCGCCTCCACCGTTCCCGCTGCCCGAACAAGCTCGGTGGAATCCCCAGCCGCCTTGCGCAGTGCGGCGAACCCGTCGACGGTCACCACATGGCTTTCGAACCCCACCCGCCGTGCACCGTCCTCGGCGGCGCGACCGGCCAGATGCGGCCCGCAGGCCCGTTCGATGACGATCTCCGCATCCGGGGCCTGCTGCGCGGCCTGAGTGCGATAGCGACCGTCGGTGGCCAGCACCGGAGTTTCGCGGTCGGCAAGGACCAGCAGCGCCGCGTTGGAACCCGTGAATCCCGACAGATAACGCACGTTGACCAGGTCGGATACCAGCATCGCGTCCAGTTCGGCGTCGATCAACCGCTGGCGCAGCCGGTCCCGGCGCTGTGAAATAGTCACAGTTCATGAACCTACTCGCTAAGGTGTGGCCCCATGAGTAAGTGGTTACTGCGCGGACTGGTGTTCGCGGCCCTGATGGTGATCGTGCGGTTGCTGCAGGGGGCGTTGATCAACGCGTGGGAGACCAAGGCCGGATTGATCAGCATCGTGCTGGTCGTTCTCTACGCGGTCGTGGTGTTCATCTGGGGACTGAGCGACGGCCGCTCCGACGCGCGGGCCAACCCCGACCCTGACCGCCGCGGCGATCTGGCGATGACGTGGCTGCTGGCCGGGTTGTTCGCCGGTGTGGTGAGCGGTGCGGTGACGTGGTTCATCTCGCTGTTCTACAAGAGCCTCTACGTCGAGGCGCTGCTCAACGAGCTCACCACGTTCGCGGCGTTCACCGCGCTGCTGGTCTTCCTGTTCGCGGTCGCGGGCGTCGCGCTCGGCCGCTATCTGGTCGACCGCAAACTCGAAAAGCAGCCGCGTAAGCATCACGGCCTCGCCGAGGCCGCCGCCGACCAAGACCAAGACCGCGCCGACACCGACGTGTTCGCCGCCGTGCGCCATCCCGGCGCGGACGAGCGCACCGAGCGCACCGAGAGCACCGAGCAGACCGCGCCGACCCAAGCGCGTCGCGAGGAGCGGTAGCGGCCTGACTGCTATTCGGCGGCCGGCACCGGCGGTCGTTCCTCGCCCAGGCTCGCTAGGTACCGCAGCGCCAACACGTAGCCCTGCACTCCGAGGCCGATGATCACACCGGTGGCCACCGCGCTGATGTAGGAGTGATGCCGAAACTCTTCGCGAGCATGCACATTGGAGATGTGCACCTCGATCAGCGGCGCCCGCAACTCGGCGCACGCGTCGCGCAACGCCACCGACGTGTGGGTCAGCGCACCGGCGTTTAGAATCACCGGATCGCCCGCATCAACAGCCGCGTGAACCCAGCCCAGCAGGTCGGCTTCGCTGTCGCTTTGGCGTACAACGGCTTTCAGACCTAGTTCGCCGGCTTCCCGTTCGATCAACGCCACGAGGTCGTCGTGCGTCGTACTGCCATAGACCTCAGGCTCGCGTCGCCCAAGCCGACCCAGGTTGGGACCATTGAGCACAAGCACGGTTGTCACTGCGCCACCTCCGCGTAAGCCGCCGCCAGCAGCGACGGATCCGGCCCTTCCAGACGTCCGGGCTTGGACAGCCCGTCGAGTACCACAAATCGCAGCACGCCAGCACGCGTCTTCTTGTCGCCGGCCATGTATTCCAGCAGTTGCGGTAGAGCGTCGGCGTCGTAGGTCACCGGCAAGCCCAGCGAGGTCAGAACCGACCGGTGCCGGTCGGCGGTCTCGTCATCGAGACGTCCTGCCAGCCTGCCGAGTTCGGCCGCGAACACCAGGCCAACCGACACCGCGGCACCGTGTCGCCACTGATAGCGCTCGCGCCGTTCGATCGCGTGCGCGAGCGTGTGCCCGTAGTTGAGGATCTCGCGCAGCTGCGATTCTTTCTCGTCGGCGGCGACGACCTCGGCCTTGACCGCGACCGCGCGCCGAATCAGCTCCGGCAACACAGTGCCCGTCGGGTCGAGCGCGGCTTCGGGGTCGGCCTCGATCAGATCGAGAATCACGGGGTCGGCGATGAAGCCGGCCTTAACAATTTCGGCCATGCCGGCGACGATCTCGTTGCGCGGCAGGGTTTCCAGGGTGGCCAGATCGATGAGCACGGCAGCCGGTTGATGAAACGCACCGACCAGGTT
>DASRJA010000279.1:0-3661 GCA_035649695.1 Mycobacterium sp. | reverse complement strand
TCACGCCAACCTGAATGCCATGTGCCGCATGGCGATCGACGCGTTCAAAATGACAAGCGAGGACCACAGCCTGCTTATCTTGCCGTTGTTTCACGCGAACGGGATCGTGGTCGGCACGTTGTCGCCGCTGCTGGCGGGCGGTCGCGCTACCGTGGCCGGCCGGTTTAACCCGAAAACGTTCTTCGATCGGCTGAAGCGGAGCCGCGCGACCTACTTCTCCGCGGTTCCGGCTATGTACACGATGCTCGCCGACCTGCCTGCCGATGTGCGGCCGGACACGACAGCCCTCCGGTTCGCCATCTGTGGTGCCGCACCGGCAAGCGTCGAGCTGCTGACCAAGATCGAGACCCGCTACGGCATCCCCCTTATCGAGGGCTACGGGTTGTCCGAGGGATCCTGCGCCAGCACCGCGAACCCGCTCGAGGGTAAACGCAAGGTGGGTACCGTTGGGCCCCCGTTGCCGGGGCAGAAGATTCGGATCGTCGACGCCGACAACGAGGACGTTCCGCCGGGTGAGTCCGGCGAGGTCCTGGTTCAGGGACCCAACGTCATGCGCGGGTACCTGAACCGGCCGGAGGAGACGGCGAAGACGCTTGTTGACAGCTGGCTGCATACCGGCGACATCGGACGGTTCGACGAGGACGGCTACCTGGTGCTCGTCGATCGAGCGAAGGACATGATCATTCGCGGCGGCGAGAACATCTATCCGAAGGAGATCGAGACAGTCGTCTACCAACTGCCGGAGATCGCCGAGGCCGCCGTGGTCGGTCGCGCCCACCCGGTGTACGGCGAGGAGCCGCTCCTGTTCGTGTCCCTGAACTCGGGCGCCGCTGCCTCCACCGACGGCATCGTCGAGCACCTCAGCGGGTCGTTGTCGAAATTCAAACTCCCCGTTGAAATCACGATTCTCAACGACCTGCCTAAGAACCCGGTCGGCAAGATCGACAAACCCACGCTGCGGAAATCGCTCGCAGCGATCCACTGATCATCCACGGCCAGACAACCGCAGACCTAGCCTGAACTATCCAGAAGGAGTCGATCATGGGATTCACCGAACCGAACTTCCCGCGGGTTGAGCCCGAAGCCTTTCTAAACGCACCGTTCCTGGAACGCGTGAAGGTCCTAGCCCTGAACTGGGTAGAAAACGGGTACGGCGTGCCCCGGATGGTGCACGCGATCTACATCGTCAAGCTCGTGTTCTTCTACGCACTGGGCGGCATCGTGCTAGCCACCGTCACCTCCGACCTGCCGGCGTTCTGGCATGTTTCGGAGTGGTGGAACCAGCCGATCGTCTACCAGAAGGTAATTCTGTGGACGGTGCTGATGGAGGCCATCGGCGTCGGTGGGTCTTGGGGTCCGCTGGCCGGTAAGACCAAACCGATGATGGGTGGGGCTCTTTATTGGGCGCGGCCCGGCACGATCAGATTGCGTCCCTGGCGGCGGGTTCCCTTCACTTCCGGTTACCGGCGGACGTGGTTCGACGTCGCGCTCTATGTGGCGCTGATCGTCAGCGTGATCGTTCCTCTGGTGCTGCCCGGCGTTCCCAGTGAATCGCTGTCGGCAGCGTTGCCGGACAACACATCCGGTCTGGTGAATCCCGTGTTGCTGATTGCCCCGATGGTGCTGCTGGTCTTGATCGGGCTGCGCGACAAGACCATCTTCCTTGCCGCGCGTGGTGAGCAGTACCTGCCGGCGTTGTTGTTCTTCACCGGGCTGCCGTTCCTCGACATGATCATCGCGCTCAAGCTTCTGATCGTCGTCGTCTGGGTCGCTGCCGGTGTCTCGAAATTTGGCCTGCACTTCACCCATGTCATCCCGCCGATGGTGAGCAATAGCCCGACAATGCCGTTCAAGTGGCTCAAGCGAGCCCACTACCGCAACTACCCGAACGACCTTCGTCCGTCGCATCTCGCCACCTTTATGGCGCACGTGCCGGGCACCGTCGTGGAAATCGTTGCCCCCGTTGCGCTTCTGCTCTCACCCTGGCCCTGGCTGACGGTGATTGCGGTGGCGATCATGGTCGCGTTCCATCTGTTCATCATTTCGACGTTCCCGATGGCGGTGCCGTTGGAGTGGAACGTGCTCTTCGCGTACGCGACGATCTTCCTGTTCCTCGGGTTCCCGAACTGGAACAGCTACGGCGTCGCCGACATGTCCTCGCCGTGGCTGACCGTCGCCGTCGTGGCCGGCCTGCTGTTCTTCCCGGTGCTCGGCAACCTGCGCCCGGACCTGGTGTCCTTCCTGCCCGCGATGCGCCAGTACGCGGGCAACTGGGCATCGGCGACCTGGGCGTTTGCGCCGGGCGCCGAGGAAAAGCTGAACAGGGTGACGCGCTCTGCCGGAAACCAGGTCGACCAGCTGGTCGCGTTTGGTTACGAGCCCCAGTGGGCAGAGATCTTCGCGCAACAACCGATCGGCTGGCGGTCGATGCATAGCCAAGGCCGAGGTCTGTTCTCGGTGCTCGTGAAGAACCTCCCGGATATCGACACGCGAACCGTGCGTGAGGCTGAGGTGGTCTGCAATACCCTGATCGGCTTCAACTTCGGTGATGGCCATCTGCACAACGAGGACCTGATCGCAGCAGTGCAGGACCAGGCTCAGTTCGCACCCGGTGAACTCGTGGTGGTGTGGGTCGAGTCGCAGGCCATCGCTACAAGCAAGGTCCAGCACTACAAGGTCATCGATGCGGCGCTCGGTGTGATCGAGCGCGGCACCTGGAACGTGGCCGACGCAGTGGCCGAACAACCGTGGCTGCCCAACGGACCGATCCCGCTGCACGTGACGTGGACCCGCCCCCTAACTGACCCGCGATTCGGGGCGGCGGCGTGACCACTGCCGTTGTGGTTGGCAGTGGGCCCAACGGGCTCGCCGCCGGCGTCGCCCTCGCGAAAGAGGGTGTGCAGGTGACGGTGGTGGAAGCGACCGACGAGATCGGCGGCGGCGCTCGGTCGAGCGAGGCTATCCTGCCCGGCCTGCTGCACGACCACTGCTCGGCGTTTCACCCCATGGCGGTAGGGTCCACCTTCCTGAACAGCCTCGGGCTGGAGCGATACGGCTTGCAGTGGCGGTTTCCCAAAATCGATTGCGCCCATCCGCTCGACAGCGGCGACGCAGGCGTGCTGTGGCGCTCGCTCGATGACACCGCCGACGGCCTCGGCAGCGATGGTCCCCGGTGGCGGTCGATCTTCGGAAAGCCCTCAGCGACTTTCGATGTGCTCTCCGAGGACATAATGGGTCCGCTGCTGCGAGTGCCCAAACATCCGCTCGCGCTGGCACGGTTCGGGCTGCCCACGGTGCTTCCCGCCTCGACATTCGCCAAGGTCTTCCGCACAGAACGCGCGCGGGCATTGTTCGGTGGTGTTGCCGCACACACGTTTAGGCCGCTTCACTACCCGATGACCTCCGCGATCGGGCTCGGGATCATCACTGCCGGACATCGTCACGGCTGGCCGGTCGCGGCAGGCGGTTCACAATCGATCACCAACGCGCTGGCATTGCTGCTCGGTGATCTCGGCGGCAAGATCGAGACAGGCGTGCGCATCGAATCGGCCTCACAGTTGCCGGGAGCGGACGTGACGATGTTCGACGTCGCACCGGGCGCAGTCAACGACATCCTGGGCGAACGTCTACCGGCCCGGGTCGCGCGGGGCCTCAAGCGTTT
>DASRJA010000278.1:0-3268 GCA_035649695.1 Mycobacterium sp. | reverse complement strand
TGTGAATGCCCGCATCGATGAGTCGGCGGATCGCGGCCGTCAGCGGTTCGTAGAGCACTCGCTGACGGTCGTACTCCTCCGCACTGATCACATCGAACCCGAAGTCCATGCTCATTCGCCGAACACCTTCCGTACTACCGCCTTTGCCCGGCGGGTCACCCGCAGATAGTTGTCCAGGAACTCGCCGCCGTCGTCGGAGTCCCAGCCCGCAGCCAACGCGACGGCATTGAGCTGGCGGCCGGGGCCGGGCAGCTGATCGGTTGGCTTGCCGCGCACCAGCACCAGCGCGTTGCGCGCCCTGGTCGCCGTCAACCACGCCTGCCGCAGCAGCTCGACGTCACCCTCGGCAATCAGCTCGGCTCTTCCGATGGCGTCGAGCGTGTCCAGTGTCGAAGTGCTGTGCAGCGCAGGCACTTTGTGGGCATGCCGGAGTTGAAGCAGCTGCACCGTCCACTCGATGTCGGCGAGCCCGCCGCGGCCCAGCTTGGTGTGTGTGTTCGGATCGGCGCCGCGCGGCAGCCGCTCGGCATCGACACGCGCCTTGATGCGCCTGATCTCCTGTACGGCTTCGGCGGACACCCCACCCGACGGGTAGCGGGTCTTGTCGACCATTAGCAGGAACCGCTCACCGAGTTCGGGATCACCCGCCACTCGATGCGCCCGCAACAGCGCCTGAACCTCCCACGGCTGCGCCCATTGGTCGTAGTAGGTCTCATAGGAGGCGAGCGTGCGCACCAGCGAACCGTTGCGGCCCTCCGGCCGCAGGTTCGCGTCCACCTCCAGCGGCGGATCGGCGCTGGGGGTGCCGAGCAGCGTGCGGACCTGCTCGGCGATGGTCACCGCCCACCGCACCGCCGCCGACTCGTCGACACCGTCCTCCGGGTCACAGACGAACATCACGTCGGCGTCGGACCCGTAGCCCAGCTCGCCGCCGCCCAGTCGGCCCATGCCAATCACCGCGATGCGGGCCGGCGCGCCGCTGTCCGGGGTGTTGGCCCGGATGATTGCGTCCAGGGCAGCCTGCAGCACGGCCACCCACACCGACGTCAGCGCGTTGCACACGTCGGTCACCTTGAGCATGCCGAGCAGGTCTGCCGACGCGATGCGGGCGAGCTCGCGGCGCCGCAGCGTGCGGGCGGCGGCAATGGCCCGCACCGGTTCCGGATGCCTGCCCGCCGAGGCGACCAGCGCCCGTGCCACCGCATCGGGCTCGACCTCGAGCAACTTGGGTCCGCCCGGACCGTCCGCGTAGAGCTGGATCACCTCCGGTGCCCGCATCAGCAGCTCAGGCACGTAAGCGGAGGTGCCGAGCACCCGCATCAGCCGCTTGGCCACCGCGCCCTCGTCGCGCAGCGTGGACAGATACCACCGATGGTCGGCCAGCTCCTCGCTGATGCGTCGGTACGCCAGCAGCCCGGCGTCCGGATCGGGGGTGTCGGACAGCCAGTCCAGCAGCGTCGGCAGCAACACCTGCTGCACCCGGCCACGCCTGCCACTGTGACCGGTCAGCGCCGCCAAATGTGTCAGCGCGCTCTGCGGGCCCTCGTAGCCCAGCGCGGCGAGCTGGCGTTCGGCGGCCTCCGGTGTCATGCCTTCCGAAATACCAACTGAGCCAACGGATTCCAGTAGAGGTTGATAGAAAAGCTTCGCGTGCAGCCGCGACACCCGCATGTTCTGGCGCTTGAGCTCCTCGCGCAGCACGCCGAGTGCGTCGTGCTGACCGTCAGGGCGCACGTGTGCCGCGCGGGCCAGCCAGCGCAGCGCCTCGTCGTCGTCGGGCTCGGGCAGCATGTGTGTGCGCTTGAGCCGCTGAAGCTGCAATCGGTGTTCGAGCAGCCGCAGGAATTCGTAGGAGGCGGTCATGTTGGCGGCGTCGTCGCGGCCGATGTAGCCGCCGGAACCGAGCGCGGCCAGCGCGTCCACGGTCGAGGCGACGTGAAGCGATTCGTCGTTGCGGCCGTGCACCAACTGCAGCAGCTGCACGGCGAACTCGACGTCGCGCAGCCCGCCCGTGCCCAGCTTGATTTCGCGGGCCCGCACCCCGGCTGGCACGAGCTCCTCGACGCGCCTGCGCATTGCCTGCACCTCAGGCACGAAGTCCTCACGCTGGCTGGCGGTCCACACCATGGGCATGAGCGCCTCGACGTACCGTCGGCCTAGCTCTTCGTCACCGGCCGCCGGCCGCGCCTTGAGCAGCGCCTGGAATTCCCAGGTCTTGGCCCAGCGCTGGTAGTAGGCGATGTGGGAGTCCAGGGTGCGCACCAGCTGGCCGTGCTTGCCCTCAGGCCGCAGTGCGGCGTCCACTTCGAAGAACGCGTCGCTGGCGAACCGCATCATCTCGCCTGCCACCCGGGTCTCGACGGCGTCTGCGGTCTCGCCTACGAAGATGACGTCGACGTCGCTGACGTAGTTCAGCTCCCTCGCGCCGCATTTGCCCATCGCGATCACCGCGAGCCGCGGCGGCTCATCGCCGCCGGCCACTATCAATGCAGCGCCCAGCGCGGCGTCGGCGATATCGGACAGGTGCTCGCCGACGGTGGTGAAGGGCAACACCGGCTCGTTCTCCACCGTCGGCGCGAGATCAAGCCCTGCCAGCACCAGCAGCCGGTTGCGGTGAAGCGTTCGCAGCGGCTGCAGCGCACCGGTTGTGTCGCTTGCCTTTTCGGCCTCCCCGGCGAACATCGCCCGCAACTCGTCCGCGGACGGAAGTGTGACGTCGCCCGCCAATAGGTGCCACGAGTCGGGATGGGCGACCAGATGATCACCGAGCGCCAACGACGAGCCGAGCACACCGAACAGCCGGCCGCGCAGCCCTCGGTCCTTGACGAGGGACTGATTGAGTTCGTCCCAGCCCCGTCCGACGGCGTCAGCGAGCCGGACCATCGCCCGCAGCGCAATGTCGGCGTCGGGCGCGCGCGACAGTGACCACAACAGCTCGACGTGCGCGTCTGTGTTCCAGCCCAGCCGATCCAGGTCCGCGGGGGCCTGGGGGCCGACCAGCCCGAGCCTGCCAACACTGGGCAGCTTCGGACGCTGCGTCGCAGGTTTGGCCATTAGGTGACGTTATCGCGCGCCCGGGCTAGAGAGACAAGTAGGCCTTCAGCTCGAACGGAGTGACGTGGCTGCGGTAGTTCTCCCATTCGGTGCGCTTGTTGCGTAGGAAGAAGTCGAATACGTGCTCCCCCAGTGCTTCCGCGACCAGCTCGGAGCCCTCCATCTCGGTCAGCGCGACACCGAGGCTGCCGGGTAGCTCCTTGTAGCCCATCGC
>DASRJA010000277.1:0-3512 GCA_035649695.1 Mycobacterium sp. | reverse complement strand
CGTCTATCTCAGCAATAGTTCGGTCGCGGACAGCTTCCGAGTCGTGCGCGATGTCGATGTGCGCGACGGCAACGGCTTCGATACCGGCCTCGAGGGTGTGCGGCGCAGTACGCCCTACTACGACGGCCCCGATACACTGCTGTACGAGCTGCGTTTGGACGGCATCCCCGACGGCCTCAAGCGCTATGCCGCGGTGACGTCCTACGACGCGCAGCTGGTGGTGCCCTACTCGCTCGAGAGCGGCGTGCTGCAGAACAGCACTTACTTCATCGCCGGGCCCAGTGCGGCCCAGGCGGTGCACCAGCGCGTCAGCGTGTTCCCGAATCCGTATCGCGGCGAATCGGCGTTCGACGGGCGCGACGCGGCGGGCGCTCTCAATCCACGGCGTCGGGTGCTGTGGTTCACCAACCTGCCGCCGCGGGCGCATCTGGAGATTTTCACTCTCGCAGGGGACCGCGTCCGCACCTATGAGTATGACGCGGCGACCTACCGCGGCACCGAAGCGGCGGGGATCAGCCCCGACAACGCCGATCTGGCGCAAGGGCGTTACTTGACGTCCGGCGGATCGATGTTGGCGTTCGACCTCTTGAGCGAGAACGGACAGGAGATCGCCACCGGGTTGTACCTCTTCGCGGTGGAGAACAAGGACACCGGCGACAAGCAGCAGGGCAAGTTCCTGGTGCTCAAGTGAAGGTCGGAGTGGGAGCGCGATGCACCTGAGGCGGCGAAGCGACAGACTCGAGCCGGGCCGGCGGCCGGATTCGGCTCGCGTGGCGCGGATCACGGTCTGTGTCGCGCTCTTGGCGCTGGCGTGCGACGACACGATCGAGCCGAGGCCGCCGAAGCAGGGCAATGTAGCGCCCGAAACCTACTTGGTGACCGAATCCGACAGCCTGCGGCCGCAGTTCTACGGGATTCGTTTGCAGTGGCTCGGAACCGACGCCGACGGGCGCGTGGTGCGCTATCGCTATCGCTGGGACGAGGTCTGCACCCAGGAGCCCTGTCCGGTCCCGCCGGACTGGATCGAAACCACGGCTCTCTTCGGTGATTTCACGCTGCCTGTGCCGGGGGACTCGGCGCTGTACCAGTTCGAGATCGCCGCGGTGGACAACAACGGCCAGCCGGACGAATCGCCGGCGTCGCAGGAGTTCGATTTCCGCAACGCCGCGCCGACGGTGGAGTTCGTTCCGGGGACGCTCCCGACCCGGACCCTGCCGGCGGTGACCTTCATTCTATCGGGGACCGACCCGGACACCACCGAAACCCCGGAGGATGCCGACACCACCGCCCACTTGACCGTCTACCGCTCCTGGCTGAACGGCAACGAGGCGCAGGTGATCGAGACGCCATTCGCGCAGGGCAGCATCACGCTGCGACCGGAGGACTTTGCCGGCGGCCCCGCCGCCGGCGACAGCGTGCGCACCGTGTTCGTGCAGGTGCTCGACGACGGGTTGGCCGTGAGCCCCGCCATTCAACACACCTGGCTGGTGGATGAACCGCCGGTGAACGGCATCCTGCTGGTGGACGATTGCCGCATGGGAGGGATGCTCGAAGACTTCTCGGATCAATCGTTCCGGCGTGTCCTCGAGACATGGGCCCCAGGACGCTACGTCGTCATGGACATCGATCTCATCTCGTACCCGAACGCCCCCGATTTCGAGGCCCAGCTCTCCCTCTTCGATCGCATCGTATGGTACACTGACGCCGACACGACATCGTCAGGTGCATTGGAGTTGGCGCGTGGCGGGCTCGAAGCCTTGCTCGATCGGAACGGACGATTGTTCCTGTCGAGTGGGCTCGTGTTCGGGACGCGCAGCGCCTTCGGGGACCGCGAGACACGCTTCCGCGAGTCGTTCGGGATCGGCTCCGTGTTCACGGCACCCTTGGGCGGCACGAACTTCTCGATCTCCCTGGTCGACACCGTGCACGCCGCGGTGCATCCAGGCCTCGAGCGGTTCACGTTCCTGAGCCAGGGGTTGCGCGGCATCGTCGAGTGCTTCGACTCGGTTTCGGATGTCGATACGCGCAGTCTCTATTTCTATCCGGAGTCCACGTTGGTGCGCGACACGTTCGTCAATCCGGTGCAGTACGACGTCGGTGTCTCACGACTTCAGGCCGGTGGGCCGTCCACCGTGTACGTGAGCTTCCCGATCGGCATTCCGATCAACAGCAACATGGGTGAAAACGAAATCGAGATTCGCGAGATGCTCCGCCTCGCGGGCATTTTGGAACCGTAGGAGAGCCGTCGCGGCGCGCGCGCGCCGTGACCCGCACTCGTTGGGAGGACGACGAAAGATGCGACGAAACCTGACTGCAGCCCTCTTGTCCGGCGCGCTACTTCTCGGCGCGATGGGAACATCACACGCGGTGTACGACGAGACGACGATCTATGCCATCCAGCAGGACATGATCGCCATCGGCGACTCGGTTCTGGTGGACAGCGTCGTCGTGATCGGCGTGGACATCCGCCCCGGAACCTATGGGGTGTACATCCAGGAACCGAACAGCGGTCCCTACAGCGGGATTCTTGCCTACCGCAACACGATCTTCCCGGCCTACGAAAACAGCGGCCTGGCGGTCACAGTCGGCGACCTGATCACGGTGGTCGGACGCTACGCGGACTTCGCCGGCTTGGCGGAGATCGACGTTCCGCTCCTGACCCGACTCGGCACCGTGACGCCGCTCGCGCCGACCGTGCTGACGGTGGACGATCTCAAGACCGTCAACCCGAATTCCGAACAGTGGGAAGGCGTGCTGGTGCGGGTCAACGACGTCAAGGTGACGTCCATCGAAGCCCCGTTCAACAATTGGCGCTTCCACATGAACTCCGGGCCGCCCGCGGGGCAAGTCGACAGTTTGGTGGCCTACGAGAAGATGATTTCGGGCCA
Organism: Mycobacterium sp.; assembly: GCA_035649695.1. GTDB lineage: Bacteria > Actinomycetota > Actinomycetes > Mycobacteriales > Mycobacteriaceae > Mycobacterium. Next base: position 624 of record DASRJA010000277.1, on the reverse strand, counting down.
GGTCGTGCCGCAGGTGGGCGACATCCTGGCTTCGGTGACCGGCGTGTTGGACTGGGCCTTCAACGATCGCCGCATCGCCCCGCGCGGTGACAACGACATCGTGTTCACGTCGCCGGCGCCGGCACCGGTGCCGAACCTGGCTTACTCGACCGCCGAGAACAAGATCAAGGTGCGGTTCAACGTCAACCTGCAGACCGCCTCGGCGCAGACGACGACGAACTACAGCCTCAGCACGCTGCAGCCGATCACGTCTGCGGTGTACGACAATGCGACCAAGACGGTGACCTTGACGACGGGTAGCAACCTGGTTCCATCGACGACGCCGCACACCTTGTCGATGAGCGGCATTCGCAATTCCCAGAACGTGATCATGAGCGGTACGCAGGCGATCAGTTTCATCGGCGGCATCGCGCCGATCACGTTCGTGCAGACGCCGAAGTCGGCGAGCAATGACACCAGCCAAGTGGCCAACCAGCAGGTCTCGATGCGCGGCGTCGTGACCGAAACCACTGGAGTCGACTACCCGGCGAGCATCGGCGGCTTCTACCTGCAGCAACGCGGTGCGGTCGAATACGCCGGCATCTTCATCTTCGGCGCTGCCATCACGCCAGTGCGTGGTGACAG
>DASRJA010000276.1:0-4238 GCA_035649695.1 Mycobacterium sp. | reverse complement strand
CATCTGTGAGCGCCCGTTCGGCGAAGGGCTGGGGTTGGGAGGCATGGGGCTCAGGGGAGCCCATTCTCCTGTGCTGGGTAACCATGCCTCGGCGGATTCCGTGGTACCGAAGACGATCGGGGCCGGGATCTCGGCCGCACCGCCAATCCGAGCGACGACGTCCACGAGCCCGAATATGTTGGGGAAGAGCAGGCTCGTGCCGTCGTACCGCATGTGGTTCCAGTTCGAACTCCACACCGGTGGCGGCGGTGGCGGCGGTACTGGCTGTTGGTCTGAGATCCAGGAACCTGGCGCCAGATCATGGTCGACGGCGCTCCATCGAGGTGCATAGCCGGAGAAGAAAACGTGGCCCGAACTGAGCAGGTGGCATCTCGGGTAGTTCTCGAACCAATCCTGCTGCCAGTCCATCCAGGGGGACGGACCCGGAGGTCCCGTCGTGCCAGGACCAGTCCACGTCTGCATGCCGAACGCGACGTCAGTCGCCAATGCCACGCTCGTCGGCGTAGCACGACCGAGGATCTGCAGCGCCTCGTACGAGTTCCACTGCGGGTTGGTCCAATACTGAAAATTGAAGGCGGCGCTGCCACCAAGTACGAGCATTACCTCGAGCCCCAACGGAGCGGCAGCTGTGGCCAACCGGGTGAGACGTGCCGTCAACGTCGCGGTGGGGTACCAGCGATCCCATTGCAGCATCGGACCGGGCTGCCAGAAGCCGAACTCACCGGGGTAGAGCGACGTTGGAGGTGGAGAGGGGACTGGCCACTGACCGACGGGCTCATCGGGATTCCACGCATACGTCAGTTTTGACCCGAGGAGCGGGGGGATGTACATCTGTCCACCGACGACGATGAGATCACCGTAGGGTGACCAAGCCTGTCCTGCACAAAACAAGTCCGTCAAAGAGGACGCCCCCGCCCCGGGTTGAATGTTCACAACCGCAATCGGCAAGACGAAGTTGCGGAAGATCCTCGGTAGCGCAGACGCAGAGGGATCGACGATCGAGTACGCTTGGCACCCCCAATAGTCGTGCTGGCCAAGCACCACCGGACTGAAGGTCGGATCAGGTTTGATTAGAAAAGGCGACTCTACCCAGACGAGCACCTTGCCCTGGTGGGGCCCCTTGGGAATCAACGCCGCATGGCCGGCGTTGAACATGAACCAGGGACGGTTGGGATCGAATGCCCGCCCCCCCGTCAGGGAGTCCTTTGCGTGGGGCCAGCGATAGACGTTGCTGACAGCATCAATGTAGTAACTGATGTTGGCGTTGAGATGGCCACCAAAGGGAATCAGGTGATCTGTCGCTTCTTGGTTTCCTGGCGGCCAGTCGATGCTCTTGTGGCTGAAGCTCTCGACCCAAGCCCCAGGCGGCGGAGCCTGGGCGGGCGCGACACCGAGTGCGCCCACACCGATCAGCGTGCTACACACAAGCCGCATCGCCGCGGCGCCTTCTCTCCGTTCTTTTGCTCGAACCGAAGTGGTCATGGTTACCTCGCACGTTAGGGGCCCCCTGTGCAGAGCACCGTCGTTGGCCCTGCCGACGAGGAAGCAACGTGAATGGTGCCCTTCGGGAATGAGCGCCGCATGAGATGCGGGTGAATCAGCCTTCATCACACAGAGTGTGGAGACATCGTGTGCGACCGTTCTCGGGCAGCTCCAGCCAGTTGCTCGCTGCCCGAACGCACCTTGCTTTGACTTGTCCGCCTGCCCGAATTGACGGCGTACCAGCCGCCCCCGGCTCAGGAGCCGACCGCCGCCTGCAGAACCGCGGCTCGGCCGCGATCTCGTTGAACGTGCGGCCGTCACCATCCAGCGTCGCGTCCTTGCCGGTGGCCTTCTGCCAACGACGAATCGCGACGTCGATGTAGGGAGGCGAGATCTCGATCGCGTGGCACTTCCTGCCCGTGCGTTCGGCCGCGATGAGCTGGCTGCCCGATCCGCTGAAGGGCTCGAACACGACGTCGCCGACTTTCGTGTGTTTCTTGATGGGCCGCACGAACAGCTCGACGGGTTTCGTGCAAGGATGCTCGTTGCCGACGATCCGCGACTTCCCATCCCAGTCGACCTCCCAGACCGAATCGTGCTCGTGTACACCGTCGTGCTCGGGCTTGGAGCCTTCGCGCCAGCCCATCAGGCAGTGCTCGTGCCTGAAGTGCCAGTAGACGCGGCCGAACACGGGTGTCGGCTTGATCCAAATCACCGACTGGTGATCGAGGATGCCGAGCTCGCGCCAGGTCCGCTGGATGTCACCGCTGCGTTTGTGTGCGTGCCAACAATAGATCGCGCCCTTCGGCCCAAGCACCTCGAGCACGTTCACGAACACCGCACGGAAGAATCCGTCGGCGTCCTGGATGTCGATCTCGCGGTACGTCGCGGTCCAGTCCTTGCCCGAGTCGTTCGGGCGCTCGCCCGTGTAGTCGACGAGGTACGGCGGGTCGGTCGCGACGAGCGCGGCCTTGTCGCTGCCCATCACGCGGTGCACGTCCTTGAGCGAGGTCGAGTCGCCGCAGAGCAGGCGGTGGTCGCCGAGGCACCAGAGGTCGCCGGTCTTGGCGATCGCGACTGCCGGCGGATCCTCGGGGCCGTCGTCGTCGAGCTGCTTGTCGACTTCTTCCTGCTCGCGGAGCTTCTGCACCAGCGCGTCGATGTCCTCGGTCGAATAGCCGACGCCGTCGAGAGCGTCCTCGGCCTTGAGCTGCTCAAGCAGCTTCACGAGAGCTGGCTCGTCGAACTCGGAGAAGGTGTGCGTGCGATTGTCCGCGATTCCGAACGCCACGGCGTCGAGGTCGGTGCCCTCGAGCCACCACACCGGCACCTCCGTCATGCCGAGCTCCTGCGCGGCCTTGAGCCGGGTGTTACCCGCGATCACCTCACCGGACCGGCGAGCGACGATGGGCTGCTGCCAGCCGAAGCGGCGAATCGAGGCCGCGGACGGGGTGCAGTGTAGCGCGGGCTGCGGGCGGCGACGAGCGAGACCGGTGCCGAACGATGCCGGCGACCACTGCTCGCCGCGTTGGCAGCCGGATTGGCTGACCTCCCCCAACGACGGCGTTGGGCAACTGGTTGCCCGAGGCACGCGCGCAAGTCACAAATCGCTCGGTCGTTGTGTTGTGTGAACGCCCGCGCCAGGACCGCGATTCAGGGCCGGAATCGGTGTAGCCTCGGGGAAGTTGGAGACTCAGGTCAGGTGCGCGTGCGCGGCGTGGCCAAGGTAGCCCTGCCGATCGCCGGCCGAGCTGCCGGCAACTACTTCGGCGGTCCCGCTGGTGGCCGCGTCAGTCCCCGCGGGCCGATTCCGGTGCGCCGCAGGAGCCTGGGAACGTCGGCGGACGGCGCTGACGTCGAGTGCGGCGCGCATCATCACGGCAACGCAGCCCTCACACCCCTGATACACTCCGCTGCCCCCGGAGACAGTCCATGCACATGCGTTCGTTCGTCGCAGTCCTCTTGGTCGGCGCGCCCACCGCAGCCCAGGCCAGCTGGTCCATGCTGTATCCGTCGGCCGCCCCGTTGCCGGTCAACTCTCCGTCGTTGGCGTGCTTCGAGCCAACGGGCGAGGTCGTTCTGCTGTTCGGCATCGCAAGCGTGCCGGCAACGCAGGGGTGGCGGCTGGTCGGCGCCACCTGGAGTCCGTTCCCGATGCCGGCGCAGACGGGCTATGGCCGAGGGATGGTCTACGACTCGGCGCGGCAGCGGCTCATCGTGTTCGGCGGCAACGGCCCGGCCAATGACGACACCTGGGAGTGGAACGGTGTTTCGTGGCTGCATCCGATTCCGGCGGTGAGGCCGGCGGCGCGCACCAACTTCGCAATGGCCTTCGATCGAACCCGTGGCATCGCCGTCGTCTTCGGTGGCAATGACGGCAGCGGGCAGCACCTGCAGGATCTGTGGGAATGGAACGGCGTGACGTGGACGCAGCGCGCTGCTGTCACGCCGCTGGGCCTGCGCGCCCGAGTGTTAGGTGCGTTCGACCCCGTCCATCGGAACGTGCTCCTGTACGGTGGCAGCCGGCCGTTCGCCGGCAGTACGCTGGTGTTCAACGACACGTGGGCGTGGGATGGCACGTCGTTCACTCAGTACGCGCCGCCCGTACCTCCGCCGTATCTCCAGGAGGCTGCGATCGTCACCGACCTGCATCGGCAGCGAGTGATCCTGTACGGGGGCTTACCTGCCGACGGCGTCACGCGCGAGTGGACAGGCGCCGAGTGGGTGGACCGGACGGTGCCTTCGCCGGGACCACG
>DASRJA010000275.1:0-5164 GCA_035649695.1 Mycobacterium sp. | reverse complement strand
CAGCCACATCCCGACCATGCCGCCAAGTGACAAACCGACGAAGTGGGCGCGCCGTACATTCACGTGATCAAGGAGCTCGACGACATCGCCGGCTAGGTCGGCGACGCTGTAGGGTCCCGCCGGCACCGGTGAGGAACCGTGGCCGCGGTGGTCGTAACGCAGCACGCGGTAACCGGCCGCAGTCAGGGCGCTGACCTGTGGATCCCACATGCGCAGGTTGCTGCCGAGCGACCCGCTGAGCACTACCGGCTCGCCGAGGAGTGGCCCCTCCCAGATGTAGTGGAGCGGCACCGGGGTCATGATTTGTCCTGGAGTGCACGCAGCGCCCGCAGTTCCGCCGCGGACGGTGGTGCGCTGACCTCAACCTTGGCGGCGGTCCGCAGTTGCCAGCCTGTCGCGTCGCGAACGTCGTCGACGGTGACACCAGGGTGCGTCGCTGCCAGGACAAGTTCACCGGTGTGGTCCGGGCGGAGCACGCCCAGGTCCGTGACCACCACGGTCGGTCCTGCGCCGCGCAGCCCGAACCGGTGGCGGTCTTCTCCCCCGTGCCCGTGTCCAAGCGAAGTGATGAAATCGACCCTCTCGACGAACGTGCGATTCGATTGCCGCACGACGACGAACACCTCTTTACACGCCGCGGCGATTTCGGGGGCGCCTCCGGCCCCGGGCAGTCGTACTTTAGGCTCGGCGTAGTCGCCGATCACCGTCGTGTTGATGTTGCCGTACTTGTCGATCTGCGCCGCGCCGAGGAAGCCGACGTCGATGCGGCCGGGCTGCAACCAATAGTTGAACACCTCGGGGACACTGATCACCGCGTCGGCGGTTTCGGCGAGGATGCCGTCGCCGATGGATGCCGGCAACCGGGCCGGCTTGGAGCCCAGCGTTCCCGATTCGTACACCAGCACCAGCCCTGGCGCATGCGTCGTTCGAGCCAGATTGGCCGCGGTTGACGGAAGTCCGATTCCGACGAAGCAGCGGGTGCCGTCCCGCAGCGCCCGCGCGGCCGCCACTGACATCATCTCATCCGTGGTGTAATCCACTTGCTCTGTGCCAGTGGTGTTTTCGGTGATCGTCATAGGAGCGCTCCAGACTCGGGTGACGTCGCGAACACGTGCTCGTCCAACCACTCGCGAAACACTGAGCGGTCGCGGCTGATCGCGTCCCAGGCCGCGTAGTATGCGTTGTCCCGCTCGGAATAGTCCTGCGCATATGACGGGTGGGCGCCGCCTGGTACTTCGGCGACTGCGGTCAGCACCCAGGTCGGCAGGACGATCGCGCCGGGCTGTGGCGTGAGTTCGTCGACAATCTGTTCGACGGTGACCAGGCAGCGGCGCGCGGCCAACACGGCTTCCTTTTGCACACCGAGTAACCCCCACAGTTGCACATTGCCGTGCCGATCGGCCCGCTGTGCATGGATGACGGTCACGTCGGGGTTGATCGCGGGTACCGCTGCGAGTTGCTCTCCGCTGAACGGACATTCGATGGTCTTCACCGTGTCGGTGACGGTCGGCAGATCGGTACCCAGGTATCCGCGCAACACCGCGAACGGCAGACCGGAGGCGCCGGCGACATAACGGTTCGCCATGCCGGCGTGGCTGTGCTCCTCGATCTGCAGCGGGGTCGGCCATCCGTTCTGGATGGCATCGCGAAAGCGGTGCAAGGAGCCGACTCCAGGATTACCGCCCCACGAGAAGATGAGCTTGGCTGCGCAGCCTGCACCGATCATCTGGTCGTAGACGATGTCGGGCGTCATGCGGACCAGCGTGAGATGTCGCTTTCGCTGCCGGATGATCTCGTGCCCGGCGGCGACCGGAATCAGGTGAGTGAAGCCTTCCAGCGCCACGGTGTCGCCGTCGGCCACGAGCTGCGCAACGGCGTCGCGCAGCGATGTGATGTCAGCCATTTGCGCCCTCGGTGATAGCGGAGGGGTGAGTCGCCAACGGGGTCACCGCGATCCGCATGAATGCAAACAGCGGCAGCTGCCACAGGATGGCGTGCAGCTCGTCGTTGTCGGCGACGTCGAAGATGCTGAGATTCGAATACTGCCCGGCTATCCGCCAAATGTGGCGCCATTTGCCCGACCGCTGCAACTCTTGGCTGTAGGCCTTTTCCCGGGCCAAGATGTCTGCTTTGGTCGCGGCGTCCATGTCGGATGGCAGGTCGACGTCCATCGTGACGGCGAAAATCACGTTGTCTCCCAGTTGGATTCAGTCTGCGTCGAGAACGAAGTCGTAGTTCACTTCGAGTCCCTGGCCGACAGCGGGTGTCGGGTGCAAGATGAGCTCGGGCTTGACCGCTGACGCGATGTCGGTATGAAGATATTCACCACCATCGAAATAGAGCTGACTGGTGATCAGCCGATAACCCGGCGCCGACACTTTGACGTGCAGATGCGCCGGCCGCCACGCAGTCCAGCCAGCCGCGGCCAGCAGGGTGCCCGTAGCACCGTCGGTCGGAATTTGGTATGGCGCAGGCACAATGGTGGTGATGTCGAATCGACCTTGCCCGTCGGCATGTACCACACCACGCAGGTTCCACTCGGGAAGTCCCGGGGCGAACTGCGAGTAGAACCCGGCATCGTCGGCGTGCCAGATGTCGATCGTCGCGTTGTCGATGGCCCCACCATCCACCCGCTGCACCCGGCCGGCGAATCGCAGCGGTGTGCCGGGTTCGTCCTCCCGCATCGGCAGCGTCGTCTGTGCGGGCAGCGATGGGGCACCGGGGACGTAGTAGGGACCCTCGATTGTTCCCTTGCTGCCCGGCCGTTCGGCGTTGACTTCCTGCTCCACGGCGTGTTCGAGGAAAACGTCGAGGAACAGCGGCCATTCGCCGTCGAGGCCCACCTGAATAAGCCAGGCCTTGAGGGCGTCATATTCGGGGTAGGTCAGGTGGTGCCGCCGCACGATGTCGTGGGCGGCGGAAATCATCTCTGACACCAGGGTGTTGACGCGCTCGGTGCTGGCGTGCGCGCCGTCCCTGGCCCTCTGCTGGAATTGTGCGGTGGCCGATGCCCCAGATTGGGCTGCGGTCGCGATATCGGTCATGTGCTACTCCTTTGGGCTGGTTGAACCGAACGACTCAGCGGTCTTGGCGATAGTGGGCGAGTTTGTCCTCATCGATGTGCAGTCCGAGCCCCGGACCTTTGCGGACCAGTGCTGCACCGCGGTCAATCTGTAGTGGTTCGGTGAGCAGGTCGTCGGCCATGTCGAGGAAGTTGGACAGTTCAGCCGCGCGTCGCGATGTCGCTTCAAAGGCGGCGCCGAACGCCAGGGCGCACAGCGACCCGATTTGGCCGTCGATTTGGTTGCCAATCATGACTTCGACACCAAGTCCCTCGCACAGGTTCAGGACGCGCTGAGAGTAGGTGAAGCCGGTGCGGGCCGTCTTGATGCTGATCCCAGTGGCGGCACCAGAGAGCAGTTCCCGCACGACTTCGGCTGGGCGGGTGGCACTTTCATCGGCGAAGATCGGGATGGTGCTATGCGAGACCAGCCAGCGACGGCCGAGGACGTCGTCGGCGGGGCACGGTTCCTCGGCGAACGCCATATCGAGTTCGGCGAACACCCGCAACGCGCGTGCGGCTTCGCTGACTGCCCACCCGCGGTTGGCGTCGACGTAGAGTTCGACGGCAGGGCCTAGGGCGAGCCGCAGCGCCCGGCACGCGCCAAGGTCTTGGTCGATCGGCCGACGTCCCACCTTGACCTTGAAGCTCGTGATGCCGAACACATCGCGCATGTGCTCGGCCTCGGCGACCATCTCGGCTGCGGGGGCGAACCCAACCATATGGGAAACGCGCAGCCGGTCGGTGAACCCGCCGAGCAGTTCGGTGACCGATACGCCAAGCGACTGCCCGATCAGATCCCATAACGCCATGTCGATGGCCGCCTTCGCGGTGGGGTTGCCCACGGTGCGATTCATCCGGGAGTGGATCAGTTCACGTTGCAGCGGGGACTGACCGATTATCTGCGCGGCGAAGACATCGTTGATGACTGCGATGATGGATTGTTGGGTCTCGCCGTATGTGAATGGACGCGGGGGCGCCTCGGCGGTGCCCACAAGACCGACGTCGGTGTGAACGCGCACGAGCACATGCTCGGCGACGGTGACCTCGCCGCTGGCGAACCGCAGCGGTTTGCGGTACGGGATGGCGAACGGAATCGCCTCCAGTTCCGTGACTTTCACATCATCTCCTGATCAACGGGCCTCGTACCAGGGTGACGCCGGCCGCTCGGTCGGCCGAGTCGAAGAAGTCCTCGCGATAGATGTCACGGGGGAACAGACGCGCCTTCATCAACGCCTTCACCGTGTCTGTCACCATCGCCGGGCTCCCGCACACATAGGCGACATGCCCGGCGGCGCGTGGGTAGTCCTGCGCGAGCAGTTCAGGGACGCGGCCTGTGCGACCGTTCCAACTGTCACGTGACAGCGCCGGCCGGTAGCTGAACCATTCGTGCTCGGCGGTGAACGCTTCCAGCCAATCATGCTCGTAGAGATCGTCTTTCGTCGCAACACCGTGGTAGAGCGTCACGGAACGCCCAGATCCGATCTCCGCGAGATGAGTGGCCATGGATTTGAGCGGGGCCAAACCCGTTCCGCTGCCGAGCAATAGAATCGGATCTTCTCGCGCAGGGCGCAATGAGAACCTGCCGTACGGTCCCGACAGCGTCACTCGCTCGCCTGCCGTCATCGACTTGAATATCCAGCCGTCGGTGGCCGGTCCTCCCGCAGAGCGTTTGATGTGCAACTCGATCCGATTGGCTTGCGACGGGGTGCTGGCGATGGAATAGGGACGCTGTTGGGCGCCTGGCACGTTCAGCATCACGTACTGCCCCGGGTTGAACCGCAGCGGCGTGTCCAGGTCGATGGTTACCCGGCGCACGTCGCGCGCGATGTCGACCACGCTGTCGACGACGCCGCAATGATCCCGAACCGGATGAACATCGACTCCGTCCTCGACGTCGACGTCGGCTTCGACCTCCAGATCGCCCCGAGGCCTGGCGACACACAGCAGCGCGCACCCCTCGGCACGCTCGCTGTCGAGAAGCGCATACGGTGACGCATCACCGAAGTCAACCTCTCCGTCCAGGATTTCAGCTTTGCATGTCCCGCACGTGCCGTGGGTGCATGCGTGCGGCAGCCAAATCCCTTCCCGCAGACAGGCGTC
>DASRJA010000274.1:0-3590 GCA_035649695.1 Mycobacterium sp. | reverse complement strand
GCGCGCGGGTGCGCGGGCCAGGCCAGTCGAGCCGCCGTTGCACCTGGAGGGCTCCATCTTGACGCGACTCCTCGCCGGTCGACTTCAGTCGACCAGTCGTTCCGTAGCATCTGCTGCTTTCCTTTTCGCCATTGCCGCGTGTTCCTCCGACGCACCCGGCGTGGTCGATCCGGCGGTTGCCAGTCCGTCGCTCCTTGAGGGCGCACCGACGATTCTCAACGTCTCCAACGGGCCGGTTACGGCGACCATCCAATCGAACTGGTGGCAGTCGAAATGCGTTACGGTCCGCGGCGGGACGCTAAAGGACGGAGCACGAGTTGAACTTCAGTCTTGCTCGGGTGCCTCGTCTCAGCAGTTCGTCTTCTACTCAACCGGCGAAATAAAGATTGGATCGAAGTACTGCCTCGATGTATTTGACCGCGAACCGGGTACGTCTGGGGATCCAACGGCCATCTGGACCTGCGACGGAACGGGCAGCCAGCAATGGAAGCAGACGAGCGCAGGCGAGCTCAAGGGCGCCAATAGCGGCCTCTGCATAGGATTCAAGGGGCATCCCTACGACGGTACGGAGCTATACTTGTCGGGCTGTCAGGGGTCGGCTGACCAGAAATGGAATGCCGTCGCAACGACCAGCCAGGCGCCTTCGTCCGCGCCCGCGTCCGTGTCAACTATTACTGTCGCGTTGAGCCCTGCGTCGGCGGCTGTTGGCGCAACGTCCCAGGCAACCGCAACGCTGAGAGATTCGGCGGGGAATATCTTGACTGGTCGGACCGTGTCCTGGAGCAGCTCGTCGGCGAATGTGGCGTCGGTTACCGCCGCAGGCCTGATCACCGCGCTTACCTCCGGAACTACCAACGTCGTCGGGACGAGTGAAGGAAAAACCGCCAGTGCGGTCTTCACCGTTGCGACCGCGTCGTCGCCGCTGCCCGGTGCGGCGTGCACGCTGGTGGGGGACCACGTGCAGCGTACCGAGCCCACCGGGGTGGCGCGCCCGGGCTACCTGCAGGCGATGACCGACCCGCTGTACAAGACGGCCATCACGCGGATCACCGGCGACCCCGGCACGCCGATCCGGACGGCCGCGGGCCAGACGTTGGGGACCTGGGGCGACATCAACACACACAACTACTCGAAGGACCCGGTGTGGAGCGCCGACCAGGGGCTGATCGTGCTCAAGCGGGTCAAGAGCCTGGGGGCGGCGCTGTTCCTCGACGGCGCGACGTACCAGCCGCTGTTCGTGAAGAGTCCCCCGGGGGGCGCGAGCGAGACGCGCTGGCACCCGACGATCCCGGACGAGATGGTGATCGTCACCTCCACCGCCTCGGTGAAGCGCTGGAACGTGCGCACCAACGTGGTGACGACGCTGTTCACGGCGAGCGGCTACTCGGCGGCCGACTGGTCGTGGGAGGGGGACATGTCGACCGACGCGCGGTACGTGGCGATCCGGGCGACGCGGGCGGCCGACGGCAAGCGGGTCGGCTTCCGGGCGGACCTGGTGAGCGGGGCGAAGGGCCCGGACATCGACTTCGCGGCCAACGGGATCACCGACCCCGACGTGGTGTCGGTGTCGGCCAACGGCACCTACGTGGTGGTGACCGGGCAGATTCCCGGGGCGGGGACCTGCTGCGGCGGGGTCACGGACGCGACGAAGGTGTTTGCGGCGGCCACCGGCGCGTTCACCGGGCAGTACTTCAGCGAATACGGTCGCCCGTCGCACTACGACCACGCGGTCGACGCCAGCGGCAACGAGGTGATTGTCGGGGTGAGCAAGTCGGCGCCGAACGAGGGCCGGGTCATCATGCGGCGGCTCGTCGACGGAGTGGTGACGGTGCTGGACCAGGGCGGCTACGCGGCACACACCTCGGCGCGCAACACGGGGCGGCCGGGCTGGGCGTACGTGACGCACAGCTACAACGGGCCGAACTGGCCGCCGTACCGAGACGAGATTCTGGCGGTGAAGCTCGATGGGAGTCAGACGATCGAGCGCTACGGGAACATGCACAGCATGAACTCGGGGGGCGACTATGACGCGGAGCCGCACGCGGTGCCAGCGCCCGATGGGCGGCGGGTGATTTTCGCCAGCGCCTGGGAGGCGGCCGGCGTGCGCCCGGTCCACACCTACGTGGCTGACGCCCGGCCCCTCTGCCGCTAACGGCGGCCTGCCCATTGGCAGCGCTTCCAGTTCGGCGCGCAGCCTAGACTGACGGTCGAACCGACCCGGCAAGCCGAATAGGCTCTGCCGGGTCGGTTGCTTGCTACCGGACCTTGCTTGACCATCAGGCTGGACGGATGGTCAGCCGTGTGCTCATCCCCACGGCCGCTATGGGTCGGGCGTCACGGCACGCGCCCCAGACCCCATTTACTCTCCCACTGAGTTGCGCACTGGCAGGCCGCAGTTGGCGACTTGGGCTATCACGGGTCGAGATGTTGCGGTGGCTTCCGTCGCTCTCGGTGACAGTGATTTGAACCGATCGTCCCGATACCACAAAACCGAATCGAATGGCAGGATCGCACCACCCCGAGGGGTGACGCGACAAGGGCAAACCCGCCGAAAGACGGGGACGCAAAGCGAACAGGGCTAACACACGCACGCGCAGATGCTTCGCGTGTTACGCCGGCTGAGCCGCCGAACGTAACCCCAGGAGGGGCCATGCGACCGTCCACTCGTATGGTCACGGCGGCCACCGCCGTGATGGCATTCGCCGGCGTTGCCTGCAGTGGCGCCGACTCCATCAGCGCGAGCGATGCAAGCCGGCAAGAGCCGCTCGCCGCCGTCTCGATCACGCCGAGCGCCACGAGCGTGATCCTCGGTGACTCGGTTCGGCTCAGTGCATCGCTCAACGCCGATTCTTCGGGGTCGGCCGCAACGGAGACTGCTCAGTGGACGACCTCAGACCCGAGCGTAGCGCAGGTTTCCGCGGACGGTGTCGTCTCGAGCGTTGACTCGGGAAGCGCGACGATCACTGCACGCCTCGGGACCAAGACGGGTATCGCGAAAGTTCAGGTCCTCAAGACCTCCGTGGCGTCGATCGCCATCACGCCAGCCACGAGCTCGATCCAGTCCGGACAGAAACAGCAGCTCGTCGCGACCGGGACGGATGACAACGGCCGTACCATCAAGAATCTGAACGTCAAATGGTCGTCGTCTAACCCTGCACTGGCGAGCGTCACCGGAAACGGTCTGGTGACCGGAATCGCCAAGGGTACGTGCGTGATCACGGCTCAAGTGCAGGGCCGCAGGGCGACAGCGACGGTCACGGTCCTCGATGTTCCCGTCGCCACGGTGGCGGTGACGTTAGGTGCGGCGCAGATCGCCGTTGGGCAAACGACGCAGGCGTCGGTGACTCTCAAGGACGCCAGCGGCAGCCCCATCACGGGACGCACGGTCGCGTGGCAAAGCTCCAATCCAGCCATGGCGACAGTAAACGCCAGCGGTCTGGTGACGGCGCTGGCGAAGAGTGCTGTGACGATCAGCGCGATCGCCGATGCCAAAGTGGGAAGCGCGTCGCTCACGATCAATGCCGCGGTCCCGGCCTCGATCGCAATCACACCGTCGGCCCTCTCCGTGACCATCGGGCAGAGCGGTCAAC
>DASRJA010000273.1:0-6744 GCA_035649695.1 Mycobacterium sp. | reverse complement strand
GCCGGCGTCACCGGTAGTTGACGAACTGCAGCGCCACGTCGAGGTCGGCACCCTTCAGTAAGGCGATGACCGACTGCAGGTCGTCGCGCTTCTTGGAGCTGACGCGGATCTCGTCGCCCTGGATCTGAGCTTTGACGCCCTTCGGGCCGTCGTCGCGGATCAGCTTGGTGATCTTCTTGGCGCTCTCGCTGCTGATGCCCTGCTTGATGGTGCCGCTGACCTTGTAGGTCTTGCCGCTGGCCTGCGGGTCACCCGCGTCGAAGGCCTTCATCGAGATGTCGCGGCGGATGAGCTTCTCCTTGAAGACGTCGACTGCCGCCTTGGCGCGCTCCTCCGTGGAGCTGACGATCTCGATGACCTCCTCGCCCTTCCAGGCGATGGTGGTGTCAGTCCCGCGGAAGTCGAAGCGGGTGGCCAGCTCCTTGGCGGCCTGGTTCAGCGCGTTGTCGACCTCCTGGCGGTCGACCTTGCTCACGACATCGAACGATGAATCCGCCATGGGATTCGGCCCTCCTCGGTGCGTCTACTTGTGAACTCGGGGACATTCTCGTCCTAGCGCTTCGGGCGCACCAAGGCAGGTGCACGGCAGTCGATCGCGCCCGCGCACGGCCTTTGCGAATGCCGTCACCCGCGCTGCGCCAAGAATTATGGTGGATTTGCTATCTGGCCACGGGGGTGGACATGGTGGACGGGACTCCGTTCGGGCGCTACGAGTTCGTCGAATTGCTGGGCCGCGGCGGGATGGGCGAAGTGTGGCGAGCGCACGACACAGCCACCGACCGAATCGTCGCGATCAAAGTCTTGCCACCGGAATTGGCCAACGACGCTGTATTTCAGCAGCGGTTCCGGCGCGAGGCCCGCGCGGCGGCGCAGCTCAACGAGCCGCATGTGATTCCGATCCATGGCTACGGCGAAATCGATGGTCGCCTCTATGTGGACATGCGCCTGATCGAGGGCCGCGATCTGGAAACCATCCTCCGTGCGGGACCCCTGGCGCCCGCACGGGCGGTGACGATCGTCGAGCAGATAGCACAGGCGTTGCACGCGGCGCACAGGGTGAGATTGGTGCACCGGGATGTGAAGCCGTCCAACATCTTGGTGAACGAATTCGACTTCGCCTACTTGATTGATTTCGGGATTGCCCGCGGTGCTGACGAGACGCGGTTGACGAACACTGCCGCGATGATCGGGACCTATCAGTACATGGCTCCCGAGCGGATCGACGGCGGCGACGTAGACGCGCGAGCCGACATCTATGCGCTGGCTTGCGTGCTGTACGAGTGCTTGACGGGCGCGCAGCCGTATCCCGGTGACAGTGTGCCGAGCCAAATTGCCGGCCACATGTTGAGGCCGCCTCCGCGACCGTCGACCGCCCGGCGCGGCGTACCCGCGAACTTTGATGCGGTGATAGCCAAGGGCATGGCGAAGGATCCCAACGAGCGGTATCGCACCACGTTGGAGTTGGCCAAAGCCGCCCGCTCTGCCGTCACCGCACCGATGCCGCAGCCTCCCCGGCCACCCCCCGAGCGCCCCGCCCCGGCGACCGTGACGTCGGCGTACCCGCCGTCGGCAGCACCCGTCGTTCCGCCCCCGCCGCCGCCACCTGCGCCGTCACCTCCTGCGAAGGGGGCGAGGCATGGAACGGGCCGAGCCGCCAAGGTCGCACTCGGCCTTGCGGCTGTTCTCGCACTCGCGGTGGTGGCCGTCATGGTCGGTGCCTTCGTGCGAAGCACCAGCGACGGCGGTGACACGACTGAATCCACGCGGACATCAAGCCGGGCGACAAGTGTCCCTATTGCAGACGAGCCGCTGATGACGCCGTCGACGCTGCCGGGCACACCAACGAGGACCACTAGTGCGTTCCCGACGTCGTTGGTGGGCAAGTGGTCGGGGCCCGTCAGCGGAGACCAATCCGGCTTCGACGTGGTCGCCGACATCACCGCTGATAAACCCCTGACCGCGAATGTCACCTATCCTCAACTCAACTGCGCGGGTACGTGGCAGGAAAACGGTCCCGCAGGGAATGGCGTGCGGTTCATCACGGAGAAGATCACCCAAGGTACGTGTGTACCAGCGGAGGTCACACTCACGCCGCAGGACGACGGCACGGTGCTGTACAAATCTGTCTACTTTTCGGCGTCGCAGCAGCGCGACTTTACGATTCACGCGACCATGCGGCGCAGCTGACTAATTGACCGGGACGTCCAGAATCGGACGTTCGACGTCGGCGCCCGGACCGTCGAAATGCCACCACTCGCCCGTGTATACCGTCAACCCGCCGGACCCCATGGCGTCGCGTAGACGGGCGCGGTTCGCCTGTGCTTCGGCGCTGACGCCGTCGGTTGCGAATGCGGTTGCGCTGGGCGAGAAGTCATCGAAGTCGGTACCCATCTCGACGAGACAGAATTTCCCCACTTGCCGCGGTGGCGGGCAATCCTGTTGCGCGCGCGCAATTGTCACGTCGACCGAGCGGCCGGCCTCGTGGCTGCGTGCGTAGCTGCCCGGCCGAGCGACCCAGGCTGGGTTCGGGACGGCCTCGAACATCCGGACCTGGACGTCGTGCGGTCGATAGCAATCCCAGAAGACAAGCGCCTCCCCCTGTTGCCGCAGGACTGCTGCTGCGCTCGTCAAGCCGGGCGCCATCGATTCGTGCACGAGGCAGCGGGCGTCGGTTGGATACAGCGGCACCCCGACGAAGTTGTTCGGCGTCGCATACCGCAGGTCGACGACCGCGTCGGGAACGATGGTCCGAACGTCGACGAACCCCGCCGCACTGGCCGCCTGGGACACGGGGGACACCGCGGCGCTGGGTTGGCTGCTGCTTGGTGGGGTTTGCGCAGTTGCGCTGGTGGGCGGGCTTGACGAGTGGCTCGACGGCGTGGGCTGCGGGTCGCTCCCGCCGCAGCCGGCGATGACCACCACGACGAGCAGAGTGGGGCAGGCTCGAGCGATGGCCACATGCGTATTGTCGCGGATTCGCTCAAGCGGGGCCGGTAGGCTTCTGCCGATTTGTGACCGGGGTACTGGGTCGTTGTACCCTGCTAGTCGCAACAAGGCAGGTTGCCCGAGCGGCCAATGGGAGCGGACTGTAAATCCGTCGGCTAACGCCTACGCAGGTTCGAATCCTGCACCTGCCACCCTGTGACGTCTCTAGACATCGGCATAGCTGTGAACCTGCGTTTGGGTTCACAGCTTTTTGTTTGGGGCGGCCGCTGGGGACGTGGCGTGGGTGGTAGTCCCTGGTTTGATCGATGGTTAGCTCGAGGATCAGTTCGCCCGTGGCGGCGTTGATGATCCGGACGTCGAGGTCTTGGACGAGCATAAAAACTTGGGGCGCGAAGGGCCGTTCGGTGCGGTGGATCAGAAACCCGTTCCCTTTCATCACTATTATTACTAAGATAGCCGTCACGATCATTGCAGTGGGGGAGTTTCTCGCCGTGGCCGAGGCAGTGGCACGCGCGTCGGGGCGGTGGTGGAGATGAAGCGGCTCTCGAGTGTTGATGCGGCGTTTTGGTTCGCAGAGACACCGGGATGGCACATGCACGTCGGCGGCCTGGTGATATGCGACCCGTCGAACGCTGCGGACTTCTCGTTCGATGCTGTTCGCGAGCTGCTGGCCAGCCGGCTGCCCGAAGTGCCGCAGCTGCGGTATCGGGTGGCGGGTGCGCCACTGGGGTTAGACCGCCCGTGGCTTGTGGAGGACGCCGAGCTCGACATCGACTTTCACATCCGCCGGATCGCGGTGCCGCCGCCGGGCGGCCGCAAGGAACTCGACGACCTTGTCGGCCGGTTGATGTCTTACAAGCTCGATCGCGCGCGCCCGCTATGGGAACTGTGGTTCATCGAGGGTGTCGAAAACGGCCGCGTGGCCATTCTGACCAAGATGCACCACGCTCTCATCGATGGCGTGTCCGGCGCCGGGCTCAGTGAAATCCTGCTCGACGCCACTCCCGAACCGCGCCCGCCCGCGGCTGAGCCCAAGGAATCGTTGGTTGGTGTCGGCATGCCGCGGTTCGAGCTCCGCGCGCTCGGCGGAATGTTCAACCTCGCGGTGATGACGCCCTACCGGGTCCTGCGCATGGTTGAGCAGACCGTGCGCCAGCAGCTGGCGGTGTTCGGACTGGCCAACAAGCCACCCCGCTACTTCGACGCGCCGACCACGCGCTTCAATGCCACGATCTCGCCGCATCGGCGCGTCAGCGGTAGCCGCGTGCCGCTGGATCGGGTCAAGACGGTCAAAGACGCGTTCGGCGTGAAGGTCAACGATGTCGTGCTGGCGATGGTGTGCGGGGCGCTGCGCCGCTACCTGCTGGACCGCGGTGAGCTTCCGGACCGGTCGCTACTCGCCCAGATACCGGTGTCCACCCGCGGCGAGGACACTGGGGTGGGCAACCAAATCACCTCGACAACGGTGAGTCTTCCCACCGAAAACTCGGACCCCAGTGACC
Source organism: Mycobacterium sp. (assembly GCA_035649695.1). Taxonomy (GTDB): domain Bacteria; phylum Actinomycetota; class Actinomycetes; order Mycobacteriales; family Mycobacteriaceae; genus Mycobacterium. Next base: position 2,296 of record DASRJA010000273.1, on the reverse strand, counting down.
GGATTAGAGCCATCCACGCCAGCGCGCAGGGCGCCAAAGCGATGGCCAAAGCGCTCACCGCACACCAGATCATGGGATTGACCGAGATCACGCCGCCCGGGCTGCTCGCACTGGCTGCGCGCGCCTACACCGCCAGCCGACTCGGGGAAAACGTCGCGCCGATCAACCTGGTGGTCTCCAACGTGCCCGGGCCGGATTTCCCGATCTACATGGCCGGCGCGGTCCTGGAAACCCTGGTGCCGATCGGTCCGCTGGTGATGGACGTCGGGCTCAACATCACCTGCTTCAGCTACCGCGGATCGGTCGACTTCGGCTTCGTCACCACGCCCGAAATTGCGAACGACATCGACGAGTTGGCCGACGGCATTGAACCGGCACTGCGCGAGCTCGAGCACGCCGCCGGCCTATCTTCTCCCCGGCAGACGCGGCGGCGCCGCAGTCAACGATCCCCTAGCGGCTAGCACCGATGAGTGGTGACACCGTCGGGCTGACCGACATCGCCGTGCGCCTACCCGCGCTGGCGATGGACGCGCCCGTCGTTCTGCGCGGCGTGCTCACCGCGTTCCTTGCCCGCCGGTCAGCCAAGAGGTCGATCGGCAGGGTGTTTCAAGACCGAGCGGCGCGCTACGGAGATCATGTCTTCATCCGCTTCGATGACGAAGCCTGGACCTATCGCGACGCCAACCACACTGTCAACCGCTATGCGGCGGTGCTGGCCGAACGCGGCGTCGCTCGCGGCGACGTGGTGGGCATCATGATGCGCAATTCACCGCGCACGGTGCTGCTGATGCTCGCAGTGGTCAAACTCGGTGCAATCGCCGGCATGCTGAACCACCGGCAGCACGGCAACATGCTGGCGCACAGCGTCGGGCTACTGCGCGCCAAGGTCTTGATCGGCGAGGACGACCTGCTCGCGTCGGTCGACGAATCGGGCGATATCTCCGACACCTTGACCGTCGACGAATTGGAGCGCCTGGCCGCAGGCGCGCCCGCCACCAACCCGGAGGTGACATCGTCGGTACTGGCCAAGGACAGGGCGTTCTACATCTTCACCTCCGGCACCACCGGAGCGCCCAAGGCCAGCGTGATGACGCACTACCGGTGGCTGCGGGCAATGGGCGGGTCCGGCGCCCTCGGCATGCGGTTGAAGAGCAGCGACACGTTGTACTGCTGCCTGCCGCTGTACCACAACAACGCACTGACCGTGGCCGTGTCGGCGGTGATCAGCGCCGGTGCCACACTGGCGCTGGGCCGGTCGTTTTCTGCTTCGCGGTTCTGGGATGAGGTGGTCCGCTACGACGCCACCGCCTTCGTCTACATCGGCGAGGTCTGCCGCTATCTGCTCAACCAGCCAGAGAAGGACACCGACCGCACCAACAAGGTGCGGGTCATCGCGGGCAACGGACTACGCCCAGAGATCTGGGACGAGTTCACTACTCGCTTCGAAATCCCGCGTGTCTTCGAGTTCTATGGGGCCAGTGAAGGCAACACAGGGTTCGTCAACATCTTTCACATACCCAAAACCGCTGGCCTCTGCCCCACCACGGTGGCGTTCGCCGAGTACGACCCGGACACCGGCGACCCGGTTCGCGATGCGAACGGCCGGGTGCGCAAGGTGCGCCGCGGCCAGCCGGGGCTGCTACTGAGCAAGGTCACCAAAGCGCAGCCGTTCGACGGCTACACCGATCCGGAAGCCAGCGAGAAAAAGTTGGTACGCAACGCATTTCGAGACGGCGACGTTTGGCTGAACAGTGGTGACCTGCTGCGTCCGCAGGGTTGGCGCCATGCCGTGTTCGTCGACCGGCTCGGTGACACGTTCCGGTGGAAGGGCGAGAACGTGGCGACGACGGACGTCGAGGCTGCCGTGGCGGCCGACCCGACCATCGAAGCCGTGACGGTTTTCGGGGTTGAGGTGCCCGGCGCCGACGGGCGCGCCGGCATGGCGGCCGTGGTGCTGAACGAAGACAAGGAATTCGACGGCGCTTCGCTGGCCAATACCGTGTACGACCATTTGCCCGGCTACGCGGTGCCGTTGTTCGTGCGGGTCGTCGATTCGCTGGAGCACACCGCGACGTTGAAGACCAAGAAGGTCGATCTGCGCGAGCAGGGATACGGGCCCGACATCGACGATCCGCTCTACGTGCTCAATGGCCGCGACGAAGGCTACGTCCAGTACTACGACGAGTACCCCGACGATGTCGCGGCCGGCGACCGGCCTGCGAGCTGAAATCGCCCCGAGATCTGGGTGACGGCGAAGTGGAGGAAAGATGCAGGACAGCGAGCATACAAGTGTCAC
>DASRJA010000272.1:0-4380 GCA_035649695.1 Mycobacterium sp. | reverse complement strand
TCGCACGGACGAGGATGATCGCCACCTCCTGCGCGACGAGGAGATCTGGAAGGTGTTGGCGGATCAGGGCATAACTGCAGAGCACGTCGAGATCCTGCGTGCGGTGATCTACAGCCACCACGTCCGCGTCGCCGACCGGTGGCGGGTGGGGCGGGTCTTCCTGGCCGGCGACGCCGCGCACGCCATGCCGCCCTGGATCGGCCAGGGGATGTCCGCAGGGGTACGCGACGTGGCCAACCTGTGCTGGAAACTCGCCGCCGTGCTCCGCGGGCAGGCACCGGACTCGCTGCTCGACTCCTACCAAGCCGAGCGCAAACCGCACGTCACCGAGGTCACCCGCCGCGCATGCTTTGTCGGCCGGATCATCACCGAGCGCAACCGCGTCGTCGCCACAATGCGAAATCACGTGTTCCGTGCGCTGACGCGAGTGCCCGGTGTGGACGCGCTGCTCCTGAAGATGACGTGGATTCCCGACGCCCGATACGAGGACGGCTTCTTCGCCACGGGGCGCCACCCCGCCGTCGGTTGGCAGATTCCGCAACCGTGGGTGACGGATGACACCGACACCAGGGTCCGCCTCGACGACGTCCTCGACGGACAGTGGGCTGTCCTGCACACCGGCGCAACTCCGGCCGGCGCGCAGGCCTGGACCCAGCTGGGCGCCAAGACGATTCGGATCAGCGATCTCACTCTCGTCCGCTGGCTGCAGCACAAGAAGGCAGCCGCCGTCGTCGTCCGACCCGATGGATTCATCTACGCCGCAAGCCAATCCGGGCAGCCGCTACCCGCCCCTCCCGCCATCACGCCGATTAGAACCGGAGTACCCGCATGACCACCGCCAATCTGACCGAACACACTGTCACCGTCGACGGAAAACCGATCTTTGTCGCCGAAACCGGCAGCGGCCCAGCCGTGGTCATGTTGCACGGCGGGGGACCCGGTGCATCGGGGGTGTCCAACTACTCCCGCAACATCGACGCGCTCGCACAACACTTCCGGGTCATCGTGCCGGACATGCCCGGCTACGGCCGCTCGATGAAGGGCGTGGATCGGGACGACCCGTTCGGCTACCTCGCCGACATGATCCGCGGTCTGCTCGACGAACTCGGTATCGATACCGCCCACTTGATCGGCAACTCGTATGGCGGTGCGGCCGCACTTCGTCTCGCCCTCGATACTCCGCACCGCGTTGACAAGCTGGTGCTGATGGGACCCGGCGGGATCGGGACGACGCGGGGCGTCCCGACCGCCGGCCTGAAAAGCCTGCTGTCCTACTACGGTGGCGATGGACCGAGCCGCGAGAAGCTCGAAACCTTCATTCGCACATACCTTGTCTACGACGGCGCCTCGGTGCCCGACGAGCTGATCGATGTGCGCTATCGCGCCTCGATCGATCCGGACGTGGTGGGCAACCCGCCGCTGCGCCGCCCGTCGGGTCCCCGCGCGCTGTGGCGGATGGACCTCACCCGCGACTCACGGCTCAAGACGCTGCAGACACCAACGCTGGTGCTGTGGGGCCGCGACGACAAGGTCAACCGACCGGCCGGCGGACCGATGCTGCTCAACACGATGCCCAACGCCGAACTGGTGATGACGTCACATACCGGCCACTGGATGCAGTGGGAACGTGCCGAGTTCTTCAATCAACTCGTCTCAGAATTCCTCGGTGCCGAATCGAAGCTCGCTCATGCCTGACATCTTCGGCAACGTCCACCTCGGCTACGTCGTCATCGAGACGGAGAAATTCGGCGACTGGCGACGCTTCGGCCGCGACGCCATCGGCATGCACGTCGACGAGGCGCTGCCCGACGTCATGCGATTCCGCTTGGACGACAACAAATGCCGGTTCCTGCTGCAGCGCGGACCGGCCGAAGACGCCACCGCACTCGGGTGGCAACTCGACGACCACAGCACCTTCGACGAAATCCTCGCGCGGGTCACCCGGCACGGCGTGCCCGTCACCGAGGGGACTCCAGAAGAAGCGGCATTGCGAGGAGTCGAGCGCCTCGTGAGGTTCCCGGGACCGAATGGGCTGGCGCAGGAGATCTTCACCCGCGCCCGCACCAGCGATACGCCACTGGACATGCGCGTCGGCGGCGGCTTTGTCACTGGGGAATTCGGGATGGGACACGTCGCGATCACGACCAAGAAGCCGCATCAGATGCGGGGTTACTACAACAGGGTGTTTGACGCGCGCCTGAGCGACTACATCGACGAAACGATCAGCGGCGTCAAGTTCAAGATCCGGTTCCTGCGGGTCAATGAGCGCCATCACTCGGTGGCGATCGCCGCGGTGAACCGGCTGCCCGTCAACCCGATCCGGACTCGCATCCAGCACCTGAACATTCAGGTGGCCGACCTCGACGACATGACCGCTTCCCATCAGCGGGTCAAGGAACTCGGATTCGACATGGCGCTGAGCGTCGGTCAGCACACCAACGACAAAGAGCTGTCTTACTACGCGATGACGCCGTCAGGCTTTGAATGGGAAGTTGGCTGGAATCCCATCGTGGTCGATGAAAAGACTTGGGAAACAACCACATATCAGGGCATCAGCATCTGGGGGCACACGCCGGAAGGACAGACAATCATCGACAAGCTTGCGATGTTCAAGGTCGGCGTCCAGTCGCTGGTTCACCGTGAAGACAGCGTTCCGGCGTTGGCCGGCGCAGGAATCCCGGATAACTAGCGGAGACAAGACGAATGACTACGAGTTCAGCGAGTCCGCTGTTGCAGCCGCTGCAGATTGGGCCTTTGACGGTTCCCGGGCGGCTGTACAAATCTGCTACAAGCGAGACTCGGGCGACGGACGAGGGATACGTCACCGACGAGTTGCTGCAGTTCTACGAGCCAATGGTGCGTGCGGGGACTCCTTTGATCGTGACCGGAAACCTTTTCGTGTCGTTGCAGTCCAAGTCGGCGGGTCGGCAGGCGGGCATCGACTCCGACGACAAGAAGCCCGGCCTGCGTGATTGGGTACAGCTTGCGCACAGCGGTGGCAGCCTTCTTGTCGCGCAGCTCAACCATGGCGGCCGCCAGATGGTCGAATCGTCTGATCCAGGCAAGGCCACTGTGTCGGCGTCGTCGGTTCGCGAACCTCTATACGGGACCAAGCCCCGCCCACTTCGCGTGGACGAGATACCGGCATTGGTTGACACATTCGCCGCCGCCGCTGAGCGCGCACAAGATGTCGGATTCGACGGTGTGCAAATCCACGCCGCACACGGATACCTCCTGGGCCAGTTCCTCACCCCGCACACCAATCGTCGCAACGATGAATACGGCGGCAGCCTCGACAACCGGATGCGACTGCTCCGCGAGGTGTTCCGGGCCATACGCGCTCGCGTCGGGGACGACTTCCCAATCCTCTTGAAAATGAACGGCACCGACATGCTCCCTCTGCGCAAAGGGGCGACAACGGCTGAACTCGTGCGCGTCGCGAAGGCGATGGCCGACGAAGGTATCGATGCAATCGAAATCTCACGCGGTCACTACGAATCCTGGCCCGGAATGATTCTCGGGCACTACAGGGGATTCATCAGCGGACAGGTCAAACAGGGCTCGGGCACCAAGATGTCGCGGCGGCGACGCATGACCATGCTCGCCCTGGCACCCATCATCGAACTCGCAGCCGAATATCTGGCCCCTGGAGGTGAAGGATTCAATCTCCCACAAGCCGAACAATTCACCGCCCAACTCGATATCCCGGTCATCTGCGTCGGCGGATTTCATACAACGAAAGGTATGGAATCGGCGATCGAAACGGGTCGATGCGATGCCGTGTCAGCGGCGCGGGCTTTCATCGCCGATCCATACCTGTTCAAGAACGTACAGATGCCGACGCCCGGAAGGCCGGTGTGCGGATACTGCAACGGTTGCATCGCCCGCTTCGGCGGAAAACCGATCGACTGCTACAACGATGAGATCCGTGCCCAAAAGGACCTCATGCTTCATCGTGTTGAGGGGTTTTGATGATCACGCCCGTCCCGACCACCTCGGCTCTCTACCCCGTGCGACTGAGGGGAGATCTGCAGCGCGATGTTGCGTACGCATACTGGGCCGGACCGCACGCCGAGATCGTCAAACGTCTTCCGCATGTCGTGGAGTACAACCAATACCATTTCTCCGCGACCGACCACGGTTACTGGCCTGCCACCCCCACGGTCGGAACCACGGTTCCGTCGGCCTGGCCGCTCGATGGGCTCTCCGAGGTGCGGATGTCGAGTATGGCTGCCGCATTGCGAATACCGTTGCACATGCGTGAGGTCTTCCTCGACGAACAGAACGTTTTCGAGCATTGCCTTGGTCACCTGACCGGACCCGGCGGCGGCCGCTGGTGGACGGCTGGTCACGACGACTCGGCCGGTCATCGCACGGTGC
>DASRJA010000271.1:0-3733 GCA_035649695.1 Mycobacterium sp. | reverse complement strand
ACCCCGGCCAGCGCGATCTTGGTGTCCTCGATGTAGGTGACCAGACCGCCGCGGAGCACCACACTGGCGCCGGCCACGCCGGCCAGGGTCGCGGCCAGCAGGCCGGCCGTCAGCGACTCGGCGGTCGCGACACTCTGTCTGCGCACGGTGAGGTCGGCGATGAGCGCGCGAGCGTCCTCAGTGACCAGCGGGTCGTCCACGCGAATCCCTGACCGCAGAGACGACATAGTCCACGCCGGTGAGCACCGTCAGCACGACGGCAGCCCACATCACCACCCAGGCCCCGGTCAGCCACAACCCCGAGAGCGGCAGCACGAACAGGCCGATCGCGACCGCCTGGACGAGCGTCTTCAGTTTGCCGCCTCGGCTGGCCGGGATGACACCATGGCGCAGCACCACGAATCTCAAAACGGTGATGCCGATCTCACGGACCATGATCACCACCGTCACCCACCAGGGCAGGTCACCGAGCATCGACAGCCCGATCAGAGCCGCTCCGATGAGGGCCTTGTCGGCGATCGGATCGGCCAGCTTGCCGAATTCGGTCACCATCCCGTAGCTGCGCGCCAGCGCGCCATCGAACCGGTCAGTGATCACAGCGACCGCGAAGACCACGAATGCGGCTATCCGCCAGAATGTTTCATGGCCGTCGCCAACGAACAGCACAGCGAGGAACACGGGGACCAACACCATTCGCACACCGGTGAGCACGTTCGCGATGTTGGCCACGCGGGCGCGCGGAACCACCGGATCGATATGAGGTTGGCCCGACACCGCAACAGAATATCGGTTGCCGAAGCCGATACCCTCGCACGTGTGAGCGGAGCGTCCGAGCGGGTTGTCGTCCGGCGTGCCCGCACGTCCGACATTCCTGCCATGAAAGCGCTCGTCGACATCTACTCCGGCAAGATCTTGCTGGAGAAAAATCTCGTGACGCTCTACGAGGCGGTCCAGGAGTTCTGGATTGCCGAACTCCACGGTGAGCTGATCGGCTGCGGCGCGCTGCACGTGTTGTGGTCCGACCTCGGCGAGATCCGCACTATCGCCGTACACCCCAAGGTCAGGGGCCAGGGCGTCGGACACGCGATCGTGGATCGATTGCTGGACGTGGCCAGGCAACTGCACCTGGAGCGGATCTTCGTGCTCACCTTCGAAGTCGAGTTCTTCTCGCGGCACGGCTTCGAGGAGATCGAGGGCACGCCGGTCACCGCGGAGGTCTACGAGGAGATGTGCCGCTCCTACGACACCGGTGTCGCAGAGTTCCTCGACCTGTCCTATGTGAAGCCGAACATTCTCGGCAATACCCGAATGTTGTTGACGCTCTGATGCGTACCGTTAGCAACGTGCGGCGTCGGATTGTCATCTGCGTCGTCGCGGCGTTCGCAGCGGCGGCGGTTCTGATCGCGCCGGCGCCGGCGCAGGCCGACCCACCGCAATGCGACAACGGCCCGATCGTCCTCGATGGCTGCACGAGCCCAGGAGTCTGCACGGCCGTGATCGACAATCAGTGCGTCGGAGTCCAGCCGCCCCTGCTTCCGGCGCCGCCGCCCGTCAAGGTCGGCATCGAAGGCGGTGTCGGCGTCGGGGCCTAGTCGACCTCGTCGTCTCCGCCGTTAGCATCCGAACCACCGCGGATCAGGGCCAGCGTCCCCGCCAGCTCGTCGGGCTTGACCAGCACCTCGCGCGCCTTGGAACCCTCGCTGGGACCGACGATGCCGCGGGTTTCCATCAGGTCCATCAACCGGCCGGCCTTGGCGAAGCCGACCCGCAACTTGCGCTGCAGCATGGACGTCGAGCCGAACTGGCTGGACACCACCAGCTCGACGGCCTGCAGGAAGACGTCCATGTCGTCGCCGATGTCGGGGTCGACGTCGGTGCGCTCGCTGTTGGTCTTGGCCTTGGTGACGCCCTCGGTGTACTCGGGCTCCGCCTGGTCCTTACATGCCTGTACCACGGCGTGGATCTCGTCGTCGGAAACGTATGCACCCTGCAGCCGGATCGCCTTGTTGGCGCCCATCGGGATGAACAGGCCGTCGCCCATGCCGATCAGCTTCTCGGCGCCCTGCTGATCGAGGATGACGCGGCTGTCGGTCAACGACGACGTCGCGAAGGCCAGCCGCGACGGCACGTTGGTCTTGATCAGACCGGTGACGACGTCCACCGACGGCCGCTGCGTGGCGAGCACGAGGTGAATACCCGCGGCGCGTGCCTTCTGGGTGATGCGGACGACCGCGTCCTCCACATCGCGCGGCGCGGTCATCATCAGGTCGGCGAGCTCGTCGACGATCGCCACGATGTAGGGGTACGGACGGTACTCGCGCTCGCTGCCCAGCGGCGTGGTGATCTCACCCGATCGCACCTTCTTGTTGAAGTCGTCGATGTGACGCACCCTGCTGGCCTGCATGTCCTGGTAGCGCTGCTCCATCTCCTCAACCAGCCATGCCAACGCGGCGGCCGCCTTCTTGGGCTGCGTGACGATCGGCGTGATGAGGTGCGGAATGCCTTCGTACGGCGTGAGTTCCACCATCTTCGGGTCGATCAGGATCATCCTGACCTCCTCCGGAGTGGCCCGCGCGAGGAGCGATACCAGCATCGAGTTGACGAAGCTGGACTTGCCCGAACCCGTTGAGCCGGCGACCAATAGGTGCGGCATCTTCGCGAGGTTCCACGAGATGTATTCGCCCTCAATATCTTTACCCAACGCAATCACGAGGGGATGGTGGTCGCCACGCGTCGACGGATCGGTCAGCACGTCTGCGAGACGCACCATTTCCCGGTCGACGTTAGGCACCTCGATGCCGACGGCGGACTTGCCGGGGATCGGCGCCAGCATCCGGACGCTCTCAGTGGCCACCGCATAGGCGATATTGCGGTGCAGCGCAGTGATTTTCTCGACCTTGACGCCAGGGCCGAGTTCGACCTCGTAGCGTGTGACCGTCGGCCCGCGGGTGCAGCCGGTAACCGATGCGTTCACCTTGAATTGGTCCAGCACCTCGGTGATGGCCTCCGCCATCCGGTCATTGGCCGCGGTGCGCCGTTTCGGCGGATCGCCCGCCTTCAGCAGCTCCAGCGGCGGCAACGTGTATGGGCCGTCGACGACTCGATCCAATGACAGCGTCAGCTTCTTGGCTGGCTTCTTGCGGCGTGTCTTGGCGGTCGGCTCCGGAACGGTGGGCGCCTCGTCGTCGAGCGGATAATTCTCCATCGGGGTGCCGGTGGGCCACGCCTGCGCCTCGTCGTCGTTGTACGCGGACGGGTTGTCGTAGTAACCGTCGGAGAAGTCTTCGGCCTCTTCGGTGTACGGCTGCTCGTCGTCGTACTCCTCGTCGTACAAATCACCGTGGAAGGCGCGCACGGAGAACATGCGCTGCACCGTCGACGGCACTTCGCGGATCGTCGTGCCGGTCACCAAAAGCAGGCCGAACAGCGCGCCGATGAACAGCAGCGGCGCGGCGATCCAGGCGGTCAGGCCGTCGGACAGCGGGCCGCCGATGGCGAAGCCCAGGAATCCCGCGGCGTGCTGACGCGCGGTGGGATCTTGCGGCGAACCCGCCCACAGATGCCACAGGCCGAGAGTGGGCAGCGTGATCATCGCCGCACCGAGGATGAGCCGCGGACGTGCATCAGGGTCAGGCTCGGTGCGCATCAGCACCACCGCGACCGCGGCGAGCACGATGGGCACGAGGACGACAGCCGACCCGATCAGCACCCGAAGGAACGTGTCGATCCATTG
>DASRJA010000270.1:0-11090 GCA_035649695.1 Mycobacterium sp. | reverse complement strand
GCGACGCAGACGTTGTAGCCGATCGAGAAGCCGCTGTAGCGCACCCGCGTGGCGAACAGCTCGACCCCGGCGGCCACCGCAGTGGACACGTAGATGGCCTCGATCGCCGCCAGGCCGCAGTGCGCCGCGATCGCGGCCGCCAGGGACCCCGAGTTCAGCAGCAGGAACAGTGGGTAGCCGAGGATCGCGAAGGCCAGCGCGCCCGTGATCAGCATGGCCCTGCGACCCACGCGGTCGGACAGCGCGGCCAGCGGCAGGATCAGGATCAGCGCCACCAGGCTGGCCAGGGTGATCGACACGAACGCGTTGGTCTTCGAGAAGTGCAGCGTTTTGATGAAGTAGCTAGGCAGGAAGGTGAACACCACGTAGTAGCCGATGTTGAAGATGATCATCAGCCCGATCACCTGCAGGATCGGCCGCGACGCGGTGGTGATTGCCTCGCGAAGCGGCGACTTGGCGACCTGCTCGGCCTTGCTCAGCTCTGCGAACTGCGGGGTGTCATCGAGGCGTAGGCGGATGTAGAGGCCGACGAGGCCCAGCGGCCCGGCGATCAGGAACGGGATGCGCCAGCCGTAGCTCTCCATCGCGCCGGCGGGCAGCAGCGCCTGCAACAGCGTTACCGTCACCGAGCCGAGCAGGAAGCCGAGCACCCCGGACCACACCATGAACGTGACGGTCAGGCCGCGATGCTTCTCGGAGGCGAACTCGGCGAGATACACTGCGCCGCCGCCGTATTCGCCGCCCGCGGAGAACCCCTGCAGGCAGCGCAGGAACAGCAGCAGCAGTGGAGCGGCGACGCCGATCGTGGCGTAGGTCGGCAGCAGGCCGATCGCCACCGTCGCGGCGGCCATCAGCAGGATGACGAGGGCCAGCACGCGTTGCCGGCCGATCCGGTCGCCGAGCGGTCCGAATACGAACCCGCCGAGGGGCCGCATGAAGAACGCCGCCGCGAAGATCGCGAAGGTGTTCAGCAGGGCGGCGGTCTCGTTTCCGGACGGAAAGAAGTTGGCTGCGATGAACGTGGCCAAGAACCCGTAGATGGCGAAGTCGAACCACTCCACGGCGTTGCCGATCGATGCACCGGTCACCGCCTTGCGCACATCGTTTGGCATGTCGGCTCTCCCGAAAGTAAGCGTCCCGCTGAGCATTTCGCTTACGGAAGCGCAGGTCACCATCTGGAAAGAAGATAGCGGCGATGATTTTCGCCCGTTGCGGGTGTCTATATATCGGACCGATTCGAAGGAGGTACGGCGATGGATTTCCCGCCGATCGTCTCACCCCAGGAATGGGACACAGCGCGCCAGGAATTGCTGGTGAAGGAGAAGGAACTCACCCGCGCCCGCGATGCCCTGGCGGCACAGCGCCGCAGGATGCCCAGGATGCTGGTCGAGAAGGATTATCTGTTCGACGGGCCGGGCGGTCCGGCCAGCCTGCTCGATCTGTTCGACGGCAGGCGCCAGCTCATCGTGTACCGCTTCTTCTACCAGCCCGATGTGGACGGCTGGCCCGACCGCGGTTGCCCGGGGTGTTCGATGCTGGCCGACCAAGTGGGTCACCTGGCGCACCTCAACGCGCGTGACACCACGCTGGTGTTCGTCTCCCGTGCTCCTCGGGACGCGATCGCGCGGCTGAAGAAGCGGATGGACTGGGAGATTCCCTGGTACTCGCTGACGGATTCGTTCGACGCCGACTTCGGTGTCGACGAGTGGCACGGCACCAACGCGTTCCTGCGTGACGACGGCCAGATCTTCCGCACGTATTTCATCGACAACCGCGGCGACGAAGCGATGGGCAGCACATGGGCGTATCTCGACATCACTGCGCTCGGCCGTCAGGAGGAGTGGGAGGACTCACCCGACGGATATCCACAAACGCCACCGTATGCGTGGTGGCGCCGCCACGACGAATACCCGGCCGCTATGTCGCCCAGAACGGGCGAGTGACCAGAACGTAGACAACCAACACCGCCAGGGGGGCCAGCAGCGGCACCCACGGCATCTCGATCGAAACCGATGCCGCTGCCAGCCCGGCCGCGGTAAACCCCACGGCGCCAAGCACTGTCGGTGCGGTCACCGCGGCGGTATGTCGCAACACCAGATAGGCGGCGGCACACAGCCCGGCCGTCGCGGTCAACACGGGTGGCGCATCGGTCAGCACGATCACCACCACCGTGACCAGCACGGCGACCGTGGCAGCAGGCCGAAATACACTGCCTGCCAACACCGCAGCCGCCGCGACGACGGCCGCGATCAAACCCGCTCTATCCGCCTGCACGGCGGCCGACGCCACCATCACCAATCCGAACGCCGTGGAGACGGCGCGGGTGACCGGTGCAGCGGTGCTCACTGGTGCACCATCCTTGTGTCGGTGATTCTGGATGGGTTGCCGATGCACCTGAGGTGGCGCTGGGTTATCGCCCTGCTCGCTCGACAGCAGTTATGTCCAGCATGAGTTCTGCGGAACCCAGCGTTCGCCCGGGGCACGCCGACCGTCGACAGGGCTGAGCGCCTGCGAGCGCCGAACAGTGAGCGAACGAGCAGTCGTGCCCCGGTACCACACGAAGGTGCCTCCCCACTGGGACTAGCAGCGAGGAGGCTGTCTTGAAGTCTGCCCGAAATACCTTGCCGACGGAACCCGCCAACGGCGTCACCGGCGGAATCGACTGGGCGCGTGATGATCACGCGGTGTCGATCGTCGATGACCGCGGCCGCGAAATCGTGCGATCCACCGTCGAGCACAACGCTGCCGGACTGCGCGAGTTGCTCGTCGTGCTTGAGCGCGCCGGCGTGGCCGAGGTCGCGATCGAACGCCCCGACGGCCCGGTCGTGGACACCCTGCTTGACGCCGGGATCACGGTCGTGGTGATCAGCCCCAACCAAGTCAAGAACCTGCGCGGACGCTACGGCTCGGCGGGCAACAAAGACGACCGGTTCGACGCGTTCGTGCTCGCCGACACCCTGCGCACCGACCGAGCACGGCTGGCTCCGCTGTTGCCCGACACCCCGGCCACCATCACCCTGCGCCAGACCTCCCGCGCCCGCAAAGACCTCGTCGCCCACCGCGTCGCGGTGGCCAACCAGCTGCGCGCGCACCTGCAGATCGTGTTCCCCGGCGCGGTCGGTTTGTTCGCCGCCCTCGACAGCCCGATCAGCCTGGCGTTTCTGACTCGCTTCGACTGCCAAGACCGCGCCGACTGGCTCTCGATCAACCGGCTGGCGGCCTGGCTGGCCAGCGTCGGCTACAGCGGCCGCACCGACCCTGCGGTGCTGCACCGACGGCTCACTAGTGCACCGCGCGGCACCGCGGGAACCGACCACACCGCCACCACCGCCGCCTTCGTGGCCGTACTGTCGGCCCTGACCGCCCAGATCAAGGCCCTCGACGACGACATCGCCCAACAACTCGCCCGCCACGCCGACAGCCAGATCTTCACCTCGCTGCCGCGCTCGGGCACCGTGCGCGCGGCGCGCCTGCTCAGCGAGATCGGGGACTGCCGCGCCCGCTTCCCCACCCCCGAATCGTTGGCCTGCCTGGCCGGCGTCGCGCCCTCCACCCGCCAATCCGGCAAAGTCAAACACGTCGGATTCCGTTGGGCCGCAGACAAACAACTCCGCGACGCCGTCACCGACTTCGCCGGCGACAGCCGACGCGCCAACCCCTGGGCCGCCGACATCTACAACCGCGCCATCGCCCGCGGACACGACCACCCCCACGCCGTGCGCATCCTCGCCCGCGCCTGGCTCTACGTCATCTGGCACTGCTGGCAAGACGAAGTCGCCTACGACCCCGCCAAACACCGCGCCCTCCAAACACTGCTCAACCAAGACCAACCCAGGGCGGCTTGACACAGGGCAACTCATGCCTCGACTCCCACTCGCTCCGGTCCTCGCTCGTTCCTCGCTGCGATCCTCACTCGCGGTCGTCTTCGGGTGCTCATCTGAGCGCCGCCCGCCGCCGCGCCGAGCGCCGGTGATCGGGCACCAGTTGCATTGCCTGATCGAGCGTGGCATCGCCGTGCCACGACACCACGTCGACGCCGATCGTGCGCATGTCGCGGTACATGAACGAGCGCTGCAGCGACCACATCCGGGCGATCAGCGGGTCGCATTCCTCGTCGAAAGGGGCGCCCTCCAGCACGTCGACGGCGACGACGGTATGCCCACGCTTGCGCAGGTCGATCAACGCCAGCGCGAACTCGGTGTCGAGCAGGGTGGAGAACGCGATCACAATCGCGCCAGGAGGGAGCGCCGCCTGCGGCGCCAACGTGCCCGGCGTGGTCTCGAAGTCCTCGCCCGCGGTGAGCACGGCATCGAGGATGCGGTAAAACTGCCGACGCCCGATGTCCGCACCGAGCCAGCGCGGGTGGCGGTCCCCGAGCGCGACGATGCCCGCGCGATCGCCGCTGCGCAGCGCGCTCTGCACGACCTGCACCGCACCGCGCACGACGCGGTCGGTGGCTTCGGTCGCCGGACCCGGTGGTTGCGGATATCCATCGATCAGGACGACCACATCGGCGGCACGATCTGTCAACCGTTCCGTGACGTGCAGGCTGCCGCGCCGCGCGCTGACCGGCCAGTTGACCGTCCGCAACTGGTCGCCCGGCACGTACCGGCGGACGTCGGCGTACTCGACGCCGGGACCGATGTGTCGGGTCAAGTGGGTACCGAGACGGTCGAGCAACTCTGTGCGCGGGATCGCGGTGGATTGCGGTGGCGCCAGCGGGAATACGTAGATGTTGGCGGCGTCGGCGGCGCCTGAACCCAGCACAAGGCCGCCGCGCGCGAGGACATTCACGCGGGCCACGATCGGATACCGGCCCCACGTGTCGGCGGCGACGGCCACCGTCTGACGCTGCGGCGACTGGAGCTCGACGGTCTCGAGGCGCATCCCGTCGACGGCCTCGAGCGTGAGATGCACGTCCACATCGGGGGTTTCGGCAATGGCCGACACCCTAACCCGCGTCTCCTCGGATTCGAAGCAGCGCTGGCCGCCTGGCTCAGCGTGCACATGGACCTTCGACACCTCGCGCTGCCATCCGATTGACACCAGTACGCCGATCAGCGGCGCCGCGAACGCCACCAGCTGCCAGTACCTACCGATCACCGCGACCGCGAGCGCGGCGGCCGCACACGTCACCACCGAGCGCGTCAAAGGTGCTGGTCGCCAGCGTAATTCGACTTCGGTGCTGTGCGTCTCGATCACGACGTCAGCCTTTGGTCCGCGGGACCGGCAGCCGCCGCAGCAGTTCCTCGACGACGTCGGAGCCATGCACGCGCCGCACCCACATCTCCGGCCGCAGGCTGATCCGGTGCGCCATGGTGGGCACGGCCAGGTACTTGACGTCCTCGGGGATCACGTAGTCCCTGCCGAGCAGTAGCGCCCTGGCGCGGGCGAGTTGCATGAGGTCGAGTTCGGCCCGTGGACTCGCACCGACGGCTACTTGGGGGTGTTGGCGGGTCGCGGTCGCCAGCGACACCACGTATCCCAACACGTCGTCGTGCACGGTCACCTGTTCCACGGATTCACGCATGGCGAGAAGGTCGTGCCCATCAACCACCTGGTGCACGATCGGCTGGGCCGACCCTCGTTCGAGGCGCCGCCGCAACATCGACGCCTCCTCCTGCTCGGACAGGTACCGCAATTCGAGCCTGATCGAGAACCGGTCGAGCTGCGCCTCGGGCAGCGGATAGGTGCCCTCGTATTCGATCGGGTTGTCCGTGGCCAGCACGATGAACGGGGCAGGAAGCTTGTGGGTGACACCGTCGATGCTGACCTGTCCCTCGGCCATCGACTCCAACAGCGCTGCTTGGGTCTTGGGCGGTGTCCGGTTGATTTCGTCGGCGAGAAGCAGGTTGGTGAAGATCGGTCCGCGGCGGAACTCGAAATGGCCCGACTGCATGTCGTAGACCGTCGAACCGAGCAGATCGGCGGGCAGCAGGTCGGGCGTGAACTGGACCCGGGTGAAGTCGAGGCCAAGCGCCGCCGCGAAGGACCGGGCGATCAGTGTCTTGCCGAGCCCTGGCAGGTCTTCGATCAGCACATGGCCGCCCGCGAGCACCGTGGTGAGAATCAGTGTGAGCGCACCACGCTTGCCGACCACCGCCCGGCCAATCTCGTCGAGCACCGATTCGCAGTGGGCGGTCGTTGTCGCTGCCGGCATCGTCATACTTGCTCCAACCGTCTCAGGATTTCGTCGAGGGCGTCCCGCCCAGGGCCGGGTTCGCTGTCGCCGGTACGCGACACGTTCTGCGGGTCAACCCATGCCCACAGCTCCGCACCGAACAGCATGGTGCCGGTGACGTGAAACGCCGTGCGATTCCTGGTCTGCCGTTGTCCGGTGGCCAGCTCGAACTGCCGGGCCAGCATGGGGCGCAGGTGCCGATCCCAGTCTCTGCGCGTGGAATCCGACCGGCTGATCAATGTCTCGGTCCGAGATAGCCAGCGGCGCAACGATTCCGCGGGATCATTGCCCAATGCGTCGCCGGAGTCGTACCCAGGTTCGTGCACCAGGTAGTACCGCAAGGCCAGCAACACCAAACCAACCATCACGCCCACGACCACCAGCACGAGCTCGCGGTCGAGCACCGCGAACGCCACCACTTCGACCAACGCCACGATGAAGATGCCTGCGGCCACAAGCTTTTTCATGCCATGCTCCGCAGGTCAGCGAGCACCAGCCGCAGCGCATCGAAGGCGGTATCGCGATGTCCCTCGTTCATCACATGTGGGGAAAAGCGTGCCTCCTCGAACAATTCCACCAACTGTGTCGCGCTTGGAGCATGCAGCGCATGATGGTCGACCGCGCGGGCCAGCACCTCCGACGGGGTGTCACAATCCAGGGGCGCCGCGCCCGGCACATGTGTCAGTTCACGCTCCATCGCCGCATAGCACGCGATGATCGCCTCGCGTGGTTCACGGGACAGATCGCCGATCTCCGCGAGGCCGACTTCGGCTGCCCGCGCGAGTGATTCGGCGGCGCCGGCCCGAGCGGACGTCTCGGGCACATCACCGTGAGCCGGGGGCCATGCTGTCACTAGCCGCCGTTGTCTGCGAGACACTATCGCGGTGCCGACGACAATCAGCGTCATCAGGATCAACATCGGCGGGATGAGGTAGCCGACGACGTTGGGCCCCGGATTGTCCGACGAATCCGGCTGCGGCGGAGCCGGGTTCGTGGTGGTTGTCGGCGCACTGCCTGGGTCTGCGACGGTCGGCGTTCCCGACGGTGCCTGCTCCCCGGGCTCGCCAATGCCCAACTGCATCAGCAGCATCACCACCAGCAGCCACGCGATGGCCAGCGCGATCGCGATCAGCGATAGCCGCCACGTCGGCCGGCCCATCGTGCCCCGACTTCCGGGCAACTGGCCGGGCCCTGGGCGCCGCGCCTCACGATTGCGCAACCGCGTGATGATCGCGAGGCCAATGATCGCGACCGAGATGCTGAGCAAGACGATGTCGACGACCAGCGCAGCCGGGCTGCTGCCCGGCCGCTGCCGATCGGCCGCGGGTTCGATGCCGGGCAGGTATCCGCGCAGCGCCCACGCGGTGACGAACAACAGCGTGATCACCGCGATCACTCGCGCTGTCGACTTGTCGATACCGGCCATCGGCACACCAATCGGCTGAGCTAATCCCCATCCTGGCACGTACGTGGACCCTGCCGACGCTTATTTTGGGCGGCTATCTTTGGCGCAGTGACCACCACACTTCAGGACGCCAGAGTCGCGACCGCCCTCGACCGGATGTACAGCGAATCCACTGAACAGTTCACCCAGTTACGCGAACGATCCGGCGACTTCGAGCGCCTGGCCTCGGCCAGCGCCCAGGAGCGCGCGGACGCGTTCAGCGATTTCTATCTGCCGGTGACGCCGGACGCCGGCCGGCTGTTGTATGCACTTGTGCGGGCGACGCAGCCGGACACCGTCGTCGAGTTCGGCATGTCGTTGGGGATTTCGGCAATCCACCTCGCGTCGGCCGTTCGCGACAACGGCACCGGGCGCGTCGTCACCACCGAGCTCAGCGCGGCAAAGGTGGCCAAGGCAAAGGAGACGTTCGCCGAGACGGGGCTCGACGATCTGATCACCGTGCTGGAAGGTGACGCGCTGACCACGCTGGCCGACGTCGGCGGGCCGGTCGGGTTCGTGCTGCTCGACGGCTGGAAGGAGCTCTACCTCCCGGTGACCAAGCTGCTGGAGCCGAAGTTGTCGCCGGGCGCGCTGATCGTCGCGGACAACACGTCGATGGACGACACCAAGCCGTACCTGGAGCATGTGCGTGATCCCGGCAACGGCTATGTGAGCGTGAACTTTCCGGTCCGCGAGGGTGACAGCATGGAAATCAGCTGCCGCGCAATCACTTGAGCGCGTCGAGGAACGCGGAGATGCGGGCGCGCGTTTCGTCCGACTTCCAGTCCGCCCGCACCTTCGCATCCAGTTCGGCGCCCACGTCGATCGCGTCGCGGGCGTGCCGGTGCAGCTGCTCCTTCATCGCCGCATAGGCGGTTGGTGGATGCTGACCCAGCTGACGCGCGATCCCGATGGCACGGGTGAGCAGGTCATCCGGGGCGACCACTTCGTCGATCCAGCCGCGTTCGGCGGCGGAGCGCACGTCAATGTTGTCGGCCTGCAAAACCGCACGTGTCACCGGCGGGCCCATCGCGTATCGGCAGATCTCCAGGGCGGCCACCGGGAACGGCACGCCCACCGCGACCTCGCTGAGGCCGATCAGGCCTGACGACATCAGCCGGACGTCGGCGGCCATAGCCAGGACGCAGCCGCCCGCGATCGCGTGTCCGTTGATTGCGGCGACCACCGGCGCCGGGTGGTCGAACACCGCGAGGAACGCATCTGAGACCGCTCCCAGGAAGCGGTCGGTGTATTCGGGCGGCCCGTCGATGATCGCGCGCAGGTCGACGCCCGCCGAGAAACAGGAACCGGCGCCAGTGATGACGATCGGCCCGTCGATGCCGCGGACGGTGGCGACGGCGTCCTCGACCAGCCCCATATCGAAAGCGTTAACCGGTGGGTGGTCGATCCGGACGGTCGTCACGCCGTCGGCCACGTGCACATCCATGACAGATTCCTACCTCAGATGCGCCTTGGCTTCCTTCACCACCGCCGCCGCTTCGCGGCTGGCCTGCTTGCCTTTGTCGTAGGCGTCTTCCGCGGCGGCCAAGGCGTCCTCGGCGTCCTTCAGCCGTCTGCGCGCGTCGTCACGACGCAGCCGGGCGGTGGCGACGTCGGCCTGCAGCTCGGTCAGCGCCGCGTCGGCCTCGGATTTGGCCCGCTCGGCTTCGGCCACCGCGGCCCGCGCCTTGTCACGTTCGCGTCGCGCGGCGTCGCGCTTGTCGGGCTGCTCGTCGGGCTGCTCGTCGCGCTGGGGGGCCTCGGCAGACTTCTTGCGAGCGGCGCTTTTGCGGGTCGCGGTGAAAACCATTGCGGTATCACCGAACTCGCCGAAGCCAGACCACTCCTCGGCCTTGGTCAACCGGCCAAGCCGCGACGCGACGTCTGGGTCGGCGACCGCGGCCTGCAGGGTGCCGGTGACATCGTCGCGCAGCGAGGCGGCCGGATTGGCCAGCTCGGCTTCTTCAAATGCCGCCCGGGCCACGTCATCGATCAGCCGGCGCTGCTCGCGGGTCAGCTCACGGATGCGGTCGCCGTCCATGGCGGCGTGGGCGTCTTTCAGCCGCTCGCCGAGCCCAGCGAGGCGGGTGCGGATGTCGCGGTCGCGAAGCGCAAGCCGGTTGACGACCCACGCGGCCGTGGTGGGCTTGCGCGCGGCTGAGATCTGTTTGGCGGTGTCGACGTCCCCGCTCTGTTTAGCCGCTGCGGCGAGCTTGGTGCGCAGGGCGGTGAACTCCTCCGGCTTGGCCTCGTACAGCTCGTCGAGTTCATCGGCCATGGCTCCCATGATCGCGCGTGATGGGGACGAACGTTCCGTACCGCTCGATATCTCGGCGAATTGCCGAGCGGTAAGGAACGTTCGTCGGGCTGCAATGCAACGATGTCAACCGTGGACGGTAAGCAGGCACTACGCCCAGCCATCGTGATCGGCGCACTCGGCGTGGTGTTCGGTGACATCGGTACCAGCCCGATCTACACCATCCAGACCGTCTTCAATCCCGGCGATCCGCACCCCGTGCCGATCTCGACGGACAACGTGTACGGCGTCGTGTCGACGATCTTCTGGTCGGTGATGATCATCGTCACGCTGACCTACATCACGCTGGTGATGCGCGCCGACAACAACGGCGAAGGCGGGATCATGGCCTTGATCACGCTGCTGCGCCGCTCGACCGGCCACCGTAGCCGCCGCACCGCGATGGCGCTGGCCGCGCTCGGACTATTTGGCGCTTCACTGTTCTTCGGCGACAGCATGATCACCCCGGCGATCTCCGTGCTGTCCGCGGTCGAGGGCCTCAAGGTCATCGAGCCGGACTTCGAGGATTTCATCGTGCCGATCACCGCGGTGATCATCGTGGGGCTATTCGCCGTGCAGCGGCACGGCACCGCGGCGGTCGGGCGATTCTTCGGGCCAGTGATGATCCTCTGGTTCACCGCGATCGGCGCGTGCGGAGTGCTCGGCGTCGTCGACAATCCCGAAATCCTCAAGGCGCTCTCCCCTACCTACGCGGCGACGTTCCTGTTGGGGCACTTTCACATTGCGTTCTTCTCACTGGCGGCGATCGTGCTATCCGTCACCGGCGCC
The DNA here is from genome assembly GCA_035649695.1 of Mycobacterium sp. Lineage (GTDB taxonomy): Bacteria > Actinomycetota > Actinomycetes > Mycobacteriales > Mycobacteriaceae > Mycobacterium. The sequence continues at coordinate 380 of DASRJA010000270.1, read as the reverse complement.
GAGGCGCTGTATGCCGACATGGGCCACTTCGGCCGCAAGGCCATCACGTACGGCTGGCTAGGGCTCGTGCTGCCTGCCTGCACGCTGAGCTACTTCGGCCAGGGGGCGCTTGTGCTCGCGGACGAGGCCAAGGTGATCGCGCCGTTTTTCCTGCTCACCCCGGAGTGGGCGCGAATTCCGATGGTGCTGCTTGCTACTGCGGCGACGGTCATCGCGTCGCAGGCGGTGATCACCGGCGCGTTCTCGGTGGCGTCGCAGGCGGCCCAGCTCGGCTACCTGCCGCGGCTGCGCATCGAACACACGTCGGCGTCGACGATCGGCCAGATCTACGTGCCGTGGATCAACGGCGTGCTGATGGTGATGGTGCTGATCCTCGTGTT
>DASRJA010000269.1:0-2313 GCA_035649695.1 Mycobacterium sp. | reverse complement strand
GGCGTCTGCAGAGCAATGCTTTTCAGCTCGGTACGGCCGGCGAGATAGTCCTTCGACAGCGGTGGCCGGTCATACGGAAATTCGCCGGCATCCACCAATGTCAGATCACCGGCGAATCCGCCAGCCCGCAGCGCCGAGACGGTGCTGACGCCGGCGATGCCGCCCCCTGCGACCACAACCCTGGCCACCATCACGGCCTCTCATGGGGGAACAGGTAGACGTCGCCTTCGCGTACCTCAATGCGATGAGCAACCGCGTCGCGGGTGGCCGGAAGCCCCTGCACCGTACCCGTTTTCAGACAGAACTTGCTTGAATGCAGCGGGCACTCCACATAGCCGTCCTCGACCCAGCCCTCGGCGAGGGAGGCCTCGGCGTGCGTGCAAGTGTTGTTCAAGGCCCACACGCTGCCGTCGTCGTCACGCAGCAGAGCAATGTCGTCGTCCGTACCGGTGACCGTTCGGTCGATCGAGATGCCCTCCCCTTCGGGGATGTCGTCGAGGGCTGCGACTCGGATGCCGTTGCTCATGCTGGTTTCCGCTCGTGCCAGGCAGATGTGTCCATCAGTTCGCGCCACCGCGCGTAAAACGAACGCGCGGCCGCGTCGCTGTACAACTCGCTGGTGGTGCCGGGGTAGCGGGTGTCGCGTTGGTCGGCGCCGATACCCATCTGATAGTTCAGCGGCACCGAGTTGGTGATGAAACCGTGCGAAATAGCTTGCACCTCACTCCAGTTCTCGCCGTCGTCTTGTTCGAAGATGCCGCTCGGCCCGAAGGTCCGCAGGTTGTACAGCCGCTGCGCTTCCCGCACATGCTCAGGCATCGACTTGTCCACGATCGTCCACGCCCAGACCTCCATCCGGTCGGGACCTTTCGGGTGCCAGATCCGGATCGAGCCGTTGACCGGAAGGTAAGAGAAGTTGGGGAAAACGGTGCCGTGACCGGTTGTCACCGGGCCCTCAACCCGCGCGTCACCGAGGCGTTCGCGCAGGGCGGCGTAGTCGATCCACTCGTGCACCGTTTGTGAGTCGAACCGGTTCTTGGGGTGCACCGGAAATCCGTGGCCATGGCCCATGGGGTCGACGAACTGGCGCCCAGTCCGGTGCACCACCTCGTCTTTGGGCTTTCCGCTCGGCGAAAGCACCGTCAGCGCCGAGGCGTGGCTCATGTTCACGTGATACCAATCGCTGGCGAACTGCTCGGCGGCCAGCTTCCAGTTGCCTTCCAACATCCACTTGTGCACACCGCCGACCACGACCGTGCCCTCGGCATCGTGGTCGAGCATCGCATCCAGGTACCAGGCCATGTCGCCCAAGGAATCTCGTAGTGAGACCGGATCAGGATCCCAGGTCCCAAAGATCAGCCCGTGATACGAATCCACGTTCGCGACCTCGACGAGCCCCCAGTCGTCGGCGTGGAAACTGTCCGGATAGCCCTCCTTGTTCGGGATGCTGATCAACTTGCCTTCCAGGTCATACGCCCAGCCGTGATAGGTGCAGGTGAAGCTGCGGGTGGCGCCGTAGTCCGCTCGGCAGACCCGCGCCCCGCGGTGACGGCACGAGTTCAAGAAGGCTCTGATCCGCCGGTTCTTGTCCATTGTGACGATGACCGGGTCCTCGCCCATGTACGTGGTGAAGAAGTCGCCGGGCTTGTGGAATTGATCGGTGTGCGCGAGGAAAAGCCAACTGGCGGCGAAGATTCGGCGCAGTTCCTGCCGGTAGATCTCGTCGTCGGTGAACACCGCGCGATCCAGCAGTCCGCCGTCGGCGTCGACCAGCCCGGCCACGTCGATGTTGCGGTCCAATTCCACGGGCCGCTGCAGGGCACCGCAGGGTGGTGCACTGACCGTCCGCGCGCCGGTGCCCGGTTCGATCGTTGATGTCATGCCACACACGAAACTCCGTGGGCAGGCCAAGTTCCATCCCACGTTTCGCACAGCGGCACAGCGGCTGGTTTTCAGTGGATCTCGGGCGCGATTGTGGTGCCGTGCTCGCCGCAACAGCCGTCTCCCAGAGCGCCACCGACCCGTTGTCCGGTCTCGTGCTGGGCGACGTCGCCGACCCGCAACCCAAGCCCGGGTGCGCAGTTATCCGGGTTGTTTCATCCTCGCTGAACATGCACGACCTGTGGACCCTGCGGGGCGTCGGCCATCCGGCAGAGAACCTGCCGATCGTGCTCGGTTGCGACGCCGCCGGTTACGACGAGGACGGCAACGCGGTCATCGTCTACCCGGTGATCGGCGACCACGACGCCGGCGGCGGTGACGAAACACTGGACCCGGACAGAGCATTGTTGTCGGAACGCCACGACGGTGCGT
>DASRJA010000268.1:0-3462 GCA_035649695.1 Mycobacterium sp. | reverse complement strand
TGCTGACGCAGGAGGCGGTGACCGAAGCGCTGGGCGCCGACGTGCCGCCGCGCGAAGCCGCCGAGCGTGTCACGTTCGCGACGTGGGCCATCGTCACCGGCAAGTCGCCGGGTGGCATCTTCAATGCGCTGCCCACGCTCGACGACGAGACCGCCGAGAAGATGGCACAGCGGCTTTCGGAGCGGGCCGAGGGCACCATCACGGCCGAGGACATCAAGAACTCGCCAACTATCGAGGCGCTGGCGAGCATCGTGCGCGAGCACCTGGAAGCGGGTGAGGTCGACGGCTTCGTCCGCACCCTGCGCGCGCCGCAGGAGGGTTCCGACAGGACCCCGGTGTTCGTATTCCATCCGGCCGGTGGCTCGACGGTGGTGTATGAGCCGCTGCTTAAGCGGCTGCCGGCCGACACCCCGATGTACGGCATCGAGCGGGTGGAGGGCTCCATCGAGCAGCGCGCCGCCGAGTACGTACCGAAGCTGCTGGAGATGGGCGGCAACGGCCCGTTCATCCTGGCCGGGTGGTCGTTGGGTGGTGCCATGGCCTACGCGTGCGCGATCGGGCTGAAGCGTGCGGGCGCCGACGTCCGCTTCGTCGGGCTGATCGACGCGGTGCGTCCCGGCGAGGAGGTCCCGCAGACCAAGGAGGAGACCCGCGCCCGCTGGGACCGTTACGCCCGGTTCGCGGAGCGGACCTTCAACGTCCAGGTCCCGCCAATCCCGTACGAGCAGCTCGAGGAGCTCGACGACGAGGGTCAGGTGCAGCTCGTGCTTGACGCGGTCAGCCAGAGCGGTGTGCAGATCCCAGGCGGGATCATCGAGCATCAGCGGACGTCCTACCTGGACAACCGCCTGCTCGAGACCGCGAAGATCGAGCAGTACGACGGGCACGTCACGCTTTACATGGCCGACCGCTACCACGACGACGCAATCTTCTTCGAGCCTCGCTACGCCATCCGTCAGCCCGACGGCGGCTGGGGCGAGTTCGTCTCGGAGCTGGAGGTCGTCCCGATCGGGGGCGAGCACATCCAGGCGATCGACGAGCCGTACATTGCGAAGGTCGGCGCGCATATGAGCGAGGCGATCAACCGGATCGAGGCCGAGGAGCACCAGGCGAAGTGACCGTAGAACCGTCTCCCACCACGACTGCCGAGAAGCTGGCCGAACTGCGCGAGAAGCTCGAGCTGGCCAAGGAGCCCGGCGGGGAGAAGGCCGTCGCCAAGCGTGAGAAGAAGGGCATTCCGAGTGCCCGTGCGCGCATCAACGCGCTCGTCGACCCAGGCAGTTTCCTGGAGATCGGTGCGCTGTGCAAGACACCGGGTGATCCCAACGCGCTCTTCGGGGACGGCGTGGTCACCGGGCACGGCACCATCAACGGCAGGCCGGTCGGCGTCTTCAGCCACGACCAGACCGTGTTCCAGGGCTCGGTCGGCGAGATGTTCGGCCGCAAGGTGGCCAAGCTGATGGAGTGGGTGGCGATGGTCGGCTGCCCGATCATCGGCATCAACGACTCGGCCGGGGCCCGCATCCAGGACGCAGTGACCTCGCTTGCGTGGTACGCCGAGCTGGGCCGCCGCCATGAGCTGCTGCGTGGCCTCGTTCCTGAGATCTCCATCATTCTCGGCAAATGCGCTGGGGGAGCGGTATATTCGCCGATCCAGACGGATCTCGTTGTGGCGGTGCGGGATCAGGGCTACATGTTTGTCACCGGCCCCGACGTCATCAAGGACGTCACCGGTGAGGACGTCACTCTCGACGAACTAGGCGGCGCCGACGCGCAGGCCAGCTTCGGCAACATCCACCAGGTGGTCGAGGACGAGGCTGCGGCATTTCAGTATGCCCGCGACTACTTGAGTTTCTTGCCGGCCAACACGTTTGACGATCCGCCGATCGTGAACCCCGGCCTGGAGCCGGAGATCACACCGCACGACTACGAACTCGATGCGATCGTGCCGGACAGTGACAACATGGCCTACGACATGCACGAGATCCTGCTGCGGATCTTCGACGACGGCGACGTGTTCGAGGTGGCTCAACAGCAGGGACCCGCGATGATCACCGCATTCGCGCGAGTCGACGGGCGGCCGGTCGGTGTGATCGCCAACCAGCCCATGCACATGTCTGGCGCGATCGACAACGAGGCCTCCGACAAGGCCGCCCGGTTCATCAGGTTCTGCGACTCATACAACACCCCACTGGTTTTCGTCGTGGACACCCCGGGATTCATGCCGGGCGTCGAGCAGGAGAAGGGCGGGATCATCAAGCGCGGTGGCCGGTTCCTCAACGCGCTCGTGGAGGCCGACATCCCGAAGGTCACCATCACGATCCGCAAGTCCTACGGCGGTGCGTACGCGGTGATGGGGTCCAAGCAGCTGGCCGCCGACCTCAACTTCGCGTGGCCGACGGCGCGCATCGCGGTGATCGGTGCCGAGGGTGCCGCTCAGCTGTTGGTGAAGCGGTTCCCCGATCCGACTGCGCCGGAGGTGCAGAAGATCCGGGCTGACTTCATCGAGGGCTACAACCTCAACATGGCGACGCCGTGGATCGCCGCCGAGCGTGGATACATCGACGCGGTGATCCAACCCCACGAAACCCGTCTGCTGCTGCGCAAATCACTACAACTGTTGCGGGACAAGCAGAAGCACGGCCGCGTGCAGCGCAAGCATGGGTTGCTTCCGATCTAGGCTACGGCGAAGGGTGCGCCGATGCCGCTAGCCGACGGCGACGTGATCGCGGGGTACACCATCCTGCGATCGCTCGGTGCAGGTGGGATGGGCGAGGTCTATCTGGCCCAGCATCCGCGGCTGCCGCGACGCGACGCGCTCAAGGTGCTGTCGGCGTCGGTGTGCTCGGAAAGCGAGTACCGGCAACGGTTCAACCGGGAGGCCGACATCGCGGCCACGCTGTGGCACCCGCACATCGTGGAGGTGCACGACCGCGGAGATGTCGACGGCCAGTTGTGGATCTCGATGGACTACGTCGAGGGCACCGATGCGGGCCGCCTTCTCGCGCAGCGCTATCCGGATGGCATGCCAGCCGACGACGTCGTGCGGATCGTGACCGCGGTCGCCGACGCGCTCGATTACGCGCACCAACGCGGGCTGTTGCACCGCGATGTGAAGCCGGCCAACATCTTGATGTCCAATACCGACACCGAGAACGAGCGAATCATGTTGGCCGACTTCGGGATCGCCCGTTGGGTGGGTGAGTCGAGCGCGCTCACCGGCACCAATATGACCGTGGGCACCGTCGCGTATTCGGCACCCGAGCAGCTCAAGGGTGAAGAGATCGACGGACGTGCCGACCAGTATGCGCTCGCGGCGACGGCCTTCCAGCTGCTGACCGGCACGCCGCCCTTCCAACACTCCAACCCCGCTGTGGTGATCAGCCAGCACCTGACGGCGGATCCGCCTGCGATCGGGACCCGCCGTCCCGAGTTGTCCAGCCTTGGACCGGTATTCGACAA
>DASRJA010000267.1:0-5855 GCA_035649695.1 Mycobacterium sp. | reverse complement strand
CGACCTGCTCCGGACGGTACGGCAGCTGGACGCGGCCGCACCCACGCGACCGTCGGCGCGGGCCTCTCAGGCTTACGTCTCGATTGTCGAGGCAATCGAGGCCGCCGCACGAGAGCAGGTCGACGTCGCGGCATTGTTGGCTTCAGAGCCCGCGGATGCGCTCGCGGCCTCGAGCGCCACGCGGTGGAGCGGCCTCGAGGCCGCGCAGTTCGACGTTTTCCGCGACAACGCCACCGGCCCGCTTGCTGCCGACCTGGAGGCTGTGCTGTTCAGTCCTTCGGGCATCACGGTCACCGGCGTGCGCGATGCCCTCGCCAACCGAACGCTCGACGCACTGCGGGAACCGTCCCTCGCTGGATGGGTCGAAGCATCCGGCACGCGGATTGCGTCCCTGCGGGACCTGCAGGACGGGGCTAGGAATAATCTGGCCGCGACCGCCTCCAATGACCTTGCCGCGGCGCGCACCCGCAGCCTGCGCGACGTCGGCATCTCGCTTGCGGTCCTTCTCATCGTGACGGGGCTGGCCCTGGCACTGCGCCGATCGATCACCAGCCCGTTGCGTGAGGTCTCCGAAGCCGCCCAACACCTGTCCAGCGGCGACCTGACCGTCCAGGTCGGTTACCGCGGTCGGGACGAAATCGGCGACGTCGCAACCGCTTTCCGCAACCTACACGTGACGGTGGAGCGCCTGGCCGTGGAGATACGCGAAATGACCGCCGCCGTGAGAGACAACCGGCTGGAGCATCGCGCAAACATCGCTGCCTTCGAGGGAACATGGTCTCAGCTGCTGACCGGCCTCAATGACACCATGGCGGCCTTCGCCGAATTGGAGGGCCGGCGCGAGCGCGCAGAACGGGAGCTCAGCGACTTTTTCCAGCTGTCGGTCGACCTGCTATGCATCGGCAATTTCGACGGCTACTTCACGCGCGTGAACCCGGCCTTCGAGCGGACGCTTGGTTATACGTTCGCCGAGCTCACGTCGCGTCCGTTCGTTGAGTTCGTCCACCCCGATGACCGTGAGCTCACGGCGGACGCGTTCGCCTCCCAAACGAGCGGTGCAGAACTGATCGGGTTCGAGAACCGCTATATCTGCTCCGACGGCTCTCTGCGATGGCTCCAGTGGACCGCTCGCGCGGTACCTGAGGAAGGGTTCGCCTGCGCGGTCGCCCGCGACATCACCGAGCAGCGGCGTGGCCAGGAGGAGCAAGCAGCGTTGCGCCGAGTAGCGACGCTTGTCGCGCAGGGCGCCTCGCCGACCGAGACGTTCTCCGCCGTGGCCGCAGAGGTAGGGCAGCTCTTCGGCGGCGATGTCGCGGCCGTCCTCCGCTTTGCGCCGGACCGAGAGGCAACCCTAGTCGGCGGCTGGAGCATCCCCGGCATCGAAATTCCGATCGGGTCGCGCTTCAACGTCGCAGGCACGGGTGTCGTCGTGCAGGTACATGACACGCGACGCCCCGCCCGCATCGATCGATTCGAGGGCCCGCCCGGCTCGATCGCCGCGTTCTTCGCCGATTGCGGCGCCCGATGCGGCGTCGGCGCGCCGATCACTGTGGAGGGCGGGCTCTGGGGCGTCCTGGCCATCGTTTCGACCGATCCGGAACGGCTGCCGGCCGGAAGCGAGCTCGCCACGGCACAATTCACGGATCTGGTGGCGACCGCGGTCGCAAACGCGGAGGCTCGCGAGGCGCTGCGGCGAGTCGCAGACGAACAGGCGGCGTTGCGGCGGGTGGCAACGCAAGTCGCGGCTGCGGCCCCACCGAACGCCGTATTCGCCGGCGTCGCAGAGGAAGTCGGCCGCCTTCTGTCAGTGGACCGCGCATACGTGGCGCGGTACGACGCCGACGACGCCGCGACGCTCGTCGCCGCGTGGAGTGCAACCGGCGAGGCGCTGCCTCTTGGCACAACGACCCAAATTGGCGGCAGCATGAGCGCGGGCACCGTGAGTGCGCGTGTGCGTGAGACCGGGCGCCCTGTCCGCGTCGACCGCTACGAGGGTGACGCGGGCTCGGCGGCTTTCCAGCTTGGCGTCCGCACCGCCGTCGGGGCGCCGATCACCGTCAAGAGCCGTCCATGGGGACTCATCGTCGTGGCATCGACGACCGACGAGCCGCCGCCCCCGGAAACCGAAGCCCGGCTGGGCGACTTCACCGAGCTGGTCGCGATCGCGATCGCGAACGCCGACGCACAGGCGGAGTTGACGGCGTCGCGCGCCCGAATCGTCGCCGCCGGCGACCAAGCGCGCCAACGCTTCGAGCGAGACCTGCATGACGGGACCCAGCAACGGCTCGTTTCGCTGGTACTGGAGCTGCGCATGGCGCAGGCGGTGGTACCTTCCGAGCTTACTGAGCTCAGCGCGCAGGTTGATCGCGCTGTCACGGCTGCGTCCGACTTGCTGGACGAGCTGCGCGAGATCGCGCGGGGCATTCACCCGGCGATCCTTACCAAGGGCGGGCTCACCGCGGCGCTGCCCGCGCTTACCCGCCGCTGCCCGATCCCCGTCCACCTCGACATGCGCATCCCGCGGCCGCTGCCCGAGCATGTCGAGGCCAGCGCCTACTACATCGTCGCGGAGGCACTGACCAATGTGGCCAAGCACTCGCGTGCATCCACCGTCAGTGTCGCCGCCATAACCGACACCGCCGACGGCGTCCTTCACATCGCCGTCAGCGACGATGGTGTCGGCGATGCACACTTCGCCGCGGGTACGGGCCTGGTGGGCGTCAAGGACCGAGTGGAGGCGATCGGCGGCCGGATCTTTCTCGACAGCCCCCTCGGGGCAGGTACCAGCCTGCGCGTAGAGTTGCCGCTCGCCGCGCCGCCCTTGGCGTTGGAAAAGCCTGCTGGTCAAGCTGATTCCGGTTAGCAAGGCGCACGGCGGGGCCTGCGCACGCCAGGAAGCGAGGCAGGCGGCGACGGCTAGCGGCGTGCGCTTGGCCCCACGTCAGTTCAAGACGTATCTGTCGACGTGAAGCGGTCGGCGCATAACCCGTCGATACCGAGACCACCGAGGGACATATAGCGCCAGCTCGGCGCGCAGCGCCTCGACGACGTCTCGACGATCGATCCGGACGTTTCCGTACTCCTTCAATGCGGCGAGTTCTTCGTCGGTCATATTGTCCAGCCACCGCCGCACCTGGTCCGGCAGGCCAATGTCGTGTTCAACTTCTCTTGACCACACGGCCAACTGGACAGACTGCTGATATGTGTACGCGATCGCCAAGTCCGCTGTTTGATAGTTACCGGTGAGAGCGAGCTCGCTGATCACCTTCTGCATCGCATCGATCTTTTCGGTGACGATCTTTTCGCGGCCGTCCGGCGGAACCGCCTTTAGGAGCTCCAGATCCCTGCCGATTCTCAGTGCCTGAGCGTAAAGCGCTTTCATCTCTTCGTAGAACAAGCGCTTAGCCCGCGATTTGCGGTCGAGTGACCCTGTGCCGAACGTCAGGATGCCCGCGCAAAGGACGAACGCGCCACCGAAAAGCGTGCCCTGACCCGGCGTTAAATTGCGCCAGATGTCGAACCACTCGGTCATTTGGGCACACCCTGCTCCATGTAGGACCGGCCACAAGCAACCCGGGAATTAACGCAGCGCTGGGTGGGCCGAGTCACCGCCCAGCGCCGCGAGATCTGTTGATGATCAACCACTTTCGTAGCTCACAGCTCGGCGAGCGCGATGCCGGTGAGGGGTGAGCCGAGGTTCACCAGTTCGATGTCAGTGCCACTGGCCAGATCGATGTGACGGACGCTGCCGCCGAGATCACTGACATAGAACTCGGTTTCGGACACCGCGGCCACACCGATCGCCTCCCGGTATGCGGTTGACAAGACTTCGAATGCCTCGACCGTCGGCTGCACGATCGCGCGGTTGAGCGTATTGCCTTCGGGATCGCCACGATCGGTCCAGAGCAGCGTCGCGCCATCGTCGACGAGGTGCAGATCGATGGGCTCGGGAAGGTCCTTCCAAAGCAGTTCTACACCGTCGCCGTACGGCGTGCTGACACCGACTGCCGGATCCAGCGGGCCACGAAAGATTCTGCCCTCACCGCCATTTGGAGCACCCTTTTGTGTCCAGTACAGCAGCCGGCGATCCACATCGATGGCGATGCCGACAGGGTGGTTGCGTGCATGGCGGGCCGCCTCAGCGCCCACCCCCGACACCACGAGTGTGCGCAGACCGCTGCCGTCGAGCTTGCAGCTGAGCACGCGCATCCCTTCGCGGTCACACCAATACAGCGTTCCGTCGTCAAAGTCGGCGGTGAGCTGTTTGCCCGTGGTGAACGCTGAGCGCGGCACGATGGTGACACGGTTGCCCCCGTCGAGATCGGCCCGCTCCAGCGAGCCGTTGCGGGTGTACGCCGCGTCTCCGGGCATGCCGGAACCGGGATCGGGCGCGCCCATGTTGGTCCAGTACACGTGGCCCCGCCGCTGGTCGACGACGATGCCGTCAGGCAATTCGTCGAGCCCAGCGATCAAGGTGCGGACCCGGGTCCCATCCGGCGAAACCGCTTGCATCTCGCCCTTGCCGGCGTTGAGCACCAGCAATTCGGTCATAGACGTCAGCCTTCGGTTTTCTCGGGCTTGCCTGCGCAGAACGTAGGCACGGCGGCGCAGATCGCTTCTGCGTCCCGGCCGGCCTGCATCACCACGCGGTCCGGCCGCACGATGGCGGCGGAGGCGCGGCCCTTGCGAAGCCAGCTGTCGAGTTCGCTGCCGGGGGCGGCTTGGATGATGACCGCTCCCCGACGCACGACATCGTCTCCGACACCGGGATTCAGTGACGCCGAGGTGATCAACGCGAAGCGGTTCCCGACCACCTCGTCGAAGCGCTTCCCGTCGCCCAGCACCGGGTTGGGGCACATGCTGCCGGCCAACCCGCCCCCAGCGCGAGACTTGATCACCAACGCCGATCGACGCAGCCCGGGGGTGATGCCCTCGGCGGCGCTGGCCCGGGTACCGGGTAGGCGCAGGTCCTTCATCTTGGGGAACACGACGTTGCGGATGAGGTCACCGAGGCGACCACCGCCGGTCATCGCTGCGCCCACCGACACGGCCATCAGAATCATGGCCGCGGCGTGCAATTTGCGCTCCTGCTCGTAGGTGTCCAGCACACTTTCCGGCAGCGTCTTGTTCAGCACGCCGACCAGCTTCCAGGTGAGGTTCATCGAGTCCCGGAAGCCCGCCGCCATGCCCTGCCCGACGAACGGCGGGGTCAGGTGGGCGGCATCGCCAAGCAGGAACACGTTGCCATCACGCCAGCGGCTGGCCACCTGCGCGCGGAAGGTGTACGAGGTAACCCGCACCAGCTTCATCGCATCGGCCGGGTTGTCGCCCAGCCACGGCCTGATCAACGGCTCGATGTCGGCGATCGTTTGGTAGTTGGCCGCGCTCTCCCCGTCGAGCAACTGGAATTCCCAGCGGTAGCGGGTTTGACCCACTCGCATGTAGGTCCCTGCGCGCTGTGGGTTGCACAGCTGATGGCAGCCTTCCCACTGGTCTAGTTCGGCGTCGGTGTCAACGTCGATGACTACCCAGCTCTGGGTGAAAGGCAGCCCGTACATGTGCGCACCGATGGCCGCGCGGGTGGGGCTGTTGGCGCCGTCGCAGCCCAGCACGTAGCTGGCCTCCACCGCGGTCTCCCCGCCACGGACGCGGTCGAGGTAGCTCACGCGCACCCGACCCGGCCGGGTCTGGGTGACTGAGGTGACTTCGACGTTGCCCCGGACAGTGACCTGCTCGTAGTGCTTGAGGTTCACCCGCAACATCGCTTCCAGCTCCGGCTGGTCGAACATGTTCATCTGCGGGAAGCCGTGTGCGGCGCTGAGCTGCGGGCTGCGCCCGAGCTCGGCCAGCACCCG
>DASRJA010000266.1:0-6148 GCA_035649695.1 Mycobacterium sp. | reverse complement strand
ATCGGCTTGGTGGTGTTCGCAGCGATCATCCCGGTTGCACCGACCACGGGCGCGTCGATCAACCCGGCCCGCACGTTCGGCCCGATGCTCGTCCAGCAGATCGCCGGCGGTTCGGTGTCGTGGAGTCAGTTGCCGGTGTATCTGGCCGCCGAACTCCTCGCCGGCGCTCTCGCGGCCCTGGCCTATGTCGCGATCTCGCGCACGCGCGCCGACGCGACGCCGGCGCCCGTCGCCGTCCCGACCGCCCAGACCACTGCAGCCTGAGGAGCCCCGGAAATGAAGAAGCTCATCAACGATCCCGCCGACGTCATCAGCGAGGCGTTGCGCGGCATGTCCGTCGCGCATCCCGAACTGCGCATCGACCACACCAACCGGATCGTCTACCGCAGTGACGCGCCGATCAGAGGCAAGGTAGGACTGATCTCCGGCGGCGGCTCCGGGCACGAGCCCCTGCACGGCGGGTTCGTCGGGCAGGGCATGCTCGACGCCGCATGTGCCGGCGAGGTTTTCACCTCCCCCGTACCCGACCAGATGCTCGAGGCCACCAAGAACGTCGACGGCGGTGCCGGTGTGCTCCACATCGTGAAGAACTACACCGGCGACGTGATGAACTTCGAGATGGCCGCCGAACTGGCCGACGCCGAGGGCGTCACCGTCGAATCGGTCGTCGTCGACGACGACGTCGCCGTGCAGGACAGTACCTACACCGCCGGCCGGCGCGGTGTCGGAGCCACGGTGCTGGTGGAGAAGATCGCAGGCGCCGCGGCGGATCAGGGCCGCACCCTCTCCGAGGTGGCGGATGTCGCGCGCCGCGTCAACGCCGCATCGCGCAGCATGGGTGTCGCGCTGACATCGTGCACGGTGCCGGCAGTCGGCCATCCGACGTTCGACCTGTCCGACACCGAAATCGAGGTCGGCATAGGCATTCACGGCGAACCCGGACGGCAGCGGATGCCCATGCAGCCTGCGCGCGCGGTTGCCGAACTCATGCTCGACCCAGTGCTGGCTGACCTCGACTTCTCGGGCGATGACGGCGTAATTCTCTTTGTCAACAGTATGGGCGGCACCCCGCTGATCGAGCTGTACGTCATGTATTCGGAATTCGCTGCGATCCTCGACAAGGCCGGCGTTCGGATCGCGCGCTCGCTGGTGGGCCCGTACATCACCAGCCTGGACATGGCCGGCTGCTCAGTCACGCTGCTACGCGCCGATGACGAGCTGCTGCGGCTCTGGGACCACCCGGTCAACACGCCGGCACTGCGGAGGGGCTGCTGAATGGATCTCGCCCAGCTCACCGCATGGATCCGTGAATACGCGCGCGTGATCGGTGAAAACGCCCAACATCTCACCGATTTGGACGCGGCGATCGGCGACGCCGACCACGGCATCAACATGGAGCGGGGCATGTCGGCGGTGCTCGGCGCGCTGGACGAAGCGGCCCCTGCCGATATGTCCGCGCTGTGCAAGCAGGTGGGTATGACGCTGGTGAAGTCGGTCGGCGGGGCCAGCGGCCCGCTGTACGGCACGTTCTTCTTGCGGATGGCAGGCGCATTGGGCACAGGCGACCGCGTCGACGCGGCGGACTTCGCCAAAGCCTTGCGCGCCGGCGTCGAGGGCGTGGTGCAGCGCGGTCGCGCCGAAGCCGGCGACAAGACGATGTTCGACGCGTTGGCACCCGCGCTCGATGCACTCGATGCCGCGCTGTCATCCGGCGGCGACCTCGCGGTGGCACTGGCCGACGCCACTGTCGCGGCCGAAAAGGGCCGCGATGCAACGGAATCCATGGTCGCCCGCAAAGGCCGTGCCAGCTACCTTGGACAGCGCAGTGTCGACCATGTCGATCCCGGCGCGACCTCGGCGGCGATGCTGATTGCGGCCGCGGCGTCGGCGTTCGCCACAGGTGGGTGACGCGGTGACCGTCGGACTCGTCGTCGTTTCGCACAGCCGGGCACTGGCGCGCGCCGCTGTGGCGCTGGCCCAGGAGATGTTGCACGGCAAGCAGATCCGTATCACGATCGCGGCAGGCCTCGATGACACCACCTTCGGAACCGACGCCGCGCAGATCGTCGACGCCGTCACCGCTGCCGATCAGGGTGGGGGTGTAGTGGTGCTGATGGATCTCGGCAGCGCCGTGCTCTCGGCAGAGCTTGCACTGGAATTGCTGGACGACGACGTCCGCGAACGCGTGGTGTTGTGCCCCGCTCCCCTCGTTGAGGGATTGGTGGTCGCCGCGGTGGCCGCAGCGAGCGGAGCCTCACGCGAGGAAGTCGCCGCCGAGGCTGCGGGTGCGCTGGCAGGAAAGATCGGTCACCTCGGGACGGCGCCTGCGGTGACGGCAGCTGAGGCAACAGCCGAGGCCGACGAGCTGACCGGCAGCTTCGTCGTCGCGAACCCGCACGGACTTCATGCGCGCCCGGCCGCGCGACTGGTGCAGGAGGTGCGCCGCCGCGATGCGCACGCCCGAATCCGGAATCGCCGCGCAGAGTCGGAATGGGTTGATGCGGGCAGTCTTTCGAAGATCGCGACGCTCGGTGTGCGATCCGGTGACGAGGTCGAGGTGCGGGTCTCGGGTACGCAGGCCGCCGAGACCCTCGACCACATCCTGTCGCTGGCCGCCCGCAACTTCGACGAGTCGACGGTGGATGGCGCCCCTGCCCCCGAGCCGACAGTGCACCGCCCGATCGGCGCCAGCCCCGGGTTGGGCATCGGGCCTGCGCAGTCGACTCGCATGGGTGCCATAACGATCCCCGACACTCCCGCAGAGGAACCCGCGGTCGAGTGGCGCCGGCTCGGCAAGGCGGTCGCATCGGTACGCCGCACCATCAGCCAACTACGCATCCGCACCGCCCGGGACGTCGGCGAGGCCGAGGCGGCTATCTTCGACGCGCATCAACTGCTGCTCGACGACGCGGCATTGCTCGACGACGTGCGCGGCCGCATCGACTCCGGTCAGTCCGCGGCGTCCGCGTGGTCGGTTGCCGTGCAGAACCTGGCTGCCGAATTCGCCGCCGTTACGGATCCGTACCTGCAGGCCCGCGCCGACGACGTTCGCGCCGTCGGCGATCAGGTGCTGCGGGCGATGCTGGGCGGTAGCGAAAGCTCGGAGGGGCCGACGGGTGTGGTCATTGCGGCGGACCTGAGCCCCGCGGAGGCCGCCGAGCTCAATCCGGCGCGGGTCGCGGCGGTGCTGCTGGCGTTCGGCAGCCCGCACGCACACAACGTTATCCTGCTGCGGGCAAAAGGAATTCCGGTGATCGTCGGTGCGGGTACGGCGGTGCTGTCAATTCCGGACGGCACGGTCCTCGCGGTGGACGGCGGGCGTGGCGAGTTCATCGTTGACCCTGCCGAGGACGTCAGTCAGGAGTTTGCGGCCCGGGTCGCCACCCTCGCCCAACGACAGCGCCAGGCACATGCCCGAGCCGCCGAGCCAGCTGTCACTACTGACGGCATCACGGTTGCGGTCGGCGCGAACGTCGGCTCAGTGGACGACGCCCGCGCGGCCGCGGCACAGGGGGCTGATCTCGCGGGCCTCGTCCGCACAGAGTTTCTCTTCCTCGGCCGCCAGGACGCGCCGGACGTCGAGGAACAGTTCGCCGTGTACCGCAAGATCGCCGAGTCGCTCCAAGGACGGCGAATCACGTTGCGCACCCTGGATGTCGGCGGCGACAAGCCATTGGAGTTCCTGCCGTCGCCCGCCGAGATGAACCCATACCTGGGTGTTCGTGGCATCCGCCTGTCGTTGGCGCACCCGGAGCTGCTGGCAGATCAGTTGTTGGCGATGGTGCGGCTGGCCCAGCAGACACCGGTCAGTGTGATGTTCCCCATGATCACCACGCTCGACGAATTGTTCGCGGCCCGTGAGCTTTTAGAGACAACGATCAGGCGCGCTGGCGGTAGTCGTCCCGACGGCCTGCAGGTGGGCATGATGGTCGAGGTCCCTGCGGCCGCGCTCAAGGCCGCTGCATTCGCTCGGCACGTCGACTTCTTGTCGATCGGCACGAACGATCTGACGCAGTACACGCTTGCCGCCGACCGCAACAACGACGCCGTCGCGGCGATCGGCGACACGTTCGACCCCGGTCTGCTGCAACTGATTCGGGCAACCTGTCAGGGGGCCGCCGGAAAAGCGTCGGTGTCGGTGTGCGGCGAGTTCGCGGCCGACGAGTGTGCCACTTCGCTGCTGCTCGGGCTGGGCGTGGACGCGTTGTCTGTCACGCCGCCCGCCATTCCGGCCACCAAGGAAGCCGTCCGTGCGGTGAACACCTTTGACGCGCAACGGATTGCGGCGGACGCGCTTGCGGCCGACAGCGCAGCATCCGTGCGGGCCCGGCTCAACCGGGACTGAGCGCACAGAACGGTCGCCCTGCTTCTATGGCAGGGCGACCGTCCCGTGGAGATGTGTTACAGCGTCTGGAAGCTACCGTTCCACCAGACACCCCACGCGTTGAACTCCGCATTCCACACGACCGGCAGCCACGGCGCCCAGAACGGCGGCGGCGGAGCCGGCGGGGCCCACATGGGTACGACCGCGTCCTCAGATATCGGTCCGCCATGTCCCGGCGGCGACGCGTAGTCGAGTCCCGGGGGCGCCGGATTGCCCGGCGCGCCCATGTTCGCACCAGGGCCATCGTCAAGTGCCGGGGCCGGCCACGGTGGCGGCGGGAACGGCGGATCAGCGTGCGCTAACCCTGCGCCGAACCCCGCCACGGCGATGCTCATTGCACCCACCAGAGTTGCTTTGGCCGCGGTTCGCTTGAGCTTCATTCATTACTCCTTCGATCGGCGCGTCCACGACGTGCGCGGACGAGCTGGTCAGGACTGAACCCCCCGAGCGCTTAGGGCTACCCAGCCGTCCCCGCGGGCTAAACCCCGCTAACCGACTGCCCGCCGAAAGAGGTCGATGAACGCCTGAGCCGCCGCATCGACGCCGGTGCGATCGTCGGTGGCCACGAGGTCGAGGAGCAGGCCACGCATGACCGCCAGCCCGAGGCGCATCAACGCCGGGTCGGTCGACCCGTCATCTGCCAGCCACGCCTCGACGGCCTCTGGCAGCATCCGGGCGAACGGCTGCTCCCCCTGTACGCCGCGCGCGTAGCACTCGAAGAAGAGGCGCTCGAACGGGCGCAGCTCCGGCCGGCGAAGGTCGGCCCACATCGCCGCGATCGCTGCGCCGGGCTCGGTCGGCAGCTCGGACAACAGGCCTCGCTGGCGGCGCTCGATTTCTCCGACGATCGCCAGCAGGAGCTCGTCGCGCGAGCCGAAGTGGTGCAGCAGCATGCGGTGGCTGGTGCCGACGGCCGCTGCGACGTCGCGAAGGGATCGGTCACCGATGCCGCGTTCCGCGCACTCTTTGACCACCGTGTCGAGCAGCTCCTGGCGCCGTTCGCGGTCAGGTGGTCGGGCCATCGACGCGTCGCTGCTCGCTTCTGGCCTTGAGACCCTTCGCCTCCAAATCGAGGTAGCGCCTTGTCATCCCGCGCATCAGCAGACCCACCGCGGCGCCGACCGGCCCGCGCTGGTCGAGTTGCTGCCGAACTTGAGTGCGCCGGTCGGACTCCGCGATGACGTCGTGGCGGGCGACGGTCAGGCCACCGGGCGAACGCTGCACCCAGGTCCACGAGGCACCCGGCGTCAACTCGGTGACTTCCCACACCAGCTTCGGCATGCGCGGCTGCTTGATTTCGAACCGCTTGCCGACCTCCAGAGCGGGCCCGTCGAGACCGACGAGCCGGGTAACCGACGCGGTCCATTCAGGCCAGCGCTCGACGTCGCTGAACACATCCCAGACGACAGCGGCAGGCGCATCGATATCAATGCCGCACTCAGTAATCATGTACCAGATGGTACATGATTACCCGGCTGCCCGGTAGCGTGTGCGCCACTCGTTCATCAGATCGACCGCCTCGTCGAAGGGACGGTCCCAGTAGCCCATAACGAGACCGTCGACCCTCGTCCCATCACTTCCGCGCAGGCCGCTGTACAGCTTGCTCGCGGGCTTCCGGCGACGGCCGGGCGAGCAGTGAAAGCCGACGCGGAATGCCGGCGACTGGGTGCTGCCGCCCCTCACGGCCTCGGCGAACGTCTTCGGGGGGCCTACCACCGCGTACTCGATGTCGGCTGACGGCGCGACAAGCATGAACTTGTCGAT
>DASRJA010000265.1:0-5144 GCA_035649695.1 Mycobacterium sp. | reverse complement strand
GCCGGCCATCACCATCGTGTTGTTGGCGATGACGCCCACGGCGCGGCCTTCGATTCGGGCCAGCGCGGTGACCATCTCTGGTGCGAACTTCTCGCGAAGGAACGTCACCGACGCTTCATCGGCCAACGTCTCAATGATCGGGGCGGCTTTGTAGGCGCGCCGCTCGCGCTCGGGAATCATTGTGCGCAGGCGTGTTTGGTCGGCTGTCGGGCCGGGTTTCGTCGTGCCCTGGAAGTAGCCGAGTAGCCGCTTCGTCACCGCGACGGCCGCGGCCTCGTCGGCGACGACCACGTCGAGCACACCGTTGGGCTGCTGCATCGAGACCGGTCCCACCGCGTCGGGATGGACGTCGCCGAGGCCTCCTCCGGCGATCATCGCCGGTCCACCCATCCCGATCGACGCGTCTTCGGTCGCGACGATCAGATCGGCGCACCCAGCGATCACCGCGTTGCCGGCAAAGCAGCGGCCCTTGACGATCGCGATCCGCGGTACCACACCCGAAAGTGCCGCCCACAGCTTGAACGCGCGAGCGTCGAGCGCGGACACGACGGGATAGTCGGTATCGCCGGGTCGTCCGCCGCCACCCTCGGCGAAGAACACGGTGGGCAATCGCATCCGCTCGATGAGTTCGAACAGGCGGTCCTTCTTGCGATGGCCGAGCGCGCCCTGGGTGCCGGCGAGCACGGTGTAGTCGTAGGACAACACGGCGCACGCGCTGCCGTTGACGCGCGCGGTGCCCGCGACGATCCCGTCGGCGGGGGTGCGCGCGATCAGGTCGGCGAGTTCGCGGCGAAATCGCTGGGCGGCGATCGCGAACCGGCCGTACTCGACGAATGAGCCCGCGTCGACAAGATCCTCGATGTTCTCGCGCGCGGTGCGAGCGTTGGCTGCGTGCCGGCGTTGGACCGCGTCGGGACGCGCGGCGTCCTCGGTGAGCGCGCGACGCCTCAACAACTCCGCATGATCGGCGCGGACGCCGTCGGGCCCTGCGTCGCTCATGGGGTCCGATGTTATCCACAGGCCGCAGATGGGCGACGGCAATCTGTCGGCAACCCGGCTTACCGTGCGGACATGACCAACTGGATCAATACCGTCAGCCGTGACCACGTCGAGCGTGGCGTGCGGGGCCGCTTCACACAGGCCAACCACGGCAAGCCGCACATGTTGAAGAAGATGGCCAGGGGTGACTGGATCGTCTTCTATTCGCCGAAGACCGTCTATCCGGACGGCGAGCCGTTGCAGGCCTTCACCGCCATCGGACAGGTGGTCGACGACGAGCCGTACCAAGTCGAGATGTCACCGGATTTCCAGCCATGGCGCCGCAACGTCGATTTCCTGGAGTGCGCCGAGACACCGATACGGCCGCTGATCGATCAACTCGATTTTGTCGAAGACAAAGCGCGCTGGGGCTACAAGTTCCGATTCGGCGTGTTCAAGATCGACGATCACGACCTGGACGTGATCCGCTCGGCTATGACCGCCTCCGACTAATGCCTGCGCATCGAAGTCTCTTGTGCGGCTTCGCTATTCGCCCAGCACACTCCATCCGCGTGAGGTCGCCGCGCCGTCATACGACCACATCGCTCGACGGGGAAATGCGGGTGAGCTTGCCGTCGAACGTCAGTTGATAGATGCTGCCGTCCGGTCCCTGGGCCAGCTTGTTTGTGGCGCCGGGCGCTGCATCTTCAAACAGCCTCTCGCTGATCAGCGCCGAGTAATCCGAATTGAACGTCAATTCCTTGACCCAGCCCTGAGTGAAATCAGCTATCAGGACAGTGTTTTGGCCACTGCTGGAAGGCGTGCCCGTATAGGCCATGACAGCCGTGATCGAATTGCCGCCGGCGGTATGGCGGTAGGCATAGATCGGGTTGGCATACGAGGACGGTGTCGAACAGCTCGTTGTGCCGCTACCGTCGCAGGGACCTTCGGCCTTCGGCCAGCCGTAGTCGGCGCCGGCCGTCACGAGGTTCACCTCTTCCCACACGGACTGGCCGACATCGACGACCAACTGTTGGCCGTCCGGCGTAAACGTCAACCGGAACGGGTTGCGGAAGCCGGTGGCATAGATGGCGTCGTAGTTGGGACCATCGCCGTCATAGAACGGGTTGTCGTCGGGTGCGGTGCCGTCCGGGTTAAGGCGCAGAACCTTGCCGTACATGTTCGAAAGGTTCCGTGAGTTGCTGCCGTCGATCACGCTGCAGCAGACGTTGTCGCCCGTGGACCAGTAGAGCTTGCCGTCAGGACCGAAACTGAGCCCACCGCCGTGATGGTCGTCGCCGGCCAGCTGCGTGCCTTGCACAAGTACGACCTCAGAGTCTGGGTCTACCGTCAGGACCTCGGCCGTCGGATCAGTAACTGTTAGGCGCGACAAACGTTGGTAATTGTCGTCCCTGATATACGACACATAGATATAGCCGTTCTGCTCATAGTCCGGATCGACCTCAACAGCGGTCAGCCCGCGCGCCCAAACCGTCTTGGTGGGCAGCGTGACAAGCGGCGTGCTCTGCAGCTGGCCATCCTCGTTGGATACCTTGATCGCTCCGCCCTTTTCAGCGATGAGGATTCGACCGTCTGGCAGGAACCGAAAGTCCGTCGGTTGGTTGAGACCCGACACGACAGTGGTGACGGTGTAACCACCCGATGGCGCGTCGCCGATGGTGACGGTCTGGGTATGGGTGTGGCCGCTATCGCCGAGTAGGCCGAACGTTACGAGATTGAGCAGACCGGGCAGGCCGTGGATGTGGAATCCGCTGCCGGCGTCGCTGACGCTGACCTCGAAGGAGTCGTAGCCGCTGTACGTCGCGTCGGGCGTGTAGGTGAACGTGCCGTCGGGATCGACCGTTACGTCGCCATGTGCAGGCTTGCTGGAGCTAAAGGTGATGTTGGTGCTGTCGGCGTCGACGGGGGTCAGCTTCCCCACGATGCTGCCGTCGACGAGACTGTTTTCGCCCGGGTCATAGGCGATGGTGGGGCCTTGGTTGAAGAAGGTCCGGCTGATCTCGCGCCACGCCCCTGCCAGCACTTCAAGCAGCGTCGGTTGGGGTACAGCCGGGGCCACTGGGCCGTTCGTGGCCTGCGGACCGAACCCGAAGGCAGCCAGCAGCCCGGTGAGGATGCGGGGAAGGGTCACGGTCGCCGTCGGTGGTGTCGCCGCGGCCAGGGCCATCACCGGCTCACTGTCAGCCGTCGATCGAGTTGCCACAGTTGAGAACGCCTGCGTCGCCCTCGTGCGCACCAAATCTGATTCGATCGCCTGAGCCTCGTCGGCGTTGACTTCTAGCGAATCGGACTACGGTCCTGTTAAATTCGCTTGCGAGTCCCTGATACCTCACCGGTTACTGCGATCCGCTCGTCGCATCCGAACCGCTAATAGCACCGCCGATACGCAAGGGCCTTGGGCGCCACCGACATTCACGTCACACACGCGCGTCGATTGCGTTGGACTGCTGCGCGCACCGGTCCGTCAAGCCAACATGACCACCGATCTTCGTGCGTTACTTGTGTTTGCTAAACATTATCTCGCAAGCATAGTTACCATTGTTCGCTGGCGACGTCCCTCCGAGGACCTAAGGCTCCCAAATAGTTATTCTGGTAATACGCGTTCCTCAGCGGCTGATTCAGTGGACGCTACAGCTAGCTGACTGTCAGTAGCCACCGGCACCGGGGACTACCGTGAGTTCGTGAGCAACACCGATACGGCGCCGTCCGAAGTCGCCTGTCTGGCTTCGCCATTCGCGGGCGTGCTGCATCCGCGCGAGGTGCCGCTGGGTGGGCCGCGCGCGATCAAGGTGCGACGCACGCTGCCGCAGCGGGAGCGGTCGCTGATCGGGGCGTGGTGCTTCGCCGATCACTACGGTCCCCACGACGTGCGTGGCGGCACGGGAATGAACGTGCCGCCACATCCACACACCGGATTGCAAACTGTCAGTTGGCTATTCAGCGGTGAGGTGGAACATCGCGACAGCGCCGGGGTGCACGCGCTGGTGCGGCCCGGCGAGCTGAACCTGATGACGGCGGGCGCGGGGATCTGCCACTCCGAGGTCTCTACCGCGGACACCACCGTGCTGCACGGTGTGCAGCTGTGGGTGGCGCTGCCCGATTCCGACCGCGACACCGCACGCGACTTCGCCCACTACGTGCCGGAGCCGCGCTTCGTCGACGGCGCCACCATGCGGGTGTTCCTCGGCGAGCTCGAAGGCGACCGCTCCCCCGTGCACACCTTCACTCCGCTGCTGGGCGCGCAGCTCGACCTCGAACCGGGTGCCGACCTCACCCTCGAGGTCGATCCCGTGTTCGAGCACGGCGTGCTGCTCGACCAGGGCGACGTCGAGGTCGGGGGGACGGCGCTTGAGGTCGCCGATCTGGCCTTCCAGGCCGCCGGAAGCGACCGGCTAGAGCTCGTGAACCGTGGCCACGGGCCCGCGCGCGTCGTGCTGCTCGGCGGGCCGCCGTTTCCCGAGCAGCTGGTGATGTGGTGGAACTTCGTCGGCCGCAGCCACGAGGACATCGTGCGTTACCGGCAGATGTGGGAAGAGCACGACGACCGCTTCGGCGCGGTGCAGGGATATCAAGGAGCGGTGTCGCGGCTGCCTGCCCCGCCGCTGCCAAATGCGACGTTGCGCCCGCGACCCAATCCCCAGGTATAGAAGAGGTCATGACCACCGACAAGACCGGCGCACCGACGACCGTCACCCAGGAATCCGACCGCTTCAGCATCTCCGTCGAGGGGCAGAAGGCCGGCTTCACCGAGTACGCCGATCGCGACGGCCAACGGATCTTTCCGCACACGGAGGTGGCCGACGAGTTCGAGGGCCGCGGTCTGGCAACGATTCTCGTGAATGAAGCGCTGAAGACCACCCGCGACAGCGGGCTGCGCATCGTCGCGGTGTGCCCGTTGGTCGCGGCCTTCGTCAAGAAGCATCACGAGTTCGACGACGTCGTCGACCCGTTCGATACCGACCTCAAACGCTGGCTGGCTAATCGTTAGATGAGCTAGCCCGATATCGTCGATCACGATGACCACCCAGGACCCCGCGATCGACGCACCGGCTCCCCGCAGCGGCCCGTCGGCATTCTTCGTTGCCGACGGCGACGCCTTCGTACCGCAACCCATCGCTCGCGGCCCGTGGGGTGAGACGATCAGC
>DASRJA010000264.1:0-38010 GCA_035649695.1 Mycobacterium sp. | reverse complement strand
CCGAACGGGCGCACTGGTTTCCAGCAGTCAACTCCGGGCTGGTCTTCGGAAACGCGGTCACCGACACCAATGGCAAGGCCCCTGCGAGTTCGGACACCACGCTGCTCGCCGACACCGACGGGGTGCTGCGGCTCAACGGCTACAAGTTCTATTCCACCGGAACGCTGTTCGCCGACAGGATCGCCGTTTCCGCGATCGACGCCGAGGGCAGGGATCTGCAGGCGATCGTGCCGACCGACCGCACAGGCGTCGAGCTCTACGACGATTGGGACGGTTTCGGCCAACGGACGACGGCCAGCGGAGGCACCCGATTCACCGATGTCGTCGTGCACCCGGTCGAGGTAACCACCGTTTCCGACGGCAAACATCTCGGCCACTCGACCGCGTTCCTGCAGCTGTACCTGGCCGCAGTGACAGCAGGCATCGCGCACGGCGTTCTCGATGACGCGGTGGCATACGTCCGCGAGAAGGCGCGCCCGGCTTCGCATTCACTGGCCGATACCGCTTCGGGTGATCCGTTCATCCTTCAGGCCGTTGGCGACATCGCCGCCAACGCCGCCGCGGCCGAAGCCGTGGTGCTCACCGCCGCAGACGCGATCGACGCGGTGGTCGACAATGCGCTGCAGGCCGATCCCGACGCGCTGGCCGAGTTGTCGGTCACAGTTGCCAAGGGTCAGCTGGTGGCGGAACGACTCACGCTCGTGGCGGCGGAGCGATTGTTCGACACCGGGGGAGCGTCGGCCACCGCCCGCAAACTCAACCTTGACCGGCACTGGCGAAACGCCCGCACTGTGGCAACCCATAGTCCGTTGGCCTACAAGGCCTATGCCGCAGGCAATTACGCCGTCAACGGCGTCTGGCCGCCTGCCAATGGCTACTTTTGACGTAGAACGCAACGCCTCACTCATTCCCCGAATTTGGCCGTGTTTGAACCAATTCGGATCGATAATCGTGTCTCAGCCGAGGGTTCAATCGAGAGGGGTCACAATGAAGAGATTCGGTTTGTTCTGTGCCGCCCTGTGTCTCGTCGCGGCGTTTGCCACGGCCTGCGGCGGATCGAGCAACACCACCCAGGAGACGCAGACCGGGACGGCGACAGCCACGGGCACCGCGGAAGCAACGAGCGGACCGGCCGCGGCCAGCGCGGCAACCATCACGATCGCGAACATGAGCTTCGGCGAAGCCATCACGGTGCCGCCTGGAGCCACGATCACCATCAAGAACGACGACTCCGCCGAGCATTCGGTGACCTCGGATACGGCAGGCAAGTTCGATGTCGAGGTGGAGGGCAAGGAACAGGGCACGCTCACCGCGCCGACCGAACCGGGCGAATACGCTTTCCACTGCACGTATCACCCCTCTATGCACGGAACGCTGATCGTCAAGTAGTCGCGGGGGAGAACCTTTCCCACGCCGATTGGCGCGTCATGCCCAACGCGCCACCGATGCGGGCCCATGACACGCCGCGGTCGCGCAGTTCGTCGACGCGATCGCGAAGTTCGGCCTCGATGTTGGCAACCGATGCCGCGATGAACGGAATCCGCTGCAGCAGTTCGTCATCGGAGAAGCTGGCCCAGTCGGGCAGCGACGGCGGTGGTCCGGCCTGCGTCGCCTCGGCGATGACGTCGACGCATAGGTTGATACAGCCGTCGCAGAT
Source organism: Mycobacterium sp. (assembly GCA_035649695.1). GTDB lineage: Bacteria > Actinomycetota > Actinomycetes > Mycobacteriales > Mycobacteriaceae > Mycobacterium. Next base: position 36,353 of record DASRJA010000264.1, on the reverse strand, counting down.
GTAGACGCCTGGCCCCGCAACGAGCTTCCCGACGTCGGTGTGCGGTTTGCCGCAGAACGAGCACCGCAATTCGGACGTCATCTTCGACATCGACACCCTCCTCCGCTGTCAGGTCCATCCTGACAAACCTGCGTGTCAGGCTACCCCTGACACCCGGCATGGCAAAGCATTCGGTTTAGGTATCGCGCCGTTGGGCATCCCACGGAATTAGCGGGTTCGTAAACCGGAAGGAACCGATATGTCCAACACCGTGATCTGGATCGTTGTCGCGGTCGTCGTCGCGATCATCATCGTCGCCCTCCTGGCGTTCCTCGCGCGTAACAAGCGGCGGCATTCACAGGCCGAGCACATTCGCGAGGAGGTTGGGCGACAGACACAGCGACTCGACAAGCGCGAGGCATTCGCCGACGAAACCCAGGCGAAGGCGCGTGCAGCCCAGGCCGAGGCCGAGGCCAAAGCAGCGGAGGCGGCCAGGCTGCAACAGAGAGCCGCATCGCATCGCGAGGTTGTTACCACCTCGCGCGAGGAACTCGACGCCCAGCGCGAGCGCGCCGACGCCCTTGACCCCAAGCGCCGCGACGACCAAGGCCCGAAGCACGACGACACGAGGCGCGAAGGCGCAGACGAAGCCCGGCAGGCGCAGGCCGACACGCCGACCCGCAAGCAGCACCGGTTGTGACAGCGGCGCGCCCGGCGGTGCTGTTCGACGTCGACGGCACGCTCGTGGACTCGAACTATCTGCATGTCCACGCGTGGTACCGGGCATTCCGCGAACTCGGCATCGACATCGAGGCCTGGCGGATTCACCGGTCGATCGGGATGGACGGCTCCACGCTGGTGGCTACGTTGGCCGAACGCGCCGACGACGACACCCGCTCGCGGCTGAAGGATTTGCATTCGCAGTACTACCGGGAGATGGCACCGCTGTTGCGGCGCTTGCCCGGAACGCGTGAGCTCCTCGAAGCCGTCGATGGGCTCGGCCTGCAGATCGTATTGGCGACATCGGCACCCGAGGACGAACTGGCGATTCTGCGCAACGTGCTGGCGAGCGACGACCTGATATCCGTGGTGACGTCATCGAAGGATGTCGACACCGCCAAGCCCCGGCCGGACATCATCCAGGTCGCCCTCGACCGCGCCGGCGTGGACGCGGCCAACGCAGTCTTCATCGGCGACACCATCTGGGACGTCGAGGCCTGCGAGCGAGCCGGCGTGCCGACGATCGCAGTGCTCAGCGGCGGCGTTTCCGGTGGCGAACTCGAAAAGGCCGGTGCCCAAGCCGTTTTCGAAAACCCAGGCGACTTATGCGCTCATCTCGACGACACGGCGATCGCGGCATTGGCGAAGGCGGTCCAGACCGTCTGATCAGCTGGGCGCCGAACTCAGCGAGGTGGTGTCCAGGACACCGGCAGCCGCTTGATGCCGTGGATGAACGGGGACAGCAGCCGCGACGGCTCTTCTGTCGCCTGGATGTCGGGCATCTGGCGGCGCAGCTCCTCGAACACCACGCTGATCTCGCGACGGGCCAGATTGGCGCCGAGGCAGAAATGCGCACCACCACCGCCGAAGCCGGCGTGCGGATTCGGTGTGCGCGCGACATCGAAGGTCCAGGGGTCGGCGAACTTGGCTTCATCGCGGTTGGCCGAGCAGTACCACAGCGTCGCCTTGTCGCCTGCCGCCATCTTCACGCCGCTCAGCTCGCAGTCTTCGGTCAACCTGCGCCGCATGTAGATCACCGGTGATGCCCACCGCACGATCTCCTCGACGGCTGTCGGCGCCATCGCCTCGTAGTCGGCCCACCACTTCGCGCGCTCATCGGGGAAGCGGGTGAGCGCGAGCACGCCGTGGCTGATCGCGTTGCGGGTGGTTTCGTTGCCCGCCACGACGAGCAGGATGAAGAACGACGCGACCTCGGCCGACGACAGCCGCTCGCCATTGACCTCGGCCTGCACCAACGCTGTCGTCAGGTCATCGCGCGGGTTGGCTCGGCGGTCCTCGGCCAGCGCGGTGGCATATGCGCCGATGTCCATCGAGACCTTGAGGAACTCCTCGTAGTCGGTGGCGATGTCCTTATCCCCGAACCCGAGAATCACGTTCGTCCAGTGGAACATTCGCTGGTGATCTTCCTCGGGAATGCCCATCATGTCGCAGATCACCTGGAGAGGCAGCGGCCCGGCCAGTTCCGCCACCACCTCGCCCGAGCCGTCGGGATGCGCTTCGATCATCGACTCGACGAGTCGGCGCGCCCGATCGCGCACCGACGTTTCGGTCCGGGCGACGACTTTCGGGGTGAACGCCCTACTGACGATGTTGCGTAGCCTCAGGTGCTTCGGGTCGTCCATCACGATCATCGACCCGAAGTACTCGGACACGTCGGGGTTCGCGTCGTTGATGGTGATGCTCGGATGCGAACTGAAGATGTGGGGGTGCCGGCTGGCGAACCAGACGTCGTCGTATCTGGTCACCGCCCAATGGCCCGGACCTTCCTGCACCCCCGGCGTCTCCAGCGCAGGGTGAAAGGACACCGGGGCCTCGCGGCGCAGCGTCGCGAACGCGCCGTCGCGCAGATCGTCGTCCTGGACCCAGAAGCTCCAGTCGCCCAGGTCGATATCGGTCAGTGGCACATCCGGGGGAGCAGTCCCGTTCGCCCGAGCCGCGATACCCACCTTCACGAGCGTAGGGGCGGACCCAGCCGCCGTCATCGATTTCTGAAACATGTTCCAATTGGCCGTTCGGCGTGATAGCACCGAACCGTGCGCAACCGACATGCAGGGCAACCCTTTACCAGCTCCGACGTCCAGATCGCGGAGGCGTTGCTGGACGTGAGCATCCCGACGCTGATGTTGTCGCTGGTCCACATGTCGGGCGACCCCAGCTTGATTCGCGGCGAGCTCAAACCCGCGGGCCTGTTCCTCAACGAGGTGCAGGGCTACATGTCCGAGGAGGACAAGGCCGCGGTGCGCAAAATCGCACTGGAGGTGATCGCGGACTATCGCGACCGCGGCTGCCCGGAGCCGGAGCCGATCGGCGCGGAGCTGTTGCAGGAAATGATGCAGTGGCTGGTCTGCGAACCGGTGCCGCCCGAATACGTGCCGATGTTGCTCGAGGAGATGGAACTCGACGGCCAAGACGCTCGGGCCGTGCCGGCAACGCCTGCCGACTTCCCGGTGGTGATCATCGGATGCGGCGAATCCGGTCTGCTGGCGGGCATTCGACTCAAAGAGGCCGGCATTCCATTCACGATCGTCGAGAAGAACGCGGGCGTCGGCGGGACCTGGTGGCAGAACACCTATCCCGGCGCCCGGGTCGACGTCGGAAACCACTTCTATTGCTACAGCTTCGAGCCGACCGATCACTGGACCCACTTCTTTGCCGAGCAGCCCGAGCTGCAGGCCTACTTCCAGACCGTGATGGACAAGTACGACATCGGCCGCCATGTGCTGTGGGAAACCGAGGTGATCGAGGCGTCCTGGGATGACGACACCGCCACCTGGTCGGTGCAGGCCCGTGACCGCAACGGAGCGATCACGACGTTGACCGCCCGGGCGGTCATCAGCGCCGTCGGGCAGCTGAACCGCCCGCACCTTCCGGACATCGACGGGCACAAGGATTTCGCCGGACCGGCGTTCCACTCCTCGGAGTGGGATCACTCCGTCGACCTTCGCGGCAAGCGCGTCGCGATGATCGGCGCCGGTGCCAGCGGATTTCAGATCGCCCCCGCCATCGCAGGCGATGTCGAGCAGCTGACCGTGTTCCAACGAACAGCCCAATGGATGTTCCCGAATCCGAACTACCACGCCGAGGTGGGACCCGGTGTGCAGTGGGCGCTCCGGCATCTGCCCTTCTACGGCCGGTGGTATCGGTTCCTGCTGTTCTGGCCCGGCTGCGACAAGGGGCTGGCCGCCGCGTATGTCGACCCGGATTACCCGGATCAGCAGAAGGCGGTCAGCGAGATCAACGAGATCACCCGAATCATGTTCACCGAGTGGATCACCAGCCAGGTCGGCGACGATGCCGAGCTGTTGGCCAGGGTGGTGCCCGATTACCCGGCGACCGGCAAGCGCACCCTGCAGGACAACGGCAGCTGGCTGCGCGCGCTGACCCGCGACAACGTCGAGCTGGTGCGCACGGGTGTCGACCACATCGAGTCCGATGCTGTCGTCACCGAGGACGGTGAGCGCTATCCCGCCGACATCATCGTGTACGCCACTGGATTTCAGGCCAACAAGATGCTGTGGCCCATGACGATTCGCGGCCGCGACGGCGCAGTATTGTCCGAGCGTTGGGGCGAGCGGCCGTCGGCGTACCTGGGCATCACCGTGCCGGGCTATCCGAACTTCTTCTGCATGTACGGGCCGGGCACCAATCTCGCGCACGGCGGCAGCCTGATCTTTCACTCCGAGTGCCAAATGCGCTACATCACAGAGTGCTTGGAGCTATTGATCCGCGGCCGGCATCGGTCTCTAGAGCCTCGGGAAGACAAGGCTGCCGACTGGCACGAACGCAGTCAGGCCGAGATGCGCAGGTTGGTATGGTCGCAGCCGTCGGTCAAGCATTCGTTCTACAAGAACAGCTTCGGCGAGGTGCACATCTTGAGCCCCTGGCGGCTCGTCGACTACTGGGCGTGGACCCGCGAGCCGGATCCCGATGACTTCGTAATCCGTTAGGACAGTTCCCAGTTCATGTTCTTGGCGAACACTCGGGCGTCGTCGGACAGCGTGCCCAGTTCATGGCAGCGCTTGACATACCCCTGGATCATCACCAGGAAGTTCATCGGGTTGTACGCGTCTTCCTCGTAGCTCCACTTGCCGTCGCCCGCGTACTCGAGCACGGTGATGACCGCCGCTCCGTGCACGCTGCCGTCGCCGGGATCCTTCATTGTGTTGATGTTCTTGAAGATGACCCAGCCCTTGTCGGTGTCGATCGAGTACCACTCCACGGGGTAGACGGGCATCTCACTGCCCGGGAACATGTTCATGGTCGAGACGATCCACTCTCGGATGTTTTCGCGGCCCTCCATGTTCCCCAAGGCGTGCTCGACGTACTTCGCATCCTCGGTGAAATGGTCGGCGTAGCTCGACCAGTCCCACGTCTTGCCAACCTCGATCACGTCCTGCTGGTAAGCCTGAAACGCGTCTTCGAGTTCCTCGCGTGACCATTGACCCATCAGAGACTCCTTCGGCTCGCGGCGACAAACTAGAACCTGTTCTACCAGGCAGGTCGACGCGGCGGGCCGGTTTCAGGACACCGTCAACGTGCGCAGCCGTGGCCAGATCTCGACCCACGATTGTCGTTGTCCCGTCAGCAAATACGCGTGCAACTCCTCGCCGACGTCACCGACCCTGCGCACATCGGCGAAATACGAGCGCAGCGCACCGGGATCGCGTCCGATGTAGAGCAGCGTGTCATGGTCGGAGGGCGGCGGCGGGAAGTACCCGTAGCTCCGGTTGGCGCTGTATGCCTCGGGTAGCTGGTAGCGCGTCGAGTAACCGTCGAGATACGCGGCGACGATGTAGGACTCGCCGAAAACCACCGCGCGGTCGCGTTGCACCCGCGGCAGCGCGCGGTAGGCGTCCGCGGTCCGTTGCGCGATCTGCTCGCCGACGTCGGAGCGGACGATCGACACCGACAGGATCAGCAAGCCGACAGCCAGCGCCACGCTCAGCACATAGCCCGGCCATATCAGCCACCGCAGCCGGCTGGGGCCGATTTCTCGGCGCCGCTGAAGCCCGAGCGCACCTGGCGCGGCCAACGGCGCGTAGAGCCCGGCTAGGTAGTAGGGACGGCCGGCAGTGACCACGAACACCACGTACAACACCACGAAGGCGACGCCGATGAAGCGGTAGTCGCGCAGCTCGTCGTCGCGGAAGAGCCGCCACAGTCCATACAGCATCAGCGCCGCTCCCGCCACGCCCGCGAACGCGATCAGCTGCACCGCGATGCCGGGGCGACCCCCGTAGAGAGCCTCGGCTTCGCCGGCGACCACAGGCGCCATCCGTAGTTGCGGCCAGCCGTGCAGCTGTTGCCACACCAGCGTCGGCGCGGCAAGCAGTGCGGCGATACCGGCTCCTGCCCACAGCATCGGCCGCCTCATCAGGTCACGCGGGCCGGTCGCCGCAACAGCGATCACCAACACGGCGCACAGCAGCAGAATCTGGAACTTCGTCAATGCCGCAACGCCGACGACGACGCCGAGGGCGAGCAGCAGGCGGTCGTCGCGCAGCCGCACCCACCGCACAAGCAGCCAGATCGCCAACAGCCACTGAACGGGTTCGAGGGTGTACGGCGCCAGCCAGTGGCCGAACAGGGTCGTCCACACGCCCGTCGCCTGCGCCGCGGCGGTGAATCCCTGTGCGCGCCTGTCACATCCGAGTTCGCGGGCAATGAGACCGGCAACCACGATTCCGCCTGCGGTCGCCAGCACGGCAGGCGCGCGCAGCGCGATCAGCGAGTCGGGTGCGACCGCATCGGTCAACGCGGCCAACGCGGGTGCGAGGGGAGGCTGGTCGGCTGATCCCCAGTCGAGGTGATAGCGGCCGATCGCCAACATGTACACCTCGTCGAACCAATAACTGTCACCGAAAGTGGTTGCAATGCAATGCAATACGGTGGTAACGGCTGCGATCGGGAGAACCGCTCCCGCGGCGAAGGGTGAGATGCGCTGACCGGTGGTGGTGTCGGTTTGCGCTTCCGTCACGTGCGTCCACGTTACTGTCGGGGCCATGGCACTCGGTATCGACGCGCAGGTGCTGGCGGAGCTCGCCCCATTGATGGAGGCGGTCGGAGAATCCGAGCCGCTGGCGATCGGCGACGTCGAAGGCAGGCGGATCGATGGCCATCGGATGTTCGACTACGTCGCAAGCACGTGGCAACCGGTTCCCGATGTGGAGGTCGGCAGGCGCACACTGACGACCGCGGACGGCACGACCTTGGCCCTCGGTTGGTATCACATGCCCGGGAGGAGGCACCCGGGCAGTGCGGCGCTGTACCTGCACGGCGGGGGCATGATCCTCGGCCTCGAGCACCTCGGCCTTGTGTACGACCTGGCGGTGCGCGAGTACGTTGCCACGTCCGGTGTGCCCATGCTGGTAGTGGACTACCGGATCGCCCCCGAACACCCGCATCCCATCCCGGTCGAGGACTGCTACGCGGCACTTCGCTGGCTCGCTGACAACGCCGCGACCCTCGGTGTCGATCCCGGCCGAATCGGCGTGATGGGCGACAGCGCCGGGGGCGGCTTGGCGGCGGGGGTCTGCCTGCTTGCCCGCGATCGCGGTGGCCCGGCCATCGCCCAACAGCTGTTGATCTACCCGATGCTCGACGATCGGGCGCAGACCCCCGACCCGCAGTTGCTGCCGTACTTGACCTGGACCTACGACGACAACGTCACCGGCTGGGCGGCGCTGGTCGGCGAAAGCGCAGGCGCCGACGGCGTGTCGCCCTATGCCGCGCCGGCCAGGGCCACGGACCTGACCGGCCTGCCCGATACCTACATCGACGTTGGCGACCTCGACATCTTCCGCGACGAAGACATCATGTATGCGCGGCACCTGTCAGACGCCGGGGTGCCGACCGAGCTGCATCTGCATCCCGGTTGCCCGCACGCGTTCGAGGCGCTGGCACGCCGAGCGGACGTATCGCGGCGAGCAATCGCCGATCGTATCCGTCGCCTGCGGACCCTCTAGTCACCGCAAAACCCTGACCCGCCAACGCCATTCAGTGCGGTAACGGCGTCTTCACCTGGGCCGATATCCCCGTGGGAGCAGACGTATGCTTCGCTCCGATTGGGGAATGATTAGCAGCGGCCCAGCGTCGGATTTGGACGTCGGGGCCGCAAGGTAGGAGTTATTTAACGATGAGGCTGTCGAAATTCGTGTCCGCAGCCATGATTGTCGGTGCCCTCGGCTTAGGAGCCATTGGGCCCGGCGGCGCCCTCGCGTCCGCCGACCCAGTTGTTCCGGCACCGCTGAAGCCGCACGACAATTTCTGTCCGCCTTGGTGCGGCAACGGCAATGGCAACGGCAACGGCAACGGGCCGGACTTCAAGCACTGGGACGGAGACAAGGGCCCGTGGTGGGCCAGCAACCGCCACGAGTGGTGGGACGACCGCAATGGTCCGCCGCCATGGGGCTGGGGCCCACCGCCGGCGTATCAGTGGGACGGCGGCCCGCCGCGACCGTTCAACTACTGGGGGTACGACGTCAATCCCGTCTGGGATGACGGCTTCCACCAGTGGGGGATCTGGCTGTTCGGCCTCTGGATCCCGGTCTTCGGCATCGGGTTCCAGTAACCGACTCGTTCACGCACCCTCGGGCGCCTCGACAACAGCTTTGATGCGCTCGAGGGTCGTGCGCATGTCGCGGACGTTGCGCCGCTGGCGCAACTGACCACCCAATACCCCGAACAGTTTGCTGAACAGGTTGTCGGGCATCCGGAACGACTCGGTGACCTCGGTTCCGCCGTCGACCGGGGTGAGCCGGTAGTGCCAGGTGTTCGCAGCCCGGTCACCAACTAGCACGTCGAAACCGAATTCCCTCCCGGGCTCACAGGCCGTGACCCGACACGTGGTCCAGTACACCGGGCCGATCTCGTTGCGCTTGACGTGTCCGCGGAACCGTGCGCCAAGCGCCGGCTCGGTCGCGCCGTCGAGCCATTCGGCCTCGAGGACCTCCGGCGAGAACCTGCCGGTGTTGCGGACATCGGCGATGAGGTTCCAGATCTGGTCGGCCGGCGCCGACATGGTTACCTTCGCTGAACCCTGCATGACTACACCTCTTTCTGGATCAACGGGGCATTTGCGGACCGAAGGAGTAAATGTGGTCCGGCGACAGCTCTTTGGTAATCGCGGTCGCCACCGTGGTGCTTGGCTCGTTGCCTTGATACTCGATGTCCGTGTTGATCATGATGACGAGCGTGGTCTGCTTCTGAGGCAGGTACACGACGACGGTCTGATAGCCGGGCAGGCTGCCGTTGTGCCCGATCCACCCGCCGAGGTTGAAGATGCCCAACCCGTATCCGTCCTGCGGCGGCATCCCCGGTTGGCCCACCGTCTGCAGCCGCTGCTCCTGCATTTGGGGCGTGAGCAGCTTGCCGCTGGCCAGCGCGGGCGCCCAGATGCGCATGTCGTCGAGCGTGGAAATCATCGCCCCGGCCGCCCATCCCCAGGACGGGTCCCAGTCGGTGGCGGTGGTCTCCTTGCCGTCCGCGGTCTGCACGGTGTAGCCCTGCGCATGCGGTTCGGGGAACGCGTTCGTGGTCGGAAAGCTGGTGTGGCTCATGCCAAGTGGAGCAAGGATCTGGTCCTCGATGTAGGCGTTCAGCGGCTGACCGCTGACCTTCTGCACCACGAGGCCGAGCAGGATCGTGTTGGTGTTGCAGTACTCGAATCCTTCGCCGGGCGGGAACTGATTAGGCTGCGCGAGCGCGTAGTTCAGCAACTCGCGCGGAGTGAACGGGTGCCGCGGATCGGCGAACATCGCCTGCTGGAACTCCGGTGAGGCGCTGTAGTTGAACAGTCCGCTCTGCATCCTGGCGAGCTGGCGCAGCGTGATCTTGTCGCCCAGCGGCACCCCGTCGACGAACTCCGCGATCGGGTCGTCGAGGCGCAGCTTGCCTTGGTCGGCCAGTTGCAGCACCGCCGTCACCGTGAATGTCTTTGTCACGCTGCCGATTCGGCTGTAGAAGTCGGCCTTCATCGGTGCGCGAGTCGTCTTGTCGGCCACTCCGAACGCGCGCACGTAGTCGCCGTCGGGACCCCAAATACCGACGATCGCCCCTGGGATGCCCGCCGCCGTCATCGCCTGATTGACCGCGGCGTCGAGTCGCTGCGCAAGCGCATCGTTCATTGGCTTCGCTGTCTCGGAGGTCGCCGGGGGACTGGTGGTCGACGATTGCGGTTTTGATTCGTCGGCGCAGCCCGACGCCGCCACTAGCACCACCGCCGTCACGGCCAGGGCCATTATCCGTGCTCTCATCGCACGCCACACTATTCGCAAGCAGTCTGCCGCCGAACCGCATTTCGCGTTAACTCTGTGACATGCCCGACTGGAGCGGCCGCGACTACGCCGATGTCAGCAGTCCGCAACGTGCGATGGCGACCGAGGCCGTGACGGCCCTGCGGTTCGGCGCGGCGGACAGGGTGCTCGATGTCGGTTGCGGTGACGGCTACTTGACCCGCGCGGTGGCCGGCATGGTGCCCGATGGTTGCGCGGTCGGAGTCGACGCCTCACCAAGGATGATCGAGACCGCGCACCGCGGTGGCGAGCCAACCGGCTCTGGGCCGTGGTTCGTCGTGGCCGATGCTCGCCAGTTGCCGTTCGCCGAATTCTTCGACGCAGTGGTGTCATTCAACGCGTTGCACTGGGTCCGCGAGCAGCGGCAAGCGCTACGCGAGATCGCCACGGTGCTGCGTCCCGGCGGCCGAGCGCTGATCCAGGTGGTTTGTGGGGGACCGCGCACCAGCATTGAGGCGACGACCATGGCGGTCTGTGAAAGTCCGCGGTGGGCACGGTGGTTCGACGGCTTCTCGGCGCCGTACACACACGTCGACCCTGAGGCATACGGTGAACTCGCCGCGTCGGCCGGCCTGACGCTCGACAAGATCACCGTTACGGACCGCGAGTGGGACTTCGGCTCCCGCGACGCGTTGAGCCGGTGGTGCGCGGTGGGGTCGACGGCGTGGACCGATCGGCTGCCCGCACAGAATCGCGCCGCGTTCGTCGCCGACCAGGTGCAGGCCTACGAGCCGGTTGCCGGGCGCCAGGGGCTCTTCAGATTCACCCAGATGCGGGCCCTGCTGCACCGCTAGCGTTCAGCAGACTCGTCTTCAGGTAGGTCGTGCCTGACGACGCGCACCCGACCGCGTGGCAGGCATGCGGCGTAGCCGTGGTTCTTGCCGTATAGCTCCCACGCGGTGCCGTCCGCGTCGCTGTGCGCGTGGATCTCATGGCCGTCCGAAAAACGGAGATGCAGGCTGCCGTCCTCGTCCCAGCTGGCGTGAGTGCACGTCGAACCCGCGAAGTCGAACAGCGCACGCTCTTCGGCGCGCGCGGCCTTCGGATCGATGAGCACCGCCTCCTCGTCGTCGCGGACCGTCGCCGGGAGCGTCAGATGGAACGGTACGGAGATGACGAGTTCGTTGTCGTCGAGGTTGAGCACCAGGCCACGGCGGAACATGATGCGCTGGACCACGCAGCCACGGACCCACGGTTGGTTCATTTTTTCATTCTGGCCCTACTACGGCAGATACCTGAAGGTTTACGGGCGAGAGAAACTGGATCGCGCGTGCGCGTTGACCGCAGGTTCGCGCGTTTGTGCTGCTCAATGTCTAGGTTGGCCACGGAGTGCGGGGCGCCCCAAGGTCGTCGGTCTTGCGCTGTACTACTAGCGCCGCTCGCGGCCTTGTCGAGACTGGAGGTGTCGGTGTTGACCGTTAGCGTGTCCGCATGATGCAGGTGGTCAAAGTGCGCATGCTGCCGACCCCCGAACAGGCGGCCGCGCTACAAGCCACCCTGCGCACCTGCAACAGCGCGGCATCCTGGTTGTCGGCTGCGATGCATGCAACGCACGTGCACCGCAAGGCCGATGCGCAGCAGCAGTTCTACGGCGAACTCAAGCAGCGCTTCGGCCTATCGGCGCAGCCGGCGATCCGGGTGATTGGCAAGGTCGTGGATGCGTACCGCACGCTTCGGGCGAGCATCGACGCGGGCAATTTCGGCCCACCCAGCGCGGACAAGCGAAAGGCAGTTCAGGACACGCCCGTAAGGTTCCGTACCGATGCCGCCCAGCCGTTCGATGCTCGGTGCTTGTCGTGGCAGATACCCGAAACCGCCGGGGGCCGTACAGCGACGGTGTCGATCTGGACCACCCGCGGCCGGTGCAAAGGTGTACGTGTCTTGGCAGCAACGCGGGATCTCGCAATGCTGCGCACCCACCCGATCGGCGAAACCGATCTCATCTATCGGGACGGCAATTGGTACCTGTATGCCGCTGTCGAGGTGCCGCAGGCGCCGTTGACCGATCCGGTTAATGGGTTTATCGGGGGATCGTCAACATCGCCACCACCAGCGACGGGCAACGTGCCAGCGGCGCGCGGCTGACCCGCTACCGGAAACGCCAGCAGCGGCTACGACAGCGGTTGCAGGCAAAGAAGACTAATTCGGCTCGGCGGTTGCTCAAGAAGCGTCGCCGCAAAGAGGCGCGGTTCGCCACCGACCTCAACCACCAAGTATCAAAACGCATCGTGGCCGAGGCGCAACGCACCGGGCGCGGTATCTCCGTCGAAAAACTGGCGGGGATTCGTGCGCGGGTACGGCTTCGAAAGCCCCAACGGGCCACGCTGCACTCATGGGCGTTCGCCCAACTCGGCGGATTTGTCGCCTACAAGGCAAATCGAGCGGGCGTGCCGTTCGTCGAGGTCGACCCGGCGTACACGAGTCAAACCTGCCATCAATGCGGGTGGGTTGACAAACGTAATCGTCGCTCGCAGAGCGAGTTTGAGTGTCGTCGATGTGGCTTCGTTGGGCACGCCGACCACAATGCAGCGATTGTCATTGCTCACCGCGGTGTCGAACGCTGGGGCGAAGTCATGCGTCCATACGCAGCGCCCACCCTGGCAGCCAGCTAGGGCGGCAGCAGCAAGCCTAACGGCAGACTCGAAACCTCAAGGACAAGCCACAAGCCCATTCCTTCGGGGACGAGTCCATGACTCTGGCCCGTCGTGCAACTGCACATGGCCTTTCGCCCAGTTTCCGTAGCATCGGGTCGTGAAGATTCGGTTCGGCGTCGGGCTCGGTGCGGATACAGGCCCGGAGCAACTGGCGAGAATCGTCGACCATCTGGAGGCCACCGGCGTCGATTCGCTGTGGTTTTCCGAATTGGTGTACTCCAAGGCGGTCGACCCGTTCGTCGGGATGGCCTATGCGCTGGCCCGGACGACCAACCTGAAGGTCGGCACGTCGGTCGCGGTGCTGCCCGGCCGCCATCCCGTGCTGGTGGCCAAGCAGTTGGCGTCGCTGGCCGGTCTGGCACCCAAGCGCGTGCTCCCGGTGTTCGGCCTGCGGTCGGCGATTCCCGCGGAGCGCGAGATCTTCGTGGTGCCCGACGGTGAGCGCGCCGCCGTCTTCGATGAATCGCTGCGGCTGCTGAGATCGGTTCTGGAACAACAGGATGTCGCATTCGCGGGCGACTATTTCGCTGTGAGTTCCGCGGTCATCGAGCCGCGACCGGTCAAACCGCTCGACATCTGGCTCGGCGGATCCGCGCCGGCCGCGTTTCGCCGCATCGGCCAACTCGGCGACGGGTGGCTCGGTAGCTTCCTCACGCCCGACGAAGCGCGCGCCGGCCGCGAGCAGATCCAGCGGGCGGCCACCGACGCGGGCCGGGAGATCGAACCCGATCATTTCGGTATCAACCTCGCCGTCAGCGACGGCGACGTACCGGACGCGTTGATTGCCGCGGTCAGGCGGCGCAGGCCCGACGTCGAACCAGGCGACCTCATCGCGAGCGGATGGTCGCAACTGCACCGCCAAGTCGACGCGTACCTGGCAGCGGGTTTGACCAAGTTCGTGATCCGGCCCGCGCTGCCGGCGAACATCGACGATTTCATCGATCGGTTCGTGGCGGAATTGGTGCAGCGCGAGAACTGACGTCGTTGTAGAGCAGCGCCATCCGGTCGAGAAACCACAGCTTGCCCAGCATCTGAATCGCCAGCCCGAACAGCGTGAGCCACGGGTCGAGCACCACGAGACCCCAAGTCAGGAACGGCAATCCGGCCGCGCTGAGGGCACCGAGTACCACGGGTGCGGTGCGATGACGCGACGGCAACGGCGTCGACTTTCGCTCGGCCCATAGAGTTTCGCCCATCACCGATCGGGACGCCCAGCTGTCCAGCGTGCGCGGCGGCGGAAACGCGCGCGGATTCACCACTGTCCAAATCAGGCACACTGCGATCGGCAGCAGAGACCACCAACCGATCCATGTTCGGCTCCGAATCGCCGCGACAAGCACCGCTGGGATCGGAATCCGCGTGTAGACGCTCCACGGATTGGCGTGGCGCCGCCAGGCATCCTGGCCCTTGAGCCCAAACACGTTAGCCAGCCAAGCCTCCAGCGACATCTGGCCCCGTTCTGGACGTGAACCCCGACGCAACTGGGGTCGTGTTTAGAAGTGTGGGGCGCAGGTCATCCACGCGGTGCCGCTTGAGCGAAGGAGATGGGGGATGAGCACTCGATTCTCGCGACTAATCAGATCGCTTGTACTCAGCGCGGCAGCAGCCGCGCTGGCGTTCGGGCTTGTCAGTCCACCTGCGGCGGTCGCAGATGACCGGCTGCAGTTCACCGGCACCACGCTGTCCGGGGCGCCGTTCAGCGGGGCGAGCCTGATCGGCAAGCCCGCGGTGCTGTGGTTCTGGACGCCGTGGTGTCCGTTCTGCAACGCCGAAGGGCCCAGCGTGAGCCAGGTCGCGGCGGCCAATCCCAAGGTCACGTTCGTCGGCGTGGCGGCGCGCTCCGACGTCGCGGCGATGCAGGCCTTCGTGTCGAAGTACAACCTCACCTTCACCAACCTCAACGACGCCGACGGGTCGATCTGGGCCCGCTACAACGTCCCGTGGCAGCCGGCCTACGTCTTCTACCGGGCCGACGGCTCGTCGACGTTTGTGAACAACCCGACCGCGGCCATGCCCGAACAGGAGCTGTCTGACCGGGTAGCGGCGCTGTCATAGGTCGCCGCGCACGTGGACCAAGACCTGGTGGGCTTGGCCTTCGGCGCTGGATTGGTGGCGGCGCTGAACCCCTGCGGCTTCGCCATGCTGCCGGCGTATCTGGCCCTCGCGGTCCGGGGCGAGGATTTGGGACGGCGTGCCGCGATCGGCCGAGCGGTGACGGCCACCACCGCGATGGCCGCCGGATTCCTCGTCGTGTTCGGCGGGTTCGGCGTGCTCACCGTGTCGGCCGCCGCGACGGTGCAGCGCTATCTGCCGTACGTCACCGTGCTGATCGGGATTGTGCTTGTCGCCCTTGGTGTTTGGCTGTTGGCAGGTCGGGAGATCAGGGTGCTGGGCGGGATGAAAGCTGGCGCTCGGTGGGCGCCGACGGCCCGACTGGGTTCGATGTTCGGCTACGGCATCAGCTACGCGATCGCGTCGTTATCATGCACGGTCGGGCCGTTTCTCGCGGTGACAGCCGCCGGGCTTCGCGGCGGTTCCGTTCTCGGCGCCATGGCGGTGTACGTCGCTTATGCAGGCGGGTTCACACTCGTCGTCGGAGTGCTGGCGATGGCCGCAGCGCTGGCGAGTTCCGCCACCGTCGACCGGATGCGCCGAATTGTGCCGTACGTCAACCGGATCAGCGGCGTGCTGCTCGTGATTGTCGGCCTCTATGTCGGCTATTACGGGCTCTATGAAATCCGGCTCTTCACCGCCAACGGCAATCCCGAAGACCCGGTGATCGCGGCCGCAGGCCGTGTGCAGGGTGCGATCGCGGGCTGGATCCACCAGCACGGAGCCTGGCCATGGCTTGTCGCGCTTGCCGTGCTGATTGTGTTCGCAGCAGCTTGGCGTGCTAGCGCCGGCTCGAGATATCGCCGTGCAGATCGGGCCACGGCGGACGACGAACCATAGCCACGCCGGCAAGCGTTGCCGACACCAGGCCAACCAGAATTCCGAACATCGCGATGCGCCCTGCGTCGACAGCGGGCACCCACGACGCTTTGCCGTCCTTAACGACGAACACGCCGGCCGGCTTGGGGGACGCGCCGCGCACAGTAGTGACCGGAATGACCGTTGCCCCATCGGTGGTCTGGTACGCCTCTCCGAACACGCGCGCGGCGTCGGGATCGGACTCGAGCGAGCCGATGACTTGTCGTGCCTCTCGAAGATTCATGGCTCCTCCATAACTACCGCCGACGATGATTTCTGACTCGAACTGCAGTCAATCAGGTGATAGTTCAATCGAACAGACGAAGGAGGCCCGCGATGGTGATTGTCGCTGGACAGATCGTGGTCGATCCGCAGCAACGCGACGACTACTTGTCGGGATGCGTCGAGGTGGTGCGCCAGGCCCGCGGCACAGCCGGATGTCTCGACTTCGCGCTGTCGGCCGACCTGCTCGAGCCGGGCCGGGTCAACATCTTCGAACGGTGGGAATCGCAGGCCGCGGTCGAAGCGTTTCGGGGCAGCGGTCCCAGCGACGATCAGGGCGCGGCAATCGTCGCCGCCTCCGTTGCCGAGTATGACATCGCCGCCGAGAGAACGCTGATGTGAAACATCAAGGCGCGCAATATGACTGACTGGAGAATGCGAGCGCTTGCTGATAGAGCGGATCGAGCATCCGCGCACTGGCGACGGCGGTCGTCGCGTCGTCGAGCATGCGGGTGCAGTCGGGGGAGTGCAGGACGGACCAGCGCAGCGCGACTTGCTCAACCATCTCGGTGTTCAATCCGTCGATGGTCGCGCGCGACGCCGCAAGGTCGGGCGCAATGCGTGGCGCCGATCCCGGATCGAGCTTCCATTGCCCGAATCGGGTGTATTCGATGGCTTCGGTGGCATCGATCTGATCGGTGAACATCTGTCTGACGTAGTCGGGGTCGATGCCCCTGCCCGTCGCGTCGGCACTCACCGCTGCCAATACCTGCTCGACCCGGGGAGGATCGTCGATCGAGCCGCCGTTGATCCACTTGGTCGCCGACACCGGCTCTGCAGTTTGCAGCCGTTGGGCGGCCGCATCGACAAGGTCGAGGAGCGGGTTGGCGTCGTCGCCGCGAGCCGGCGCGGTCGTCGGCATCACCGCCAGGGTCGTAAGCGCACCGACCAAGGCCGCGCACCGACGGAGGTATCCATCAAGCCTCATGGCTACATCATTCGCCTCCGGCGGCATGCCCGCGTCCCCGGCTAACGTCGACAGGCTGCCGCCCGGTGCGGCAAGGCTTTTGGGCAAATCGGTACGCGGCGGGGCGGCCAGATTTAGAATTGACTGTCGGGCCAAAAAGGGGGATAGCCATGGCCGTGACAGCGGAACCCACCACCCTGCCTGCGCTGCTGAAAGAACTCGGGGTTCAGCGGGCTTCGGTCGAGAAACAGAAGCCGGCGCTGCGCGCCTGGCTTGCGACGCACAACGCTAGCCACCCTTTGCGGGTCAGCCTGTGCTGCAACGGCTATGGGCTGCTTCTCAAGGAGTCGTCAGCCCTGCACAACTGAGTTCACCGGTCGAACTCCGAATCATCATCCGGAACGGCGATGGCCTGCTCGATCAAGTCGGCCTCGTTGGCTTCCCAGTCGCGTGCACTCGCTACGCGGGCCGCGTCCCGCCACGTGTCCTCTTCGCTGACGTCGGTGGAGCGGAGTTGTTCGATCACGTCGGCTTCGGGAGCGTCGTCGCCGAACTCACCGCTGGGCTTCGTCATGATCGGTCTCCGTCCATCTTGCGACTAGTGCGCTCGGTGCCGCGCGTCGGCCGCTTCCTGCTCGGCAGGCGTCACGACGAGTGCGTCCGGACCCGGATACACGGTGGCGACATGGTCGGTGCTCAACCACCGCACCACATAAGGGGGCGACCCGTCGGCCGACCGGACCTCGGTGATCACCCCGCGCTGATCGTGCTGCTCAACCGTGGTGCCCTTGACCACCAGGAAGTCGCCCACCTTGGCCTTCATCGTGCGCCCCTTTCGTTTCCGGTCCGTCGATACGCAAGTTCGATTGTCCTCCCATCTCCCTGTAACTGAGGCTTCTTGGGCCGCGATTAACCCCGTATACACACGACGGGATGAAGGGCTATGAACGTTTCACACCAGGCACCAAGAAAATGGGTCCGCCGGATGGCGGCGGCGATGGCAGCGGCGGCACTGCTGCCCGGGCTGGTCGGGGTGATCGGGGGTACTCCAACGGCCGGCGCGGCGGTCGAAGTCCTCAGCGTTCCGTCGCCGTCGATGGGTCGTGACATCACCGTTCAATTCCAGGGCGGTGGTCCCAAGGCTGTCTATCTTCTCGACGGTCTACGCGCCCGCGACGATCGCAACGGCTGGGACATCGAGACCGGCGCATTCGGTTGGTTCGACGGCTCCGGCGTATCAGTAGTGGCGCCGGTGGGCGGCATGTCCAGCTTCTACACCGACTGGTACCGGCCTGCCGTGGGCAACGGCACCACGCAGACCTACAAGTGGGAAACCTTCCTGACGTCGGAGCTGCCGGCGTGGCTTGCCGCGAACAAGGGCGTCAGCCCGACCGGCAACGCCGTTGTGGGCCTTTCGATGTCGGGCAGTTCCGCGCTGATCCTCGCGGCTTATCACCCTGGACAGTTCGTCTACGCCGGGTCGCTGTCCGGCTTCCTGAATCTTTCGCGGGGGCTGTGGCCCGTGCTCGTGGGCATCTCGATGGGCGACGCGGGCGGTTTCAACGCGCTCGACATGTGGGGTCCGTACGGCGGGCCTGCCTGGCAGCGCAATGACCCGATGCTGCAGATCGGGCGACTGGTTTCCAACGGCACCCGCATCTGGGTGTACAGCGGCAACGGCAATCCGACGGATCTGGATGCCGGGCTCGGCAATGCGCAGATTCCCGCGCAGTTCCTGGAAGGCCTGACGATCCGCACCAACAAGGATTTCCAGGCGGCCTACACGCGAGCCGGGGGCAGCAACGGGGTGTTCAACTTCCCGCCCAACGGCACGCACAGCTGGGGTTACTGGGGCGGCCAGTTACAGGCCATGAAGCCGGACATCCAGCGGGTGCTGGGCGCGGTGCCGGCCGCCTGACGCGTTACAGGTCCCGGGACCAGTACTCGCCGACGAGGCCGCGGCCGAAGCTGTGGTGCGGCTCGCTGCGGTCGCAGTGAAACCCGGCGCGCTGGTAGATCCTGCGCGCCGCCAGCAATACATCGTTGGTCCACAAGGTGATTCGCCGATAGCCGGATCGCCGGGCGAACCGCAGGCACTCATCGACCAGCCGGGTGCCGACGCCCGCTCCCCGCGCCGACGGCTCGACGAGCAGCAAGCGCAGCTGTGCGGTGTCCTTCACGTCCGCGGCGGTGCAGAACACGCAGCCGACCCGCTCTCCGTCCAGCTCGGCGATCCACGCCGCCTCGCGTTTGGTGTCGTCGCGTTCGGCAAAGTCGGCCACGACGCGGGCGACCAGGGCCTCAAAGTCGGTGTCCCAGCCGTACTCGGCCGAGTAGCGGTAACCGTGCCGCTCGACCACCCAGCCGAGGTCGCCCGGCGCTGGCGAGCGAAGGACGAGGCCCTTTGAGCGCGGTTCGTCACCCAACGCGCGGCGAATTCGCCCCATCGAGGTGACGAGTTCGGCCTGTTGGCCGTCGTCGAGCGGCGTGAGCATGGTCGCTATCGCGTCGGCCTGCAACCGATCGAGCTCGTCGAAGGCGCGACGGCCGTCGTCCGTCAGGCGCACGACCTGGCGACGGCCGTCGGCCGCCGACTTCTCCCGGACGACCAACCCGGACGAGGTGAAACTGGACAGGATGCGGCTCAGGTAGCCGGCGTCGAGATCGAGCTCACGACGAAGGTCGGACACCGCAGCGTCATCTCGATGCGCCAGCTCGAACAGCACTCTGGCCTCGGTGAGCCCGAACGCTGATCCAGCCAGGTGGGGCCGGAGCAGCCCGAGCATCCGGGTGTAGAAGCGGTTGAACCCGCGCACGTCGTCGACCACACTGGACATAGTTGATAGCGTCAAACAATTCGCTGATATTGTCAACTATCTGTGTCGAACAGGTCTCTGGGAGCCGTTCACATCGAGGGTGCGTACACTGCCCTCACGACGGGGGAGGCTCTCAAAACACGCGGAGCCCGGACCACATCGACTCCAGACGCCAAAGGGCTGCAACTTGCCAGAAACCACGAGCGACACCCAGAACTTGAAGCCGCACTTCGAGGACGTCCAGGCGCATTACGACCTGTCCGACGACTTCTTCCGGCTGTTTCTGGATCCGACCCAGACGTATAGCTGCGCCTACTTCGAACGCGACGACATGACGCTCGAGGAGGCGCAGATCGCCAAGATCGACCTGTCCCTCGGCAAGCTGGGCCTGCAACCCGGCATGACGTTGCTGGACATCGGGTGCGGGTGGGGCGCGACGCTGAACCGCGCGCTGGAGCGCTACGACGTCAATGTCATCGGTCTCACGCTGAGCGAAAACCAGAAGGCTCACGTCGAGCAGGTTTTCGCCGCCTCGGACAGTCCGCGAAGCAAGAAGGTGTTGCTGCAGGGCTGGGAGCAGTTCGACGAGCCCGTTGACCGGATCGTGTCGATCGGCGCGTTCGAGCACTTCGGCCGCGACCGCTATGACGACTTCTTCAAGAAGGCCTACGCGATCCTTCCCCAGGACGGCGTGATGATGCTGCACACCATCATCAAGCCCACCGATGAAGAGTTCGCAGAGACCGGGTTGCCGCTGACCATGAAGCTGCTGAAGTTCAGCAAGTTCATCATGGATGAGATCTTCCCCGGCGGTGATCTGCCGAAGCCGACGACCGTCGAGGAGCACGCCGCCAAGGTCGGCTTCGAACTCAAGCGCGCGCAGCGCTTGCGGCTGCACTACGCACGCACGCTGGAGATCTGGGCGGCAGCGCTCGAAGCGCACAAGGACGAGGCCATCGCGATTCAGTCCGAAGAGGTCTACGACCGGTACATGAAGTACCTGACCGGCTGCGCCGAATTGTTCCGCGACGGCTACACCGACGTCTGCCAGTTCACGCTGGTCAAGAGCTAGGCGGTCGCGCCCACTTTCGCGATCGCATCGATCACCGCCGCGGGCGCATCCAGCGATACGAACGTTCGCGCGCCCGGTACCTCGATCAGCGTGGCATTCGGGAACGCGGCCGCCAGCCGCCTGCCCAGCGCGGGTGTGAACGCGCGGTCGCGTTGACCCCAGACGATGGTCACGGGCTTGCTGAATTGTCTGAGGCGGGTCGCGACGTCGGTCAGATCAGTTTTGGCCACATTGCGTAGCAGGGTGGCCAGGTTTCTACGGATGCGGGCGTCCGTGCGACCGGGCTCCAGCCACGAGGCGGTGAGCTGCGGTTCCGGATGAACCAGCAGGCCGAACCCCAGCGGTGAGTGCCGCAGCGCCTTGATCCGCATCTGCTCGAACAGCACCTTGATGGAGATCGGCCCGCGCAGCAGCGCGAAGACGAGCGTGAACGGGAACGGCGGGAACTTGTCGAACGCGTCGCAGTTGGTCAGCACCAGGCGGCCGATGTGCTCGGGGTACGCGTCGATGACCAGTTGGCACAGCCCACCGCCGGTGTCGTTGCCGACGAGCGTCACGTCCGACAGGCCGAGCGCGACGATGAAGTCGCGGATCAAGGTGGCCACACCGCGCGGCGAGAGTGCGGCCGGATCGTTCACGGGAATGGTGTGCGAGCCCAGCGGCCAGTTCGGCAGGTAACAGCGGAAACCCTGCCGCGCGAGGCCCTCGGCGACGCGGTCCCACAACCGGCTGTCGACAAGAATGCCGTGGACGAACAGGACCGGCGGGTGCGGAGAGTCTTCCGGGCCAAACACGCGGTAGTCGATCGTCGCCTGGTCCAACACCACCTGCGGCATCTTCGCTATCCTTTCGATCAGACTTACAAACACTTAGTATGGAAGTTACGTGCAGTCTGTATGAAAGTCAACGATGGCGTGACCGCAGAGTCTCCCGCCCGGCGCACACAGGCCGAGCGCACCGCGGCGACGCGCGCGCTGTTGATCGACGCTGCGCGAAAGCTGTTCGCCGACAATGGATTTACCGAGGTTTCCACTCAGGCGATCGTGGCCGCGGCCGGGGTGACCCGGGGTGCGCTGTATCACCAGTTCGACGACAAGGCTGCGCTGTTCGCGGCGGTCTACGAGGAGGTCGAGCGCGCTCTGGTCGCCGACATAGTGCGACAGATCGCCGACGAGCAACCGCCGGACCCGCTGGAAGCGATGCGCTTGGGCGCCAGTCTTTTCCTCGATCGCTGTTCGGCACCCGACGTTCAGCGGATCGTGTTGATCGATGCACCCGCCGTGCTGGGCTGGGATCGGTGGCGTGCCGTCGGGGTGAAATACGGCCTCGGGGTGATCGAGGCGATGCTGGCGCATGCGATCGCCGAAGGCGCCATCCCAGAACAGCCGCTGCGGCCGACCGCGCATGTGCTGCTCGGCGCACTCGACGAGGCGGCATTGTTCGTCTCCCGCGCAACGAATCCCGATCAGGCACGCCAAGAGATGGACGCCGTGTGCGACCGGTTGATCAGCGGGATCGCGGGGAAATAGGCAGCAGCAGCGCGCTGTCGCCGAATTCGTGCCACAGGTAGCCGAACTCGAGCGCTTCCCGATATGCCGCGGCTACCAGGGCAGGCCCGGCGACCGCTTCAAGCAGCAGCAGGTGTGAGGCGCCTGCGTCGTGCCAGCCGGTGATCAGGCCGTCGACAACGCGGGGCGGCCGGTCCGGTCCGAGCACCAGATCCGTCCAACCAGTCGCGGGGCGCACAGTGCCGAAGGTATCGGCGGCGGACTCCACCGCGCGGGTTGCGGTGGTGCCGACGGCGATCACCCGCCCGCCCGATGCCCGGGTCAGATTGATCAGCCGTGCGGTCGATGTGGGCATCTCGAATCGCTCGGCCGACGGCGGTTCGCCCTCTTCGGCCGAGGACACCCCGGCGTGCAGAGTGATCGGAGCGATGACGATGCCCGCCGAGACCAGCGATGTGACCAACTCGGCGCTGAATGGCCGTGCCGCACTGGCCATCTCGGCGCTGCCGGGCCGGTGGGCGAACACGGTCTGATAGCTGCTCAGCGGCCACTCTCGCGGGATGTAGCTGTACCGAATTGGCCGGCCGTGCCTGCAGAGGTAGGTCGTCACGCCACCTTCGATCGCCAACCGCGCGGACCACAGCCGGCTACCCGCCACACCCGGTTGTGGATAGGACGCGATGACGACGAGTGCAGCGCCGTCGGGCAGCCCGATGCGCTCGCCCGGCTCGACGTCCGGCAGGTGGGCGGTCGCATTGGTGGCCGGCCGCAGTTCGACGACCCACAGGTGGTCGTCGAGGGCGGCCGAGAAGTGCACGGCGATCGGGCCTCGCTTCGGTCTTCGCGCATCGACCGCGGCGGGAAGCGTCGCCGAGTTGTTGACGACCAGAAGGTCCCCGGGGACGAGGTGCTGGCCGAGGTCGGCGAAGCGGGTGTGCACGACGTCGTCCGGCGTGGCGACCATCAGCTTGACGCCATCGCGGGGCATCCCGCGCGCTTCGGGCGGTTCGACGGCGTCGGACGCGGGTGAGCGCTCGAATTGCGTCTGCGGCTTGAGGATCATGCGTCGGCCCCGATCGCGAGCAGATCCTGTGCGCGGTAGCGGCCGGGCGCGGGCCGGGTGTCGAGCAGCCGCAGCAGCGCGGGCACGACGGACTCCGGTTCGGGGCGGTCGGAGATGTCCTCACCGGGGAACGCGGACTGGTGCATTTCGGTGCGCATGTCGCCGGGGTCGAATGCGTACACGCCGACGTCCGGATTCTCCGCGGCGAGGATCGCCGACAGGTGGTCGAGCGCGGCCTTCGACGATCCGTAACCACCCCATCCCTCGTATGGCTCGACGGCCGCATCCGAGGTGACATTGACGACGACACCGCGGTTGTCCGTCAGCGCCGGTAAGGCGGCCTGAAACAGGGCCAGGGGAGCGAAGACGTTGGTGTCGTACACGGCGCGCAGGTCGGCGGCGAGGTAATCGGCAAGGCGGGGTTGCGGGCTCGGCCCGAGCCGGCTGGCGTTGTTGATCAGCAGGCACAGCGGTCCGGCGGCCGTCGCGCCGTCGACCAGTGCGGCCCGGTGGTCCGTGTCGGTGACGTCGCCGGCAATGGTGATCAGCCGCGGTGAGTCGACTTCGTCGGCCATTGCCTCGAGCTCGCCGGCGCGCCTGGCGTCTGCCACGACGGTCCACCCCCGGTCAAGGAGGGCCACAGCCGCTGCGCGACCGAAGCCCCGGGAGCCACCGGTGACGATCGCGACGGGAGAAGTTTGTTCTGAAGTAGTCATACCAGGCATACTGGTAGTTGAAGTTAACTTTAAGTCAAGACCCGGGGAGCAAGTGATGGAGAGTCACGATCTACTGACGGTCAGCGAAGTGGCGGAGCGCAGCGGTTTCGCACCGTCCGCGATCCGGTTCTACGACAAGCAAGGACTGATCAGCGCTAGCCGGACGAGCGGCGGGCAGCGGCGGTTCGAACGAAACATGTTGCGGCGGCTGGCATTCATCCGCGCCGCCCGTAACGTCGGCCTGACCCTCGACGAGATCGCAGCTGCGCTTGAGTTGCTGCCGGACGGTCGCACACCGACGCGCGTGGATTGGACCCGGCTGTCGAAGGAGTGGCGACAACGTCTAGATGAACAAATCGCAGGGCTGATCGCGTTGCGCGACAAGCTCGATTCGTGCATCGGCTGCGGATGCCTGTCGCTGAAGCGTTGTGCGATCTCGAACCCGTCCGACAGCGCATCAGGTGCTGGTCCGGGTGCGGTATACCTGCCGAAGTCGTTGCGCCGCCAAGTGGTTGGCCGACCGGCCTAAGGAATCAGAAGCCCGTTAGCCCGGCCGTGCGCAGGATGAGGCGGTCGAATCGCCGATCGGGCAGGATGCGCCGCATGAACAGCATTTGCCTCGCACCCGCGCCCGAGGGATATCGGGTGCGCGGCTTCTTGCTCGTCAGCGCATGTAGCACGGATTCGGCGATGACGTCCGGCGGTGAGCCCGTCGTCGCATGGTGGCTGATCTCCGCCGCCAGCTTCTCCAGCGCCGGACCGTAGCGCCGGCTGCCCTCGTCCGGCAATGAGGTCAGCGCGGCCTCGGTGTCGCGTTGCAGCTTGCCACGCATCGACGTGCCAACGAAGCCGGGCTCGATGACCGCGACCTGAATCCCCAACTGGCGGAACTCGAGCCGCATCACGTCGCTGAGACCCTCCAAGCCGTGTTTGGCGGACACATACGGGGCCATCAATGGCACGCCGGCCTTGCCCGCGCCCGATGTCACGTTGACGACGCGACCCCGAGCCGTTTGCAGCATCGGCAGTAGTGCTTGTGTGACCGCCAGCGGGCCAACGAGATTCACCTCGAGCTGGCGGCGAAACCCGTCGAGCGGGAGGTATTCGATCGGGCACGGCAGCGTGGTGCCTGCGTTGTTGACCAGGCCGTGCAGCCCGGCCTCACCGACTTCGGCTTTCACCTGGTCAGCCATGGAGTGGATCGAGGCAGCGTCGGTCACGTCGATGTGCACGGGTACGAGCGACCCCGATGCCTCGGAGCGCAATGCGTCGCCATCGGCATCCTTACGAACGCCCGCGAAGACGCGGAAGCCGTTGCGGTCCAACATCAATGCGCATGCTCGGCCGATGCCGCTTGACGATCCGGTGACGACAACAGATTTCATGATGTACTCGCTGGTCGATGGGCTGTGGTGGCCGTAGCGCCGCAGAACGCGGACGTCATGGCCTCGATGACGGCGTGCCGGTCCGGCACAGGCTGACCCGCGTTGATCAGCCGAGGTCGGGTTAGCAGATGGACGCTGATCGGGGAGATCAGCAGTGGGATCAGCAGCGACAGGGGCAGGTCGGCGCACCGACCGGCATGGATTTGCTCATTCAGCCACGCGCCCACCGTCGAGGTGATGCGCGGCAGGATCCGATCGCGGAAGAACTGCGTGCCAATGCCGTTCGGCTTGGCGAGGATCTCGGCGAACAGCGCCTGCAGCACCGCAGTGTCGTCGACAACGCTGTCGAACACTGCGGTGTAGATGGCGCGCACGCCGGACTCGAAATCGGCGAACGGCCGCGGATGGGCGGCGAGCAGCTCCTCAACGACAGGCAGGGGCGCGTGGCGGTCGAACACCGCGGCTAACAGCCCTTCGCGATCACCGAAGGCGGCATAGATCGACGTCGCTGCACAGCCGACGCGGCGGGTCACCGCCTCCACCGTCATCGCGGCGACACCGTCGGCGACGATCAGTTCGGTCGCCGCAGCGATCGCCCGTTCGCGCACCCCGATGCGGGTGCCGGGATCGCCGCCGGCCTCGCGCACGGCGTCATCGAGCGCCCGGCGACTGCGCACCCGGCGAAAGACGGTGGAACGCGACACGCCCGCCCGACGGGCGATCCGATCCAGCGACAACTCGGCGACCGGGGTACCCGTCGCCGCGGCTTCGGCCATCGCTGCCTGGACGATCACGGTGTCCATACTGTGATACTAGACACTAGATACCCTAGTCTCAAGTGTCAGACCTGTCGTAGATTTAGTTCGAGGCTCCAATGAACAGTCGGCTGCATCCGTCGCAATCCGCGGTGCTGGTGCTCACAGCACTCGCGGCGCTGCTTGCGGTGGCGGCGGGTCTGTTGTGGCTCAGCGGTCGGGGAGACGACGAGATGAGAGTCCAGGGCGAGCCGATGACCGACGCGCAGGCAGCGGCTCAGGTGCTGGGTTCGGCGAAACAGATCGTCAGCACGGCCGAACTGCGCGAAGTGACGGGCGGCTACGCCTTCGTGTCATGCAAGAACGCTAACGAGCCGCCCTATCAGGTCACTGTCTACATGAATTTCCGTCTGCCGCAGGGCAATTCGGTCAAGTATTTGCGCGACGTCGCTGCTGCCCTGGCCACCCACGGATGGACGACGGCCCCGGCGATGGGCGAGCACTTCGGCCAAAAGCTGACCAGGGACGGCGTAACCGCGGTCTTCTATCGCATCGGCAACGACACCGACTTCGCCACTATGCGGCTGTACGGTGAATGCCGCAACGTCGCCGATCACCGCAACGACAACCCCGCCTGGCGGGAAGTCACCGACCAGCTCAGCTGACGCAGATCAGGACAGACTTCGCTGCAGGAGCACGGTGTCCAGCCATCGGCCGTGCTTGAAGCCGACTGCGGTGAGCCGCCCGGCGTCGACGAATCCGCGGTTGCGATGCAATGCCAGAGACGCCGCGCCGTCGGCGTCGACGATGACGGCGATCACCTCGCGAACGCCGGCGCGGGTGCAGTCATTGAGCAGCGCGTCGAGAAGTCGGCCGCCGATCCCGCAGCCGACCGCATCGGGTGCGACGTAGACCGAATCCTCCACGGTGTGTCGATAGGCCGGTCGCGTTTTCCACGGCGCGCAGTACGCATATCCGGCGACCCGGCCATATCTTGTCGCGGTCAGGAACGGCAGCCCGGCAGCGATGACGGCGTCAAGGCGGCGGTGCCATTCCGCCGCATCCGGTGCGGTGAGCTCGAACGTAGCGACGCCGGTTTGCACGTGGTGGGCGTAGATCCTGTCGATGTCTTCGAGGTCGCCTGCAACGGTGCGCCGGATCACGATATCGCTCTGGCGCACCACACATCCCGCGTCGTCAGCAGGCAACGGGGTGCGACTCGCAGTACGGAGTCGTGCCGGGGAATCGGTAGCGGTGGCTGGCAACCCAGCGGTACACGGCGTTCTGAATGATCCGGATGCCAGGGACGCGGTAGATCAGCAGAGGCAGTCGGTTACCGAGCGCGACCGACCACGCAGCCGCCCACGCCTCGGCGCCGGTGTAGACCGCTCCGGAGGAGTCGAGCCACCGCATGGCTTCCAGCAGCTGGTGCTCGCGAATGCCAAGGCGCTCGGCCACTCTCGCGCCCTGCAATGGCTCGGTCTGGACGTGGCCCGTCCGGTCGTGGCGCACCAGGAAATAGACCGACCGCGTGCACATCCCGCAGGCCCCGTCGAAGAACAGAACACCGGTCATGCCTTCATTGTTCACCCTGGGGTCAGCTCGGCGACAGCCTGCCGGGCCGAGATCACAGATGTGAGACGCAGCACCGTTTCGCCCGCATATAGCGCCATGCGGTCCACCGCCGAATCGGGCATCCCGATCGTCGGTGCGATGGGGGAGAACACCGGCAGGCCAGGCGTCTGCTTTTCCAAGACGGGCGTGATCGCGCGGTCGGGAAGCTTGGCGAGCACACCGCTGCCGGCATTGATCAGCCGCGGCACGAGCTTGCTCCGCCCGTCGGCGTGACACCACCGGCGGGTCGCGGCATTGGCGACCACGCGATGCGGCGCAGGCCAGCCGAGGCCAAACAACATCGTCCGAAACGTCCTGTCGGCCTCCAGGATCCGGTGCTGGTATCCAGGGTGCGCACGCGCCTCATCGGTCAGCAGGAACCGGGTGCCAGCCACCACCCCCGCAGCGCCGGCCGCCAACGCCGCACGGGTGTCGTCGGCGACCGCGATGCCGCCGGCGAGCAGCACCGGCCGGCCACAGGCCACCTCGAGCGCGCGCGGCAAGAAGGTCAGCGCGGGAGTGTCACCCGCAATGTGTCCGCCCGCCTCGCAGCCCTGGGCAATCAGTCCGCTGGCCCCGCATTCCAACGCCCGGCGTGCCTGCGCTTCGGTGCCGACCATCACGAATGCGAACACGCCATGTTCGCAGAGCGATCGCAGCAGGGCCCGATCCATGCCGAACGCGATGACGGCCACGTGGATCCGCGACTGCACACACACTTCGACGTGGCTGCGGCGGACAAACGGCATCAGCAGGTTGACCGCCACAGCGCGATCGGGTGCGGCGGCCCGCAGCTGGCCGATCGCCTCGCGCAGCTCTTCCGGCGGAAGCAACCCGAGCGTCCCCAGGCCTCCGGCGGCAGCGACGGCAGCGGCTAGCTCGGGACCCGCCAACCCACCGCCCATTCCGGCCTGGGCGACCGGAACATCAAGGCGGAGCCGATCCAGCAGGTCCACGAGCGCACGCTAGCAGGACCGCCGTTCGGTCTACCCGTAGAGTTTGGCGATAACTTCGCCTGCCTCGTCGTCCTCCAGCGCTGGCGTGGCTGTGATCTGGATGAACTCTTGCCACTCAGAAATCAGCGTGAAGACGCCCTTGGGGTCAGTGGCCTCGACGACAGCGCAGCCCGTGCCGTTCATGCCGAACCACCGACCGAGCTGCGTCACGCCATCGGGCGGCTTGCCGCCGGTTTCCAGGAAGTGCTTGGCCGTAGCCCGAGTCGCTTCTGGTGATGACGCCGTCCACTGAACGAGATATTTCATTTCCATTACCCCCTGTGGCGCCGCACGTGCGGCTGCCACAAGCAGTATGCGACCAAGATCGGCGGCTGTACCGCGATTGGCGACGGCCCACGAAAGGGTGGTTTCCGTTGCAACCGTAAGCCCGGCTAACGCAGCCGGCTCGGCTCGCGCGCGACTATTCGAATCAGCTTGGGGGACAGCACTTCTCGATAGACTTCGCCCTCATCAAGGGCCGCTCTACCTCGCGGGCGGGCCGGGTTTTGCCTGTGCGGCGTCGCGGCGTCGCGCGGCCATACCGGCGAGCGCCTCGAACACCACCCGGTGGGCCGCGTTGACGGTCAGTTCGGCATGGTCGTAGGCGGGCGCGACCTCGACCACGTCGACGCCGGCGACATCATGCTCGTAGCAAAGTTGACGCACCAACCGCAGTAGGTCGGCGCTCGTGATGCCGCCTGGCTCCGGCGTTCCGGTGCCCGGCGCATGTGCGGGATCGAGCACGTCGATATCGACCGAGACATAGAGCTTGTCCGCCTTGGCGAGCGCCTCGCTGACCGCGTCGCGCATCACGTCCTTGAAGCCGCGGTCCCAGATCTCCTGCATGGTGTGCCAGGTCATGCCCTGTTCGAGCATCCACTCGAATGTGTCCTGCGGTGGCCAGTACCCGCGCAGGCCAACCTGGACGAAATGGGTGCCTGGCACCGCACCCGACTCGATGAGCCGGCGCATCGGGGTGCCGTGGCTGGCCAGGTTGCCCTCGATCTCGTCGGCCGTGTCGGCGTGTGCGTCGAAATGAACGATGCCGACGTTGCCGTAGCCGTGGACGTCGGCCACCGCCGTCGCGGCCGGCCAGGTGATCGAGTGGTCACCTCCGAGGATGACGGGAACGATGCCCCTCGACGCCACCGCATGTACGCGTTCGCGAATGTTGGTGTGCGACACCTCGGTTTGGCCATGAGGACAATACGCATCACCGAAGTCGACGACCTCCAGCCAGTCGAAGATCTCCAGCCCCAGATCGAGGTGATAGGTGCCGGGCTCGTAGGCCGTGGCGCGAATCGCGCGGGGGCCGAAGCGGGCACCCGGCCGATTGGTCGTGGAAATGTCGAATGGAGCCCCGACAATCGCGACGTCGGGTCGCCACGACTCCAATTGTTCGGCTTCGGTCAGAAACGGGCGGTGCCCGAACGACACCATTCCGGCGTGGGCCAAGTCGAGTTGCTCGGCCATGCCGGGCGGAAGGTCGCGCTGGTGGTCATGCTCGTGGCCCATGCGATGACCGTACCGCTCGGCGGGCGAGGATGTAGCACCGTCGACTGGAGAACTCGATGTCGGCGATGGGCTCGCGATCGAGTCGCGCCTCGACACGAAATCCGTTGGCGAACAACTCCCTCGTGATCATCGTTGGGTTCAGAAAGTACCCATCCATATCGACGGGATGACCCAGGAATGTGGTGAGGTGGTTGACGTCACCCGGTGCGAGCCCGGGCCCGTCGACATGGAAGGACACCAGCAAAACGCCCTGCGGGCCGAGGATGCGGGCGAACTCAGCGAACGCCACCGCCCGCTCTTCGATGCTCAGGTGGATGATCGAATACATGGCCACCACGCCGGCTACGGCGGCGTCGGGGTACGGCAGATGCAGCATGGACCCAACGGCGAAAGCCGGACCCGAATTGCGTTGCCGCGCGACCATGATCATGGCCGGCGACAGGTCGAGACCGATGACGTTGTCGCGTCGAGCGGCGAGGAATCGCGTGATATGGCCTGGGCCGCAACCGATATCGGCGATCACGCCGGGAGGTGATAGGTCGCAGAATGCGGCGAGCAAGCCACGCTCGAGCGGCTTGTGGTCGAGTTCGTCGCGGAACTGCTCGGCATAGGTCGGCGCGACGGCGTCGTAACCCGCTCGGACCCGATTCTCGGTCATGTCAGTCGTACGCCGTCAGCGCCTCGCGTAGCGGATCGGGAATCTGCCGCTTGGTCCAGTCGTCGGTCGACACCACCACGTAGACGTTCTGCCCGCGGATCGCGGTCTGCTCTTCGGTGTCGGCGGTGCGCCGAAGGATGGTGAACCCGAGCGTGAAACTGGTCGTCCCGATGCGCTCACACCGCACGGCGACTCGCACCGAGTCACGCCACCGAACCCCTGCGAGATAGTCGATCTCGCTGTGTACGACTTGGATGTCGTGGCCGGCGGCGATCAAATCCGGGTAAGCCACCCCGAGGTGATCCAGGAATCCGGTACACGCCTCGTCGAACCAGGTGAGGTAGTGGCCGTTGAACACCACGCCTTGCTGGTCGACCTCCGCGTAGCGCGGCACCACCGGCAACGAAAACCCGCTCACCCCGTTCACAGTAATGTCCGGCTCATGCCCGACCTTGATGTCGAAGCCCTGCGCGCACTCACCCCTGGTTGCGCGAACCGCAATCACCTGAACAATGCCGGCGCCGCGTTAATGACCACGGCGACGATCGCGGCGATGACCGAGTACCTGCAGCGCGAAGCGCTGATCGGCGGGTACGAAGCAGAAGCGGAGGCGGCCGAGCAGATCGGCGACGTATACGAATCGCTCGCCGAGCTCGTCGGTGCGCACCCGTCGCAGATTGCGCTGTTCGACAACTCAACCCACGCCTGGAACGCGGCGGGCTACTCGGTGCCGCTTGAGCCCGGGGACCGGATCCTCACCGGCCGCAACGAATACGGCAGCGCCGTCCTGGCCTACCTGCAGCTCGCGCAGCGGACAGGGGCCGACGTTGTGGTGGTCCCGAACGACGACTCCGGCCAGATCGACGTCGCCGCACTCGCCGATCTGATCGACGAGCGGACCAAACTGATCGGGCTTACCTGGGTACCAACCGCCGGCGGCCTGGTGAATCCGGCTGCCGAGGTCGGCCGCCTCGCGCGCGCCGCCGATGTGCTCTACCTTCTCGACGCCACCCAGGCCGTCGGCCAGTTCCCAATCGACGTCGAGTCCATCGGCTGCGACATGCTCACCGGCACGGGGCGCAAGTTCCTGCGCGGCCCCCGCGGCACGGGCTTCCTCTACGTCGGACCACGGGCGCTCGATCGGCTCGAACCGTTCGTCGCCGAAATCCGTTCCGCCACTTGGGCTGGCGGGCGCTCCTTCACATGGGTCGACGGCGCACGGCGCTTCGAGACCTGGGAGAACAGTTACCTCAACATCGTTGGCCTCGGTGCCGCGGTTCGCCAGGCCCTCGACATCGGCCTCGACCGGATCGGGAGGCGCAGCGCGGCTCTCGGTGCTCGGCTGCGTACTGGCCTGGCCGAGATCGATGGCGTGAGGGTGCACGATCTGGGCCGCGAGCAATGCGCGATCGTCACCACACGAGTCGCCGGCGTGGACGCTGGGGACGTCGCGAATGCGCTATCGCGGCGGGGGATCAACGTCAGCACGACGGTCGCCGAGCACAACCAATTCGATGACCGCGATGTGCACCCGATGGTGCGGCTGTCGCCGCACTACTACAACACGGAGGCGGAGATCGACCAGGCCGTCGAGGCCGTCTCGGCCCTCGCAGCCAACCACAGCTAATTTGCTGACGGCCCCTCTTCTGTAGTGTTTGCCGCTACGATCTTCGCGTGACAGGCAGCGAGCAATGGCAGGCGCCCAGCCCGACCGGAGACGGCCGCGAGGCCAGGCAGCAGCCCGAGGACACCGGCGACCAGAAAGTGGCGGACTGGCAGCGCCAGTTGCGTTGGGTCGCATGGCTGACCTTCCTCGGGCTGGCCGTGTACTACTCGCAGAGCGTCTACTTCTCCGCGCCAGAGTGGCTCGCACTGGCCGCGGCGATCGGCATCAGCATCTGGTGCCTGGCCAAACCGCTGGGCGGACCGAAGTACGAGCTGAGGGAACCGAGCCACCTGCTTGGCGCGTTCGTATCCCGAACCAGTTGGGGGCTGGTGCTTTTCGGCGCGCTCCTCACACTCGGCGGAGTAGCCGGCTCCATGGCCGCGATCTACGACGTCTCCACGGGACGAGCGACCGTCGGTGACGTCTTCACGGACATCGGGATCTTCATCGAGGGCTGGATCGCCGAGATGATCTCTCCCGCTTACGACGCTGAACTCGAAAAGACGCACGCCTATGCGCTGTTTCTGTTGCTGATTCCAGGTCTACTGTTGCTCTTTTTCAACCTGGTCCCGTTCTGCAACCGGGGCAAGCAATTTCAGGTCCACCCCGACGGTTCGGTGTCCGTGCGACAAGGCGACAGCTGGGAACCGCTGATGGAGTACCAGTATTCGTCCGTCACCGCCGACGGCACGACAATCAAATTCACACCGCCGCCCGACGGTCCACCGGCCGTCGTGTTGCCGCAAGATCGGGTGTTCTCCCGTGAATATGAGGCGCGACTGTCCGTCAAGGTCAGCGCCGAGTTCTTCAGGCGGCTGCTTGCCGGCCGAGGGTTCGACGTCGAATCGGCGTCGTCGAGGAGCGACAGCTTCACTGCACGCCGGAAGTAACCAGCGCCGGTCGGGCAGACTGGACTCGTGCAGCTGGTAAGCATCGACGACATCCGCGCCGCCGCGGAGCTGATACATCCTTACGTCCTGCGCACTCCGTTGGTCCAGGCAAGCTGGGCCGACGACGATCGGCCGCTGTGGATCAAGCCGGAGAACCTTCAGTCGATCGGGGCGTTCAAGGTTCGGGGCGCCTTCAACGCCATCGGACATCTCGACGAGTCCGTGCGGACCCGCGGCGTCGTCGCCTATTCGAGCGGCAATCACGCACAAGCGGTCGCACATGCGGCGGCGGTTTACGGCGTGCCCGCGCACATCGTGATGCCGGAGGAGACGCCGAATATAAAGGTGGCCGCGACGCGAACACTCGGAGCGGAGGTCGTGCTGTGCGGGCCGGGCCAGCGCGAGAAAGTCGCCGCCGAGGTGGTGGAGAAAACGGGCGGCGTGCTCGTGCCGCCGTTCGACCACCCCGACATCATCGCCGGGCAGGGCACCATCGGCCTTGAGATCGCGGAAGATCTGCCGACGGTGGAAAACGTGCTGATCCCAGTCAGCGGCGGCGGATTGGCATCAGGCATCGGCACCGCGATCAAAGCGCTATGCCCGCACGCCCGCGTCTTCGGCGTCGAACCGGAACTGGCGGCAGACACGGCGGAGGGCCTTCGCTTCGGACGTCGAGTGGACTGGTCCATCGAGGACCGAAACCGGACAATCGCGGATGGCTTGCGATCACAACCGTCCGCACTGACCTTCGCGCATCTTCAAAAGGTATTGGACGATCTGATCACGGTGTCGGAGAACGAAATTCGCTTAGCCGTGCGAGAACTTGCATATCGGGCGCATCTGGTGGCCGAACCGAGCGGTGCGGTCGCGCTGGCCGCCTACCGAAAGGGCACAACGCCGCCGGGCCGTACAGTGATGATCCTGTCGGGCGGCAACATCGAACCGCCGCTGCTGCAAGAGATTTTGGCTAGCTGACTCAGGCCGCCGAGAACGGAATCATCAACGGGAATGCAATCGCGCACTTCTCGTGCATCGAGTGCAGCCACGCGTCTTGCTGCGCCGCGGCCTTCAGGTATCGGCGACGGCCAGCCCAGCCGCACGAGCAGGCGGCCATCGAATGCCCGAACCCATAGTCGTGTACGGCCACGACGCCCAGAACGTCTGGTCGCGGAAAATCGCCAGCGTTTATTGCGTCTATCCGTGCGGCTAGCGACATCGGTCAGCCTCCTACGTCGACCCGACCCCGTTGTCCTGTCAGACGCGCATGCGTGCGATCTGGTTCCCATGCTGACCTGGGTTTGGCGCGATTTCGATTTCGACGGGATTACGACTCAGCCACGCCGACAAGCGGGTCGACCGCCGACACGGAGCAGCGATGAGCAACTCATCGGCAAAGTTACTGCCGCACCATGCGCAGGAGTTTCATGCGGCACAGCATATTTCGCCTCCGTCAGCGAATTACGCTATCCAGCGCCCGGTGAGCTGCGATCGCCCCGGGCAGGTAGGGTCACCCGGATAGGTGGACGTCCGAAGGGGTGTGAGTGGACGCCGTACTCGGCTTATCGGTAACGCCGTCCGCCGTCGGCCTCGTCCTTGTAGAAGGGCAGGACGCCGACGGCGCCACCATGGACCGCGGCGCAATCGACGTCGGCTTCCGCGGCCGGTCCAGCGCGGTGCAGACCTGCGCGCAGGCCGCCGCTGCGGTTCGGCGCAGTGAAGCGATCGCCGCCACCCGCGGCCACCGTCTGCACTCCATCGGCGTCACCTGGAGCGACGACGCCAACGCCGAAGCCTCGCTGCTGCTGAAGTCGTTGACCGACTCCGGTTTCGACAACGTGGTGCCGGTTCGGCTGCCGGAGGCCACGGAGGCGTTGGCCCGGGGGATAGCAGAGGTCATTGGGTACAGCACCACGGCAGTGTGCGTGCTCGAGCCGGAGACCGTGATCGCGCTCATCGTGCATCTACGCGACGGCGCGGTGCAAACCTCGGTCAACCACCGGATCGTCTCCGAGAAAGACTTGATTCGGTGGTTGAGTACGGTGTTCACCCGCGCCGACTGGCAACCCGAGGCATTGGTCATGGTCGGATCGGGCGGCGACGACGAGCTCATGCCGATCCTCGAAGAGGCGCTGTCGGTGCCGGTCTTCGCGCCCGCAGAAGCCCAGCTTGCCCTCGCGCGGGGCGCAGCGCTGGCGTCCGCGCAGAACGTCGACATCACGTTCACCGACCATTCCCATGACTATTCCCATGACCATTCCCACGACTATGGAGAGCGCCGCCCCGTCGCGCAGCGCCGCAGGCAGCTTGGGCAGACCGGACCGTTGGCCCTGTTGGTGGCGGGAGTGCTTACGTTCACAGTCTCGGCGTCCATCGCGGTCAGCCTGCAGCTGGCGCCGAAGAAGGACAACGCCACGTCCGAACCGCGGCCCGCCGCCAAGATCTCTCCGGAGACACCCGCCGCCGTCACACACCTCCAGGCGCCGGTCGCGCTCCCGTCGCCGGTCGTCGAGGCGGTGCCACCGCCTCCGCCAGAATCGCCGCCCGTCGAGCCTGCACCGCCGCCGGTGTACAGCGAGGCGCCGGTCAGCATTCCCGAGAGCCCCGCGGCCGTCACCGATGCGCCGCCTGTGGAAGGCACCCCACCCGCGGTGGTCGCCGCACCTCTGCCGCCGGAGGGGGCCCCGTTGCCGCCAGAACAGCTGGCCCCGCCCGTCGCCCCTCAGCCGGCCGAACGCCCGGGAATCATGAGCCGGATCAGGGACCGGATCCGTGGCGGCAGGGAGGACGAGGTGCAACCCGCTCCTGAGCTCGCACCGCCCCCGCCGCCGGCACCCGAGGCCGCCCCGCCGGCGCCTGCCGCTGAGCCCGCCCCGC
>DASRJA010000263.1:0-2025 GCA_035649695.1 Mycobacterium sp. | reverse complement strand
ATCGCGAAGTCCTCCATCGTCATGATGCGGGTACCGGTGCGGGTGTCGACGATGCCCGTGCGGCACCGGCACCCGTCACTAGGACCCTGCTGAACTATCCCGTTGGCCGGATGGTGGTCGGGGGGGTCGAGTCTTGGGGCGGGGAGGGCCTCTCAGTGGCCGTCTTGCGGCGGTAGGTCACAGCATTGCTGCTGGACAACGAGCTCGCCCTCCCCGTCGGGGTCAGGCTACTCGTGCCGGTCCTCGGTGTCAGGGGGTGCGCAGGGTCTAGGCGCCGTTGTCGGCGGCGAGGCCGAGGTTGAGCAGGCGGCGCAGGTTGAGCGCGGCGGCGCGGGTGTGTAGCCACCAGTTGTTGGCGGTGACGCCGCGGTAGGGCAGGCGCCGGCACCGGCTGCGGGTGCCGATGAGCCAGGCGATGGATCGTTCGACCATGGGTCGGTGCTGACGGTAGGCCTCGCGCAGCGCTTCGTCGGTGGCCCAGGATCGTCGCGCGGCGCGGAGGAGAGCGTCGTGCGGGTGCAGCCTCAGGGTGCGGCCGTCCTTGGACGTGGTGCATCGTTCGCGCAGCGGGCAGCTGGCGCAGACCACGCCGAAGACGACGTGGCGGTTCGGGGTGATGTGGCGCGTGTGTCCGCCCGGGCAGGTGACCTGCTGGTTGTCCTCGTCCACGGCGAAGTCGTCGATGGTGAACCCGCCCGGCACGGCGGCTCGCAGCGGCATCGGTTTGATCACCGCGACCTGCCCGGCCTCGGCCAGGGCGGCGCGCATGTCGCCGGTGCCGTAGGCCGAGTCGCCCAGAACCTCCGTCCCGGCGGGTTCGCTGGCGATCAGCGTCAGCCCGATGACCGCTTCGTGGTTGTCGTCCCCGGTGGCCTTGGCCAACTGCACGTGGGTGAAGATGCCGGTTTCGGGTTCGACCGCGACATGGCCCTTGAACCCGTCCTGACGCTGGTGCACCGTCTTGTGCACGTGCCGGGTCTCGGTGTCCACGGTGGAGATGACCCGATCCGGCGCCACCCGCCGGGCGATGCGCCACCGGCCGTCGCTGCCGTCAGAATCGTCGGCTGGCTCGACGTCCTGCCCGGCGATCAGCGCCAACAGCGCCAGCGCCTGTCCGGCCCGCTCATCACCGGCGAGGTTGGCGTCGGCGAACGTGTCCAGGATCCCCAACGCGTCGGTGACCAGCGCGGTGATCAACGCGTCCCGGGCGGCGGTGTCGTCCCAGTCGATGCGCGGCTTGGCCAGGTCGTCCCAGTCATGGGCGTGGCAGTGTTCGGCGATGAACCCGGCGGCGCCGGGCACGTCGCGGCGTACCCGGCGGATCGCGGCGATCAGCTGGGTCACCGTGTCCTGGGTGGCGACCGCGTCGTCCAGCACGACTGAGTCCAACGCCCGCTTATCGCGACCCTTGAGCACACCCGTGGCGTTGATCACCCCACGGACCGCGTCGAAGATGCGTTGCGGCGCATCCGACGCGCGCAGCCTCGCCCGCCAGTACGTCAACGTCGTCGCGTGCAGCCCCTCATCGTCTAGTGGCAGGCCGCACGCCACCTTCCACCGCAGATCACAGCGCAACGCCTCGGCCGCGTCGCGATCCGACAGCCCCTGCAGCGCCTGCAGCACCAGCACCGAAGCGATCACCGGACCCGGCACGCTCGGCCGGCCCCGACCCGAGGCGAACAGATCCGCGAACAGCTCATCCGGGAACACCGTGGCCCGGTGCTCGGCCAGGAACGCATACACCGACCCGGCCGGCACCAGATGACCCACCAACGCCTGAGCGTCCAACAACTCCCGATCCGGGCGCGACCTTCCCTGCACCCGATCATGATCGACCACCATCAAAGCGAAGGCAACCGACACGCCGGATTGTTCAGCAGTCTCCTAGCACGCCCCGAATCGCGCCGATCATGAACTACGGTTCATGATCGGCGCGATTCGGTGACCACCAGATCATGATCTTGGCGGCGCTGGCGATACCCTCGAAGGCGCGTACGGCAAGATGGTGCCCGTGAATTTTCGCGC
>DASRJA010000262.1:0-3482 GCA_035649695.1 Mycobacterium sp. | reverse complement strand
ACCGGCATCAACGGCACGACAGCGAGGTTCTGATACACCGTCGCAATGCCCTTGGCCAATGCGTCTTTTGGCGAATTGAAGTGCGTGGCTTCGCCGTCGACCAGAAGTTCGCCGTCGGTCTGCGGGTGATATCCGGCGATGATCTTGATCAACGTCGACTTGCCTGCACCGTTGTCACCGAGGATGCCGGTCACTTCGCCGGCATGCACCCGCAGCGAAATATCCTTCAGCGCAGTGATATTGCCGTAGGACTTTCCGATGTTCTTCATCTCGACGAGCGGCACCTTGCCGCCGGACGGAGCCTCTTCCACGGGACGGTCAACAGTTGCGGTCACGGGGTCACCTCTTCGCGGCGTAGTTGCGGAATGCGTTGTTGGCGATCACCGCGAACAGCAGCATCACGCCCATGAAGAACTTGAACCAGTCGGGGTTCCAACCGGCATACACAATGCCCTGTTGCACCATGCCGAAAATGAAGGCGCCGATCGCCGCTCCGATCGCCGTGCCGTATCCGCCGGTGAGCAGGCAGCCGCCGATCACTGCGGCGATGATGTAGATGAATTCGTTGCCGACACCCTGACCGGACTGCACGGTATTGAACGCGAACAGCAGATGCATGCCGGCGAACCAGGCACAAAAGCCGACGAACATAAACAGCCCGACCTTCACGGCCGTCACCGGCACACCGACCGCGCGGGCACTTTCCTGATCACCGCCGACGGCGAATATCCAGTTTCCGACCTTCGTCTTGAACAGCACATAGGTTGCCACGGCGGTGAACAACAGCCACCACAGCACCGTGATACGGACGCTGACACCGGCAATGGTGAACGACGACGAGAACACCTTCTGCGCCGAATCCCAGCCAGCCATGTCGTTCACGCTCGGCGTCGCGACCTGACCCGAAATGAGTTTGGTCACGGCGAGATTGATGCCGGTGAGCATCAGCAGGGTGCCCAACGTGATCAAAAAGCTCGGGATCTTGGTCTTCATCACCAAATACCCATTGAAAAATCCGACAGCCAGGGCGACTATCAGGGCCAACGCCGCCCCCGCCCAGAGGTTCAGATGCAGGTTGTAAGCGAGCATCGACGCGGCGAGCGAACTCGTGGTTACGGCCACACCCGAGGACAGGTCGAACTCGCCGCCGATCATCAGTAGCGCGACCGCACAGGCCATGATCCCGATCGTCGAGCTGGCATACAGCACAGTTGCCAGGGCCTCGGGTGACCGGAACGGCGGGGCAACGATCAAGAAGAAGACAAAGATCGCGACCGCGCCGATCGCCGCACCCATCTCGGGACGAATGAGCATGCGCTGCAGACGGTTTCGCTCCTTGACGCGTTCGTCGCGAACAACTTTGTGACTGGCAACGTCCAGATCAGTTTGTGTAGTCATGATTCGCTCTCTCCTGGGCGGCGGCTTAACGGGTCCCGGACTTGGCCAACTCGGCGACGGCGTCGATGTTCGTCTGGTCGATGAACGACGGGCCGGTCAGGGTGGCTTGCCCGCCACCGATCAGGTTCTTGTTGTTGAGATACAGCCACAGTGAGTCGATTGCCAGATACCCCTGCAGGAATGGCTGCTGATCCACAGCCCACAGCACCTTGCCGCCCTTGATCGCGTCGACCAGCGCCGCATTGGTATCGAAGGTGACGACCTTCGCGGAGCTACCGGCATTGCCGACAGACTGCACCGCGGCCAACGCAATCGGCGCGCCCAGCGCGACGACGTGGTCGACGGAGGGATCCTGCTGAAGCTTCGCTGTGATGGTCGATTCGACAGACGGCATGTCCTTGCTGTTGACGTTTAGGATCTCGGTCTGACCCTTGAATCCCTGGGTGACGCCGGCGCATCGCGATTCAAGCGCGA
The DNA here is from genome assembly GCA_035649695.1 of Mycobacterium sp. GTDB lineage: Bacteria > Actinomycetota > Actinomycetes > Mycobacteriales > Mycobacteriaceae > Mycobacterium. The sequence goes on along the minus strand of DASRJA010000262.1, from coordinate 1,610 downwards.
CCTGACCCTGTTCCTGGATGACGCAGATCACCTTCTTGGCGCCGTCCTTGTTGAGTCGTTCTCCCGCGGCGACCCCGGCGAGCTTTTCGTCTTGACCGAAGTACTCCTGCACGCCCATCGCCTTGAAGTTGTCGAAGCCCGAGTTGAATGCCACAACCGGGATGTTCGCTGCAAGGGCGGCCTTGACTGCGGGCGCCATGGCGTCCGGCTTGGCCAGTGTCAGGGCGATTCCGTTGACCTTGCTGTCGATGGCACTTTGAACCAGATTCGCTTGGTTCGGGGCCTCCGGATCGTTGGAGTAGCGCAGCTCGATGTTGTCCTTGTCGGCTGCGGCCTGGGCGCCCTTGCGGATCAAGTCCCAGAACGAGTCGCCTGGCACCTCGTGGGTGATCATCGCGACCGTGGCGCGCGGAGTGCTTGCCTGGCCGGCGCCCATTCCCCCGCCGGTTTCCTGGGGCTTGCCCCCGGTGCCTGAACATGACGCGATTCCAACCACGAGCACGCTCGCTCCGGCGATCGCCGCGAGCCGGCTGAACCTCATTGCTTCTCCTTGCTCTCGAGTGCGGCGTGACACGCCACTCAAGCTCGATGTAATACGGCTCACACCTGAAAGTCAATACTTTGTTCGGACATTAGGACTGCATATCAAACTGCTAATGTGCGTCCATGCTGGTCAGAGCGAGGGAGGTGACAAACCAATGTGCGACTTCGAGCTCGCGGTCTGTTCCGAGATGGTCTTCATGGACCTGCCGATCATCGACCGGGTTCGGCGCATCGCCGAGCTCGGCTTTGCGGTCGAGATCTGGAGCTGGCACGACAAGGACCTACAGGCGCTGGCCGACACCGGTGCCCGGTTCTCCTCGATGACGGGCTATCTGCACGGCGACCTCATCGATCCAACCACGGCCGACGACGTGGTCCGGACGGCGGAGCTGTCTATCAAAGCCGCTGAGACGCTTGGCGTTCCACGGCTCAACCTGCATACGGCGGAGCTGGTTGACGGCAAGGCGGCGCGGCCGCGCTACCGGTCGACCGGCGAGATGTGGGCGACGGCGATGCGCACACTGGAGCGCATCGGCGAGCTCGGCGCCGCGACAGGCGTCACATTCTGCGTGGAGAACCTCAACACCATCGTCGACCATCCCGGCGTCCCGCTGGCCCGTGCCAAGGACACGCTGGCATTGGTGGAAGCCATCGGCCATCCCAACGTGAAGATGATGCTCGATCTGTATCACGCCCAGATCGGCGAGGGGAATCTGATCGAGCTGGTGCGGCGATGCGGCGATGCTATCGGCGAGATCCAGGTCGCCGACGTGCCGGGCCGCTGCGAGCCGGGCACCGGCGAGATCAACTACCCGGCGATCGCGAAGGCGTTGCGGGACATGGGCTTTGCCGGGACCGTCGGTCTGGAGGCCTGGGCGTCCGGGGACAGTGTCACGGCATTAGAGGCGTTCCGCGCGGCGTTCAGTTAGTGGCGAGCAGACGCAAAACTGCCCATTTCGCGGCGAAATACGGCAGTTTTGCGTCTGCTCGCGCGAGGAAAGGTTAGGCGACCGCGGCGACGCACCACCAGTGCCCCAGGTGGATCGGCGCCGTGTTAACGGTCCACC
>DASRJA010000261.1:0-2872 GCA_035649695.1 Mycobacterium sp. | reverse complement strand
AGCGGCGAGCGCGTACTTGTCGAAGCCCTCGACGCGATGGCACACACCGTTGGCGGCGGCGCTCCCATCGCGATCGCCGTGCCCGCGCACTGGGGCCCAGGAACCGTCGGAGCGCTGCGCGGCGCACTGCGCGCGAAACCGAGCCTTGCGCCGAACGGGGTGCCCGCGGCGCTCATACCCGATTCGGCCGCGGCGTTCGCGGCCCTGCAGGCCGCCCCGGGGCTGCCGTCAAGCGGCGTCGTCGCGCTGGTGGACCTCGGAGGCAGCGGGACCAGCATCACGCTGGCCGACGCCGGTTCGAACTTCGACCAGATCGGCGAAACCGTCCGCTACGCCGACTTCTCCGGCGACCAGATTGACCAGGCTCTGCTCAATCACGTGATGGCCGGAATCGCCGACGCCAACAACGCCGATCCCACCGGCACGCTGGGACTCGGATCGCTGGCCCGGCTGCGCGACGAGGCCCGGCAGGCCAAGGAGCGGTTGTCCGCGGACACCGCGACCGTGGTGCACGCCGAGCTACCCGGTTTCAACTCCGACGTCAGGGTGACCCGCAACGAGCTCGAGGGCCTCATCGCCGAGCCGCTGGCCGGTCTGCTCAACACCATCCAAGAAACCTTGCAGCGCAACAACATACCCGCGGCCAATGTGTCTGCCGTCGCGACGGTTGGCGGCGGGGCCAACATTCCGCGGGTCACCCAGCAGCTGTCGGAACGGCTGCGCGCACCCGTCGTCACCACACCACAGTCACAGCTCAACGTGGCAGCCGGTGCCGCACTGGTGGCCGATCGCGGGCTGGAGGCCGACGCTCCCACCGGGATGGCGCCGACGGGGCTGGCGCCCGCCGCCGACGCTCCCACCGGTCTGTCCGCAGCGGGATGGGCCGCAGGCGCCGCCGGATTGGCCGCCTCCGAATCGGCCTCTGACGGCACCGCGTCTGCGACGTTCCGTGCGCTGGCCTGGTCGCAGGACGAATCACCGGGCGGCGAGCCGGTGCCGTACTCCGGCGAGGACTACACCTTCGACCAACCCACCGACGCTCGCCCGCAGATGGCGTTCGCGCACGAGGAAGAGGGTTACGAGCCCGAGCCTGGGCCGCTGCCCTGGTACAAGCGTCCGCCCATCCTGTTCGGCGCGGCGGCCGCGGCCGTGCTGCTGGCCATCGGCGGGCTGGCGGTCACCCTGACCAGCACCAGCGGAAGCAGCGGCCCGGTCACCGAGACGGCCACCCAAGTCGAGACGGGCCCGTCGCCCACCGAACCTGCCACCGAGGGCTCCCCCGTGACAGTGACGGTGACCGGCCCCAACGGTGAGCCGAGCACGACGGTGGTGCCGTCGCCGACACCATCGTCCAGCGCGACCACCACATCGCCGACCACGACGACAACAACGACAACGACAACGACCACCACGACCACGACCACGACGACCACCACGACGCCGCCGACCACGACGACGACGAAGCCCACCACCACCCAGCCGACGACTACACAGCCGCCGGTGACCACGACCACTGCCGCCGCGCTGTCGCCGGCGACGAGCACAGAGCCGTGACCCATGGCCAGACCGGCGTCCGAACCGCTGACCGACATCCCGCCGGCCGCACGCGACACCGTGTCAGGGCTGCTTGCCGAGCCGACCGTCCCGGTCAAGGTTCTGGTCTCCGGAGGCATTGGCACCGGTAAGAGTTCGGTTCTCGCAGCCATCCGTTCCGCGCTGCGCGCAGCCGGGGTCAAAGTGTTGACGAGGGCGCCGAGAGACGGCGATGAATCGGCGACCGTCGTCATTGACGACGCGCATCTGCTCGACGACGCGGAACTCGATCGGCTCGGTGAGCTGGCCGCCGACAGCGCGTCAACAGTCGTCGTCGCCACCGAACCGCTCGCCCATCGCCCAGCGCTGCGGTCGCTTGCCATTGCCATCGAGCGCGAAAATCCTGTGGTTTCGCTCGGCGGGCTCAGCCCGGCGGAGGTCAACCGTGTTGCAGCCGAAACACTCGGCGCCCCACCGACTTCCGAGATCATTCGGGCGCTGATGGTGGCGACGGCCGGCTTGCCGTTCCTGCTGCAGCCGGCGATCGCTGCGGCGGGCTCACCCGATGGCGAGCCGCCGGCAACGGCGATCATGCAAGCGGCGAAGTTCGCATTGATCGAACGGTTGCGTCGGCTCGAAGAGCCGGTCCTCGACACGCTGCTGGTGTCGTCGCTGAGCCCGGAGCTCGGGTCCGACGATGTCGCCGCCGCACTGCGGGTCGGCGCGGACGAAGCGCAAGCCCTCGTGGACCGCGCCCGCGCCAGCGGCCTGATCGAGCCGTCGCACAGCCACGCCTTCCTGCGGTCGGTGCACCGGTGCATCGCGGGGATCATCGGCACGGCGCGTCACCACGACACTGAACTCTCCCTGCTGGTGTCACAGCTCGAATCATCAACGCTGTCAGCAGATCTCGCGTTGCGGATGGCCGAGCACGGGCTGCACGACGATCGGCTGGCCACCGCGCTCGCCGACCTCGCGGCCCGCACCCGCGGCCAACCGGCACGCGCGGCACGGTTGTATCGCGCCGCCGCCGATGCGGGAGCGACGGCCCTGTCCGCGCAGCTGGCCGACGCGCTCGCGCTGACCGGTGACTGCACTACCGCGGGCCGGCTGGCCGACGAGCTGCTCGGCTCCGACGACGCCGCCGAACGCGCGGCCGCGGTGCGGATCGCCGGCAGCATCGCCATGCACGACGGCAGCGCGGCGCAGGCCGCGGACCTATTCCGTTGGCTCGGGCCATATCCCGACGCGTTCGTCAGCGCGGCAGGCACGATCGTCACGGTTGCAGCGGGTGACCTCGAGGCCGCCAAGGCTGCACTGAACGCAGAGAGCGCGGGGC
>DASRJA010000260.1:0-7715 GCA_035649695.1 Mycobacterium sp. | reverse complement strand
GTCAAGGGCGCCGAGCTGATGGACAAGTGGGTGGGTGCCTCGGAAAAGGCGGTGCGCGAACTATTCCGGCGCGCCCGCGATTCGGCGCCGTCGCTGGTGTTCCTCGACGAGATCGATGCGCTGGCACCGCGACGCGGGCAGAGCTTTGACTCCGGTGTCACCGACCGCGTGGTTGCCGCGCTGCTGACCGAACTCGACGGCATCGAACCGCTTCGCGACGTGGTGGTGGTCGGCGCAACCAACCGGCCCGACCTGATCGACCCTGCGCTGCTGCGACCGGGCCGACTCGAAAAGCTGGTGTTCGTCGAGCCGCCCGACGCCGAGGCCCGCCGCGAAATCCTGCGCACCGCAGGCAAATCCATCCCGCTCAGCGATGACGTCGACCTGGATGCGTTGGCGGGAGAGCTGGATGGTTACAGCGCGGCGGATTGCGTGGCGCTGTTGCGCGAGGCCGCATTGACTGCGATGCGCCGCTCGATCGACGCGGCCGACGTCACCGCCGCCGACGTCGCCAAAGCCCGTGAATCCGTGCGGCCCTCGCTGGACCCCGTCCAGGTCGAGTCACTGCGGGCGTTCTCGGCCGCGCGCTGACTCAGCCGCGCTCGGCCAGCTCTGCGAGCCTCTCGATCGACGCCAGCAGTTTGTCCGCCGTGGTGTCGCGCGCGCGTGGCAGTCGCGTCTCGTCTGTGAGTGCCGACCAGTCGTAGGTGTGGGTCACCTGCGTGCGCGAATCGTCGAGCGGTTCGAGCTCCCATCGCCACAGGTGACCGGGCGGTGCCTTACCCGGCTCCGAGGGCAGCCACGCGATGAGTCGGCCCTCCTCGAATTCGACGACGTGGTTCGTCCGATCGCTGCCCATGGTGAGCGTCATCGTGAACACATCACCCACCGTCCGCACACGCTGGCCGGCAGGCGCTTCGGCGAGGTTGTCGTTGCCATCCCATCGCGGCTGCTGCGACGGATCGGCGATGAGTTCGAAGATCTTTTCTGCCGGTGCCGCGATCTCACGGCTCGCACTGATGACGGTCGAAGTCACGATCCGATTCAACAACATCTTGACACTGACAAGTTGGGCGGGCATAGTCGGGTACGGAACTTGCCACTGTCAAGATTAAGCATCGGAGGCTCCATGACCGCATCAGTCACATCGGTCCGCGCCGGAGATCACGACCGCGAGCGGACTGCCAAGCAGCTGGGCCAGGCACTGTCGCAGGGCTACCTCGCGATGGACGAGTACGAGACCCGGCTGCAGGCCACGTTCGCCACCCCCACCACCATCGAGCTGCGCCAACTCGTCGCCGACCTGCCGCTCGCGCAGCTGCGCCGCAACGATCCGCAGCGCCAGGCCGCCCGACGGCGCGCCGCACGGCTCGGCGTGCGGATTCATTTCGGCGCTTACCTGGCGATGGTCGTCATCGTGCTGACGGTGTGGCTGGCGGTCGGCCTGACCGCAGGCGACTGGTACTTCTGGCCGGTCTGGCCGATCCTCGGCGCGGGCATCGGTCTGGCGTCCCACGCGATTCCCGTCCGCTTCGCGATTCCGGAGCTATGTCACGCGCGTCCAATGATTGACGGCCGCCGCGAGTTCAGAAGCATCCGGTAGCCGTTCACTCGCCCACGCGACATAGCTGTCGGGACGGACGAGCACGGCGTCGGGCAACTCCGGGTGATTGTCGACCGCATGCACGATGTCGGGCCGATCCATTTTCACCGGCGTGGCCGTCACCAACACGAACTTGGCTTCGCGCAGCAGCTCATATACCCGCTTGCCGTCGCACACGATGTCGGGCATCCGCCGGCCGACCATCCAGTCGTCACCGCGCTGGCGCGGATACGCGATTCCGATGCCGCTGAGCCGTTCGCCCAAGAGCCGCCTGCCGCGGGGCACTCTGGTCACGGCTCCGATCACGGCGCTGCGCAGTAGCCGCCGTGGCTTGGAGTTGCCGAGCACCAGCTGGTTGAACACGTCGGTCAAGCGCAGGACGTCGGCGCCGACGCGGTGGCGCTCGTCCTCGTAGCTGTCCAGCAGCCAGCGTGGCGCGGATCCGCGCACCGCGGCGGCCAGCTTCCAGCCCAGGTTCATCGCGTCACCGATTCCGGTGTTCATGCCCTGCCCGCCGAGCGGCGAGTGCACATGGGCGGCGTCGCCCGCCAGAAACACCCGCCCGGACCGGTAGTGCCGTGCCTGCCGCCGCTCGCTGAGAAACCTTGAGCTCCAGCGCATCTCGGTCATGCCATAGTCATCGCTCGCGATGCGGCCGAACGCATCGCGCATCTCTTGCTCAGTGACCGGTTCGGACAACGGCGCCTGTTCCCGCAAGCGGTCCCACACAATGGCTCGAAACCAGCCGTCGCCGAACGGGATGACGAGCACCACCCCCTTCTCGTTGGCGACGCCGGCCAACGTCTCTGATGGCGGCCGATCCAGACGGACGTCCGCCAGCAGGATGTGCGTCTCGTACTGCTTGCCGACGAAGTCGATGCCGACCAGCCGTCGCACAGTGCTGTGCGCGCCGTCGCAGCCAACCACGTACGGCGCACGCACTGTCTCACCGCTGGCGCACTCGACTGCCACCCCATCGCCGTCCTGCGTCAGTCCGGTCACCTCGGCGCCGCGGACGATCTCGACGCCGAGCTCGTCCGCGCGGGCCTGTAGCACCTTCTCCGTTCCGCTTTGCGGGACGATCAGCACCATCCCGAACCGGGTGGGCAGCTCACGCAGGTCCAGCTCCAACCCGCCCGGCGGCGCAACCTCGTGCACCGGAACGCCCCGCGGCAGCAGGTCGTCGGCCAGACCGCGCGCGTCGAGCAGCTCCAGTGTCCGGGCATGAACTGCGAATGCCCTTGTGATGTTGGGCGTATCGGTGCGCTCCTCGAGCAGCCGCACCGTGGTGCCACCAAGCGCAAGCTCGCACGCCAGCATCAATCCCGTGGGTCCGGAACCGACCACAACGACGTCCGCAGTGTCCACGAGGCCGGATGGTAGCTGCATCCGCCCACGTAGACTGGCGTTAAACGAAAGCCCTTAACCCGGCTGACACCCCGACCCCAAAACGATCGGAGTGCCATGCTCGCCATCCTGTTCGCCCATGCCGTCGCAACGGCGCTCGCCCCGCTGCTCGTCTATCGGTGGGGCCGGATGGCGTTCTATCCCCTTGCGTTGGTGCCGCTGGGTTCGCTGGTCTGGGTGGCGCTGAACTGGCCGGGGCCGGGCCGGGCGACGACGGCCAACATCGAATGGCTGCCCGAGCTGTCGATGAACATCACGCTGCGGTTCGACGCGCTCGCGGCGATCATGAGCGTGCTGGTGCTCGGGATCGGCGCACTGGTCCTTTTTTACTGCGCCGACTACTTCCATCACCACGACGGCCACACCGAGAAGCGGTTGCCCAGTTTCGCCGCCGAGCTCGTCGCGTTCTCCGGCGCCATGTTCGGGCTTGTCTGCAGCGACAACATGCTGGTGCTCTACGTGTTCTGGGAGCTCACCACGGTCCTGTCATTTCTGTTGGTGGGCCATTACGCCGAACGCGCCAGCAGCCGCCGCGCTGCGACTCAGGCCTTGTTGGTGACGACGTTCGGCGGGCTGGCCATGCTGGTTGGCATCGTCGTGCTCGGCAACGTGTCAGGCACGTATCTGCTGTCCGAACTGATCGCGGCGCCGCCGACAGGTATCGCGGCATCGGTTGGCGTGGTGCTGGTGTTGATCGGCGCACTCGCCAAATCGGCGATCGTGCCAATGCATTTCTGGCTTCCCGGAGCGATGGCCGCCCCGACACCGGTCAGCGCTTACCTGCACGCCGCGGCGATGGTCAAGGCCGGCGTCTATCTCATCGCGCGGATGAGTCCGGGCTTCGCCGACTCACCACCGTGGCGGCCGACCGTGGTGATCCTCGGCGTGCTCACCATGTTGTTGGCGGGCTGGCGGGCCGTGCGCGAGTACGACCTGAAGTTGATCCTCGCGTTTGGCACGGTCAGCCAGCTCGGGTTGATCACGATCATGGTCGGGGCCGGCGGCGGCGATCTGATGCTCGCCGGGCTGGCCATGCTGTGCGCGCACGCAATGTTCAAGGCGTCGCTGTTCATGGTCGTCGGCGTCATCGACCACGCCACCGGCACCCGCGACATCCGCAGGCTGGCCTGGCTCGGACAGCGCAGCCGACCCCTGCTGATCATCGCGGTCGGCGCGACCGCGAGCATGGCCGCGCTGCCGCCGTTCCTCGGCTTCGTGGCAAAGGAGGCCGACTTCGAAACCGTGGCGCACGCACCGTCGCTCGGCGCCACTGCGCCCTACGTCCTCGCAGGCATCGTGCTCGGGTCGGTGTTCACCACCATCTACAGCCTTCGGTTCCTGCTGGGGGCGTTCGGCCGCAAGGGATTGCCGGAGCCCAGCAAGCGGGTCACCGAAATGCACCGCACGGCAACCACTTTCCTGATTCCGCCGGCGATCCTGGCCGTCGCGGGCTTGGTGTTCGGCGTGTGGCCCGCCGGACTGGACCAGGTACTGGACACCTATGCCGACACGGTACCCGGCAGCGAGAAGTACCAACTCGCACTGTGGCACGGATTCGGTGCACCGCTGCTGTTGTCGGCGCTGGTCCTGGCCGTCGGCACGGCGGCGTTCTTCGGCCGGGCCCGACTGCGTCGGCTGCGCACGGCGCGCACGCCGTTGGGCAATGCCGACCGCGCCTACGACGCCGCACTGCGCGGCCTCGACCTTGTGTCCGTGCGGCTCACCGCATCCATACAGCGCGGTTCGATCCCGGCGACACAATCGGTGATCCTGTCGACACTGGTGTTGGTGCCGGTGACCGTGCTCGCGCTCGGGGCCCGCACCCGTCCCGAGTTCGCTTTGTGGGACTCTCCATTGCAGGTCGTGGTTGGGGTGCTGATCCTGGCGGCGGCGCTCGGCGCAACCGTGATGCGTAACCGGCTCGCGGCGGTGCTGTTGGTCGGCGTGACCGGCTACGGCTGCGGCGCGATCTTCGCCTTCCACGGCGCACCGGATCTGGCGCTCACCCAGTTTCTCGTGGAGACACTGACTCTGGTGATCTTCGTGCTGGTGCTGCGCACGCTTCCCGCGGAAACCGACAGCGCGAACATCAAGCGGTACCGGCTGCCCCGCGCGGCGTTGGCGCTGGCTGTCGGCGCAGCGGTGACGACGTTGGCGGTGTTCGCGATGGCGGCCCGCACCGGTACCCCGATTGCCGAATTGCTGCCCGACGCGGCGTATTTCCGCGGACATGGCGCCAACACCGTCAACGTGCTGCTGGTGGACATCCGGGCCTGGGACACCCTTGGCGAGATTTCTGTGCTGCTGGTCGCCGCCACCGGCGTCGCCTCAATGGTGTTTCGGCACAGGCGTTTTGGGGCGGCGCCGCGCGTCGCCGATGCCGGCCCCTCGGACACCGACCGGGCCTCCGCCTTCACCAATCACAGCCCGGCAGTCGGCGACGTCACCTGGCTGCGCGGCAGCGAACTGCGCGACCCGGAACACAGGTCTCTGGTGCTCGAGGTCGCCACCCGCATGATCTTCCCGCTCATCATGGTGTTGTCGGCGTACTTCTTCTTCGCGGGACACAACACCCCAGGAGGCGGCTTCGCAGGCGGGCTCACCGCGGGTCTCGCATTGGTGCTGCGCTACCTGGCCGGCGGCCGTTACGAACTCGGCGAGACGCTGCCGCTGGACGCCGGAAAGATTCTGGGCGTGGGGCTCGGGCTGTCCGCCGGTACTGCGGTGGCGTCGCTGCTGGTCGGCGCACCGGTGTTGTCGTCGGCATTGGTCCAGATCGATGTGCCGGTGCTGGGCACCGTCAAGTTCGTCACCGCGTTGTTCTTCGACCTTGGTGTGTATCTGATCGTTGTCGGCCTCGTGCTCGACGTGCTGCGCAGCCTCGGCGCGCGGGTGGACGTGGACGTGAGCGAGCGGCAGCCGGTGGAGGCTCCAGTGCGATGACGACTTATGTAGTTCCCCTGATCCTCATCGGAGCGCTTACCAGCGCGGGTGTCTACCTGCTGCTCGAACGCAACATGACGCGAATGTTGCTGGGACTGTTGCTGATCGGCAACGCGATCAACCTGCTGATCCTGACCGTCGGCAGTCCATCCGGCAACCCGCCGATACGGGGCAGGACCAGCAACGGTGAAACCACCACGGCAGATCCGTTGGCGCAGGGCATGATCCTGACCGCCATCGTCATCACGATGGGTATCGCGGCGTTCGTGCTGGCACTCGCCTACCGGTCATATCGGCTGACCACAGAGGAGGAGGTCACCGACGACCCCGAGGACACCAGGGTCTCGAAGCTGTCTGCGGAGGAGGCCTCGGCGCTCGATGTGGACCGTCTGCGCGCCGAGCCGGCCCGCGACACCGACCTGCCCGACGAGCTCGACGCACTGCCGGGGATGGACGGCTCGCGATGAGCACCCCTTCCGTCCTGATGCCGCTGCCGGTGCTGATCCCGATGGTCGGCGCCGCGCTGACATTGTTCGCCGGCCGCAGACCCCGGTTGCAGCGGGCCATCGCCCTGGCCGCGCTGTGTGTGGTGGTCGCGGTGTGCGCTGCGCTGGTCTACCTCACCGACCGCGATGGCACGCTGGTGCTGCAAGTCGGCGGTTGGGGGCCGACGGAATCCGGTATGGGCCCGCTCGGCATCACACTGGTGGTGGATCGACTTTCTGCGCTGATGCTCGTGGTGTCGTCAATTGTGTTGCTGTGCGTGGTCTTTTACGCGATCGGGCAGGGCATCCGCGACGGCGATGAGCGTCAACCGGTCTCGATCTTCCTGCCCACCTACCTGGTGCTGTCGGCCGGCGTTTGCACGGCATTCTTGGCCGGCGACCTGTTCAATCTGTTCGTCGGGTTCGAGGTCCTGTTGTCGGCGAGTTTCGTGCTGCTGACGATCGGTGCCAGCAAGGACCGCGTCCGCGCGGGCATCGCCTACGTGATGGTCTCGATGGTGTCGTCGATGGTGTTCCTGTTCGGCATCGCGCTCGTATACGCAGCCACCGGAACGCTGAACCTCGCCGAACTGGCCGTGCGACTCGACGGAGTGTCGGCGGGCACCCGCACCGCGTTGTTCGCGGTGCTCCTGGTCGCATTCGGCATCAAGGCCGCAGTGTTCCCGTTGTCGACGTGGCTGCCGGACTCGTATCCCACCGCGCCGGCGCCAGTCACCGCGGTGTTCGCCGGCCTGCTGACGAAAGTCGGTGTGTACGCGATCATTCGGACACACTCGCTGCTGTTCCCCACCGGTGGGCTCGACCCGCTATTGCTTGTGGCTGCGCTGCTGACAATGCTGATCGGCATCCTCGGCGCAATCGCCCAGAGCGACGTCAAACGTCTGCTGTCGTTCACGCTCGTCAGCCACATCGGCTACATGGTGTTTGGCATCGCGCTGTCGAGTCAGCTCGGCATGTCGGGGGCCATCTATTACGTGGCACACCACATCGTGGTGCAGACGACACTGTTCCTGGTGGTCGGCCTGATCGAACGCCAAGCGGGTGCGTCGACGATGCAGCGGCTCGGCGGCCTGGCCGCGGCCAGCCCGTTACTGGCGTTCCTGTTCGTGGTGCCTGCGCTCAATCTCGGTGGAATTCCGCCGTTCTCGGGGTTCATCGGCAAGGTGGCCCTGCTGGAAGCGGGCGCGCAGAACGGTTCGGTGTTGGCGTGGCTACTGGTCGGCGGCGGCGTGCTCACCAGCCTGTTGACCCTCTAC
>DASRJA010000259.1:0-5198 GCA_035649695.1 Mycobacterium sp. | reverse complement strand
GGACGGTCTTTTCGCGCGTTCGTCCACACTCGCTTGGGGCCGGCGCTGCATGCCGCGGGAGCGTGTGATGTTCGGACCTACGGCTTCCTGGCCTTGGCGCCCGTGGCTCACTCGACCTTCGGCGTAGCCCACGACAACCCGCCGCATCGGCGCTATCACGGCGCCGTCATCTTCGGCACGAGAGGCCGAGACGAAGTCGAGGACGTCATCGCCTCGTCCGAGGTCGCAGCCGCCGTGAGCGATCAGCACCTGTTCTGCACGGCCGTCCACGCGTTCGGCGTCGGCCGTACCGTGCCAGTCATCCGAACGACCGCGAGGGATATCGATGTTGCGAATTGACACCCACCACCACATGATCCCGCCCGACTACCGAGACATATTGCGCCAAGCGGGCATCGATGAAGCCGGCGGCCGAGCTCTGCCCAACTGGAGCCCGGAGGGGTCGCTGCAAACGATGGACGAGCTCGGCGTCGCCACGGCCATTCTGTCGGTTTCCACCCCAGGGACGACGTTCTTGTCCAACCCGGCCGATGCAGTCGCGCTGGCCCGCGACCTGAACGATTACAGCGCCCATCTCGTCGCATCTCAGCCGGAGCGGTTCGGGTTCTTCGCGACCGTCCCCATGCCGCACATCAACGAATCCGTGGTCGAGGCCGTGCGCGCACTCGACGATCTGAACGCCGACGGGGTCGTGCTACTGGCCAACAACGACGGCACCTACCTCGGCGAGGACGGTCAGGATGACCTGTGGGCCGCGCTCGATGCACGTTCGGCCGTGGTGTTCATTCATCCGGCCGATCTGCCCGGCCCGAGCGTGCCCGGCGTCGCCCCGTTCGCCGCCGACTTCCTGCTGGACACCACCCGCGCCGCGTACCTGTTGGTGCGCAACGGTATTCGGCGCAAGTACCCGAACATCAAGTTAATCCTCAGCCACGCCGGCGGCTTCGTCCCGTACGCCTCGCACCGGATGGCTGTCGCGATCATGGCCGAGACCGGTGCCAGCCCGGCCGACACACTCGACGACTTCTCGAGCTTCTACTTCGACACCGCGCTGTCGTCCAGCGCCGCCGCACTGCCGACACTGCTGGCGTTCGCGAAACCGGGACACATCACCTTCGGGTCGGACTGGCCGTTCGCGCCCACCGCGGCCGGTCAGTACTTTGCCGTGGGCCTCGAGACGTATCCGAACCTCGACGCAGCCAGCCGCGCAGCGATCGACAGAACAAACGCCCTTGCGCTATTTCCGCGTCTCGGCACCGCGCCGCCACTAATACCGGTGGGCGGACGTGACCGCGCCAAGGCCGCGCTCCGACGACAGGCGTTGCGGCTGACGGTCAAAGCCGTCAACCCGAAGACAGGTTAGTTAGCGCGACGACGCGCGCCGCAGAGCGTGATCTGAGGTCATACGCCCGTTTCAGCGTGTGTCGAGCCCGTATTTCGGGCCGAGGGAGGCAACGCTGTTCTTGAGCTCTTCACCGATGTCGTCGAGACGGTTCGCTTGTGATGCGTCGACGGCTGCACTGATCACTGCGATCAGACTGCCGTCGGGTGCCAGCAGGGGAGTGGCCACGGCGTACGCGTCCGCCAACGTGATACCACGGTTGAAAGCCAATTGGCGCGAACGGATTTCGGGAAGCTCAGCAAGAAACTGCCGGACTTCGCCTGCCTGCTCGGGGCTGACGAGATCGAGGAGACGATACATCTCGTCGTCGGGAACGTTGGCGAGGAGGGTCTTTCCGGCGGCGCTGGTATAGAGGGGGCGACGGGCGTGGGTGCGCGCAACGAACGAAAGGCTGGGTGACTCTTCGCCCACGAAGTCTGTGAAGACGATGGAGTCGCCGACGCGCACCCCAACCAGGACAGTGCAGTCGAGCACCTTGCTCAACTCGGCGACAAATTCATGATTGAGGGAGAGCGCCGCAAGCTTGTTTGCGCGAGCGGCCAGGATGAACGGGCCCGGCCCGAGGTGGAAACGGCGGTCCTCTTCGATGAGATAGCCGCGCGCAAGAAGGCCGTTGGTCAGCTCCTGAACGGAGCTCTTCGCCGCGCCCATAGCAGTTGCCAGTTCGGCCAAAGTGACGCCGCGCTGGCTCAGCGACACGGTTTCGAGGATCTCTACGACTCGGTCGACCGTGCGATGCGGACGGGCAGGCATGCGGCAGACGGTAGCAAGCCCGACAGGCCCCCAGACAGGGACTTGCACCGAGGCGCGGGTCACAGTACAGTCACGCCGTGATCCAGATATCTGGATATACATACGTAAATACGAACAAGGGTTGGATGTATGACCGCAGCTGACGAGGACCAACCGCGCGTAGGTCCGACGACGGGTGGGCCTTATGGGCTGTATCTCCGCGTGATGCGGCGGATCGGCCACTACGGCTGGTTCTCCCTGTTCATGAAGCATGTCGGCTCCCGGGTAGACCGGGTGCTGATCCGCGCCAGCCGAGGCCGATTCTCCATGAGTGGTCCCCGGCTGCCGACAATGCTGCTCACGACGAGAGGCAGAAGAACCGGCAAAGATCGAACGGTTCCGCTGCACTACGTGCGCGATGGTAAGAACCTCGTCGCCGCTTGCGAGAACTTCGGGTTGGAAGCAGCCTCCAGTTGGCCGAAGAACCTGCTCGCCGATCCAAAGGCACGCATCGAGATCGGCGGCACGGCTGCAACTTATCTGTCGCGACCGGCTACAGATGATGAGGTCGCGCGCAACATGCCGAGGCTTATCGAGATGTGGCCGGCGCATGACAGCCACATGGAGCGAAATGGCGTGCGCCAGGTGATTATCTTCGAGCCGTCAGGACACGGTCGCGATCACCAAGTTGCAGAAGGGCGCCCGTCACCATGACCACGCGCGACGAGTCACCGAGCACTGCGACCGATGATCTGCCACAGGTCAATCCGCCCGCAAGTGTCAGCCGCCGGGTCCGCGCCTACGCTGCCTTCCTGCGGACCGGCGTCGGCCGGTGGCTCGCGAAGAGCATCGCGCCAAAGGTCGACCCGTGGCTGCTGCGAGCCACCGGGGGCCGGCTGGCCATGGGACTGATGCTGCCTTCAGCGCTGCTCACCACCACCGGGGCCAAAACCGGTCAACCGCGCACCAACCCAGTCTTCTACTTTCACGACGGCCCGGACGTGATCGTGATCGCCTCCAACTACGGCGCCGACAGACACCCCGCCTGGTACCACAACCTCAGCGCGAATCCCCGCGCGCAGATTGCAACGAACGGCGGCGGACCGGTGCTGACCGCGAGTGCGGTCAGCGACGCCGCCGAACGAAAGCGCATCTGGGCCATGGCCGACCGGGTCTACCCACTCTGGCCTGACTATCGGCGGCGCGCCGCGCGGTGCCATCGCACAATCCCGATCATCCGCCTGCGCGCCGACGCGTGAACCCGACACACGCCATCGCTTGAGCAGCTCAGCGTCGTTGCCGGACGCCACGTAAGCGTCACCGGCGGCAAGACCTATCCCCGAATCCGGGGCATGCCTTCACGATTCGCTTGCCGCGTCGTGTGCTACGAGCCGCCTCCACGTTGCGTGATTCATAGCCCAGGGATGTCTCGAGGGGTGTGGATCATTCGGTCGACTGCGCGATGCGCGTGGGCGTGCGCGAGGCCAGCACGCCCATCAATACAAGTGCGGATCGGCACTTGCAACGAGGCGCGAGTCACAGTACAGTCAGCCATGTGATCCGGATATTCGGATTTCAATCCGTAAATACGTACGATCGAAAGGGTCGAATCATGACCGCACCTGTCTCCCCAGGCATGTTCCGCACCGACAGCGGCGTCCCGCTGCCGTTGGTCGCGTTGCCGCAGGACGACCTCCTGACCGTCAACATCGACCAGATTCCGCTGCTCAAGGACGCTATGGGCCCCGGTATCCACATCCAGCCGCTGCGCCTGGACCCCGAAAAGGGACAGGTGGTCCTCATGGCCAGGATGGCGCCCGGTTGCCTCCTGCCAATCCACTACCACACCGGCACGGCCGAGGTGTACACGTTCTCGGGCTGCTGGAAGTACGCCGAGTACCCGACGCAACCGCAGACCGCTGGGTCCTACCTGTATGAGCCCGGCGGCTCGGTGCACACCTTCTACTGCCCCGAGGACAACACCGAGGACACCGTTGTGCTGCTGTGGATGGAAGGCGCGCAAATCGGATTCAACCAGGACGGCACGCTGGCCCACATCAACGACGCGACCTCCATTCAGCACGTGACCGAAACCGTCTCGGCGGCACAGGGCACCGGGCCGGTGGGCTACATCCACGGCGGCGCCGCCGGCGTTGTCGGCTCGTGATCGGACGGGTCATGCCACAGGCATTTGACGGCATCCGGGTCCTCGAACTGGGGCAGATCTACAACGGCCCGTACTGCGGGCTTCTGCTCGCACAGTTGGGGGCCGACGTGATCAAAATTGAGCCCCCCGGCGGGGAACAGTTGCGCTTCCGCTCGCATCAGCCGGTCGAGTCTCACGAGTTCGTGATGCTCAATTCCAACAAGCGCAGCGTCGTGCTGAACCTGAAGACCGATGCCGGTCGTCAGGCGCTGCTCGACCTGGTCGAGACGGCCGACGTGCTGATCGAGAACTTCGCGCCGGGCACCATGGAGCGCCTCCAGCTGGGCGCGGCGCGACTTCTCGAGCACAATCCGCGTCTCGTCGTGGCCTGCGGCAAGGGCTACGGGTCTACGGGTCCGTACGCCCACATGTCGGCGATGGACATCACCGTGCAGGCGATGTCGGGCAGCGCCTCGAGCACAGGACAGTCCGACGGGCCGCCGACCAAGTCCGGGGCCGCGTTCGTGGACTTCTCCGGCGGCATTCATCTATTCGGGGCGATCAGCGCGGCCCTGTTCCAGCGCGAGCGCACGGGGCGGGGCCAGATCGTCGAGGTGTCGATGCACGACACCATCTATCCGATGTTGGCGTCGAGTCTCGGTGGGCTGCACAACAATCCCGACCGAGAGTTGCCCGAGCGCACCGGTAACCGCCACTCGGGGATGGCGGTTGCGCCGTACAACATCTACGAGGCGAGCGACGGGTGGTTGGCGATCATCTGCATCTCCGAGCGGCACTGGCGTGGCGTGGCGACCGCGCTGGGCCGGCCCGAGCTGATCGAAGACCCGAGGTTCCGCACCGAGAGGGACCGGGTCGTCAACATCGACGCGGTCGACGCCGAAGTGTCGTCGGTCACCA
>DASRJA010000258.1:0-4855 GCA_035649695.1 Mycobacterium sp. | reverse complement strand
TGTAGTCCTCGTCGAACGTCAGGAAGATGGCGCTTCTCTCACCGGGGTCGTTCCAGGTGTTCGAGTCCATGATGAGGGGCAGCGTCTCCTTGAGCCAGGCGTCGCCCGCGGCCACGTTGTACTGATGTCCGCCAAGCACTTTCGGAGTGAGCTGGCTCAGAGCCCATTGGATGATGCCGATGAGGGTATCGGTGGGTCCTTCCATGTTGGTGGCGTCGTCGGCAGCGAACCACACGAAGTCCGGGGCGGTGTCAGGATCGACGAGATCACCCGCCATTTCGGTCAGGTCGAACAGGTGGCCCGTGACGCGGGCGGGGTCGTTGTAGATGTCGCTGAAGGCGAGGAAAGGCAGCCGGTCGGTGGGCGTGCTGTAACCGCCTCCGCCCACCATATAGCCTGCCCATGTCTTGCGCGCCAACTCGATGTTGTCGGCCAGGTTCGGCTGGTCGAAGCAGTTCGCGGGGCAGTTGTAATTGATGCCGAAGTCTGATGCACCGAGGATCGGATAGTAATTCGGGTCGCTGGGGTGGGTCAGCGCGTAGTAATTCGACGCGAGGCCGTAGTTGCCGATAAGACCGTTGAGGTACGGCGCGTTTGGGCTGCCGACGATATCGGAAAAGCCCTTGTTTTCCATGTAGACCATGAACACGTGATCGAGGTCGCCGACAGTCGACAACGGTGGCGTGAGTGGTGCCGGGGCGAGGCCCGTAGCGCCGACCGTGAACGAGAGGTTGTCGGCATAGGCGTTGTTGTAGTTGCCGAGTATGGGGTTGCAGTCCTTTAGCGTCACGACCACCCGCGCGCTGCGGGTGCCCACCGGAATCATCCCCGTGGTTTCGCGTTCGATCAGCCGAGTCAGGAAGAAGCGGTCCAGCACGGTGACCGGCCGGATTCCGCCGGTGTCCAGCAGGAGTCCGTTGGCGCCGAGGAACTCGACGGTCACCGAGGCGGCTGACGGATCGATGATGAAGCCACCGAGGGCTCCGCTCAGCTCGTAAGGCACTGTGCCGGAGTCGATGTCGACTGCGGCGGCCCTGAGGTCGACAGTTTGGGTAAGTGTGGATGTCGCGACGGGCCCACCACCGAAGAACTGCTCGCCGCTGTCGGCGGGCGCGCACGCGGAGGTGGGAAAACCGAGAAACGCCGGGAATGTCGGCCCTGGCGATGCGGTCGGCCACGGAAAACGGCGCAGGGTGCCGTATTCGATGACGGTCGGCGTGCCGGTCACCGTCCAGCCCGGCACGGTCACCGAACTGTATCCCGACAAGGATGGGTCACCGAGTTCGGCACCCGGGTTCACCAGCAAGTTCGGGCTCTCCACCGTGAGCGCGGCGACCGGTTGTGTGTGTGCGGCGAACGTCGGATTGAGGGTCTGCTCGATCTCGCGGCGCACCCAGGCCAACAGCGTCCACAACAGCGGCGTCTGCACCGGCGTTTCCGGACTGGCGGTCATCGATGGGCCGAAGCCGACCCACTCCAGCACGGTCGACAGCACGCTCGTGACGATGTTCAGCGGCGCCAACGGTCCACTGAACGGGGCGGAAGCGACCCGCGGGGCAACCGCGGCGGTTGGTGTATCCGCCAACGCCGTTGGCGATGACTCTGTGGCCGGCATGGCCAGGGTGAATGTTCGAAGGTCCGATCCCGATGTCGCGTTGGTCAATCGAAATGCGCTCGGCGACTGCGACGTTGACGTGCTGGCCGCCGGATCCCCTTGTGGTATCGAAGAAGTCGCGGCCGCTGCTGACGTGCTTGGTGATGACTTCTTGGCGCCGTCTGTATCGGCTTTCGGCTTTGGTGGTGATGGTGTCGGCGTGTTCGAGACGCCATCGTGATCACCGGATGAGCTGCCGGCCGTGGATGGTTCGTCGGTCTCGGATGCCGTTGAGCTTGCCTGTGCGCCGCCCGTACTTTGGACGACGCGGGTGCTCGGATCGGGCGTCGCCGACGAATCCGTCGACGACGAGCCGTCCGTATCCGTCGTTGTTGTCGTCGACGCCGAACTGGGCGTGAGGTTCGACGGATTGTCCTTGTCAGTGGACGACGAAGCCGACGTACTCGACGAACCCGACGGTGAGGAGCTGGACGACGAGCTCGTGTCCGATGGTTCCGCTAGGGCCACGCCCGGCATGGTCGCTACTGCAGATCCAATTCCGAGCGCGACTGCTAACGCCCCGACCCGGCCGACATACCTGACGTAACCCATCATGGCTCCTTGCTCGCCGAGGGATCTGCAGCGCCAAGGAATTTACGCCGATGACGATCGGCGAGGGTCGAAACGATCGAAGACTTTTGCTGAGTGGATCCGACCGCTCGCGGGACCCGGCGAAGCCCGGTCGCCCCCGTTTGACGATGGCGATTGAGCATCGTATCGAATCTGCTTGCCCCGGAACGCTGCTCACCCGAAACGTCTACGGCCACGTCATACGTCACTGTGACGGATTCGGTATCCCCCTGCCCTTTGACTCACGAAACACACATTTAGCCACGGGGCCATCGTTTGACATCGGCTTAAATTGTGCCCGCCAAGGACCCAAACAGCACCCGCATAGCATGCGCACAGCCCGCAATCAGCTTAAATGTGGGGTGGCTCACACGATCGATTCACCGATACTTCAATTCGTCGAGATCACTTATACTTCTCCGACAATGACGCAGCCGCTAATCAAATATGGCGACCCACTCAGAATCGTCGACCAGCTTGATGAAACCGGAGTGGTGTGCCTTGAGAATGCTATTCCGACAGAATGGCTGGCTGATGTGCGCGCCGAGGTTCAGGATTGGCTGTTGAATCATGGTGTGCGCGACCATCTCATCGACCTACCTCAGGGTGAAGGTCAAAGCGCTGCAGATGCTTTCGTCAATAATCGCGCAGTTGTGTCGCTGCTTAGTGAGATTGCGCGCACCCGCTTTCCAGACGCCGAGCCGGAGCTCATCGTTTCTGCATTGCGCGTAGCTGCCGAACCACGGGGCGAAAGTGACGCATTTGGGTTTCATTACGATGCCAGTATCGTAACGATGATTGTGCCGATATTTTTGCCCGACGCCGAACCCGGTAACGCGGGCGAATTCGTAGCCCTACTCAACAAGCGGCCTTTTCGGCGCTTTGTTCTTGTCCACATCATTGATAAAGCCATTGGGCAGAGCAGGTTCTATCGCAGTCACATCCTGCGGAGGCTCGACCGCACTGGCGATTTGAAAAAGATCGACATGGAAGTCGGAAACCTTTATCTGTTCTGGGGCTATCGCAGCCTACATGGCAACATGCCATGCGAATCAGGCGCTTTGCGAACCACCCTCCTCCTGCATTTCGGCCGCACCCACGTGTCGAGCAAAACATTGACAGCCGCCGCTAGGCTCGGACGGTCGCTACGCACGCTGGGCCAGAAATCCACTGCCACAGAAGCGACGGTCGGCGCTTACTAATCGAAATAGGTTGATACCGCAGTTCCATGCGTGAACTGCCCCGATAGCGTCTGATTCGCCACCGCCCTGCACGTGGGCGTTAGCATCGGTACGTGACTGAGCGCGAGGCCCCGCCGGATTGGGGCTTCGATTACCGGCAGGGCGACCCGTATGACGACGACGGGTGGTTCGGTCGCGAGCAGGTTGCCGATCCCATGTCAGTCGGTGAAGTCGCCGCACATCCGCGCATGGAACAAGTCAGCTACGTCCGGGAAGAACGATACGAGGCCCCGCGCGAAGTCGAACCCCCGCGCGAAGTCGAGCCTCCTCGCGAAGTCGACCGCCCTGCACCGCCGACCCGTCGGCTCGTTTCACCACCTACCCCATGGACGGTGAACGGTCAGCTTCGCGCCCCGAACAACAGCACGTTGACGTTCCGGTCCCCGCCGCCGCCGTGGTACCGCACGAAGCAGACAAAGGTCGCGCTGATCGCCGCGGCGGCCGCGGCTGTGGTCGTGCCGATTGTCGTGCTCCTGTGGCCCGATAGTTCTTCGACAAGCCCTGGGCAGTCGACCTCGGTGTCACCACAGGCACCGACGAGCACCCAGCCTGCCCCGCGCAGCGTTCGCCCAACTCCGACCAATGCTCCCCCGCCGCCTCCACCGCCCCCGCAGCCGCCGCCACCCCCGCAGCCGCCGCCACCTCCGGCCGAGGACACCGGCTCCGCCCCGACGTACAACCAGCCCCAATGGACGCGTCCCGCCGCACCGGAGCCAACTCAGAAGCCGGAAGTCGATGTCACCCGCGCGCCGATCAGTGTGGCGCCAACTCCGCGTAAGCCATCCGAAAGCAACTCATCCACTCCCGGGGACGCCCCTGAAAGGCGGGGGTGTTTTGGTTGGTGCTGACCTGCATGACCGTTACTCGTAGTTGAGACCCTTCAACGGAATTGATTCGCTCGAAAAGTCGATCTGGGCTGCGGGATTGGCCACGGCGGTGACCATTCCCGAACCGAACGGACCGCGAGTATCGAACAGTGTCGCTGTGCCGACGGAGATCCCGTCTGACGCCCAGTGCGAATCCCCCTGGATGCAGATCCAGTCGTCAACGGGTAGCCGAGAGAATGCCGCTGTCAGGTCACCGTTGATATAGCCGATGCCCTGCGTACCCAGATTGGTCACCAAACTTGTCGCCTCGGCGATCATGACGGCCCGGACAAATGGGGAGTTCTTCTCCCCCGCAAGCACTTTGATGCCGTCGTTGTAGAAGCGCTTACGCGAGTCGTTCTGATGCGCCGCCGGCGATCTCGTCCAACCCGCATCATCGCTACCCACGAACGGCAGTATCGAGTCGTCCGGTGGCGGCGGCTGTACGAGTGAGATTGGCGCGGTCCATAGTCGGCCGGGCGGCGCAGTCGAGCGCCGGTATTGCACCAGCGTGGCCCGCGCTA
>DASRJA010000257.1:0-2220 GCA_035649695.1 Mycobacterium sp. | reverse complement strand
GGGGCTTTTCTTGTCAGCCGGGCCTCGGCACGTTGGCAACGGAAAGGCATGCTTGGGGCACGGGGCCTGTTAGGCTGAGGCGGAAATCGCCTGTGACCTGCATCTAAGGCTTGTGCCCCCGGCAGGATTCGAACCTGCGGCCTTCTGCTCCGGAGGCAGACGCTCTATCCCCTGAGCTACGGGGGCGCACATCGAAGAGAGTGCGCCGATGGGCTCCGACAGCCTAACGCATTCAGACGACGGGAAACGGATTCGGGGGCTGATCACCCAAGACCATAGGATGGACCCTCGTGACCCCCGCCGACCTGGCCGAGCTGCTCAAGACCACCGCCGCCGCGGTGCTGTCCGAGCATGGCCTTGACACCTCCGCGTTGCCGGCGACCGTCACCGTCGAGCGTCCCCGCAATCCCGAGCATGGTGATTACGCCACCAACATTGCCCTTCAGCTCGCCAAGAAGGTCGGCGCCAACCCCCGTGAGCTGGCCGGCTGGCTGGCGACCGCCTTGGCCAACCAAGACGGCATCGCCTCGGCCGACGTCGCAGGGCCCGGGTTCGTCAACCTGCGCATCGAGGCTTCCGCCCAGGGCGTCATCGTCAACAACGTCATCACCTCAGGCGCTAACTACGGCGATTCCGACGCGCTCAAGGGCTCCAACATCAACCTCGAGTTCGTCTCCGCCAACCCGACTGGGCCCATCCACATCGGTGGCACCCGCTGGGCCGCCGTCGGCGACGCGCTGGGCCGGCTGCTCGCCACCCAGGGCGCCAAGGTTGTGCGTGAGTACTACTTCAACGACCACGGTGCCCAGATCGACCGGTTTTCCAACTCCCTGATCGCCGCAGCCAAGGGCGAGCCGACGCCCGACGACGGCTACGCCGGCGACTACATCCAAGAGATCGCCGCCCAGGTGCTCGTCAAGGAGCCCGACGCGCTGAGCCTGCCCGACGCCGAGCAACGCGAGACCTTCCGCGCCATCGGCGTCGACCTGATGTTCACCCACATCAAGCAGTCGCTGCACGACTTCGGCACCGACTTCGACGTCTTCACCCACGAAGACTCGATGCACACCTCCGGTCGGGTCGACCAGGCCATCGCCAAGCTTCGCGAAGCCGGCAAGGTCTACGAGAAGGACGGCGCAGTTTGGCTGCGCACCACCAACTTTGGTGACGACAAGGACCGTGTCGTCATCAAGAGCGACGGCGCGCCCGCCTACGTCGCCGCCGACATCGCCTACTACCTCGACAAGCGCGAGCGCGGGTTCGACCTGTGCATCTACATGCTCGGCGCCGACCACCACGGCTACATCGCCCGGCTCAAGGCCATCGCCTCATCCCTCGGCGAGGACCCCGCAACCGTCGAGGTGCTCATCGGGCAGATGGTCAACCTGGTCCGCGACGGCCAGCCGATCCGGATGAGCAAGCGCGCCGGCACCGTCATCACGCTCGACGACCTCGTCGAGTCGATCGGCGTCGACGCCGCCCGGTATTCGCTGATCCGCTCTTCGGTCGACACTCCGATCGACATCGATCTCGAGTTGTGGTCGTCGGCGTCCAACGAAAACCCGGTCTACTACGTGCAATACGCGCACGCCCGGCTGTCGGCCCTGGCCCGCAATGCTGCCGAGCTAGGCCTCAGTCCCAGCGCCGAGCACCTGGAGCTGCTCACGCACGACAAGGAAGGCACGCTGATTCGCAACCTCGGCGAATTCCCGCGTGTTCTGAAAACCGCTGCGGCCCTGCGTGAACCGCACCGCGTCTCCCGCTACCTGGAGGACCTGGCCGGCGACTATCACCGGTTCTACGACTCCTGCCGGGTGCTGCCGCAGGGCGACGAATCGCCCAGCGATCTGCACGCCGCGCGACTCGCGCTGTGCCAGGCCACCCGCCAGGTCATCGCGAACGGCCTTGCCATCCTTGGTGTTACCGCGCCGGAGCGCATGTGATCGCTCATCCCGCCGGGCCCCGGCACGCTGAGGAAGTCCACCACGGCGGCGCCCCGCCCCGGCCGCAGTCCCCGGCCGAAATGCTCAACCTTGCCCCGAACGTGTGGCCGCGCAACACCGTTCGCGGTGCCGACGGTGTGGTGTCGATCGCCGGCGTGCGCATCACTGACATCGCGGCTGAGTTCGGCACCCCGGTCTTCGTGATAGACGAGGACGACTTCCGGTCGCGCTGCCGTGAAATCGCCCAAGCTTTCGGCGGCGGCGAGTACGTCCACTA